>CAZXER010000016.1:0-37008 GCA_964639975.1 uncultured Halobacteriales archaeon | reverse complement strand
TTCGAGAACGCGGTTTCGAAGTCGCGTAACGGGGCCCACACGGTAACCTGGAGTACCTAGAGCCACGCGCTTATCTGTATCCCAGGCGAATCACTAGGTATGGCGACAATCGAGATTTCGGAAGACACCATTGCCCAGCTCGATGCGCTCAAGATCGACGATGAGAGCTACGACGAACTTATCAGCGAACTCATCGGCATCTACCAGGCGAGCGAGATGGGCCTCGCTGTCGGTGGCGAAGAGAACATCTGAGCCACCGCTGGGCGTACCCCTGGTAGTCACCGAATCGATCAGATGACGCCTCTGTGCTCTTCGACGGTAACATCGTCGTTCATGAGGGCAATGAGGTTCTCATACGGGATGAACGCCTTGAGCTCGTCCTCGTCGGTGTACACCTCGACACCGTGGTCCCCGCGTTCGAAGTAGGCACACACCAGATTTCCGTCCGGAAGGATCGCTCGATACATACCTAGTTGATCTTGGCGGAGGAGCTTCAGGTTTTGTCCGTCGATGCGAGGGACTCGCCACGCGGCTGGGTCGCGCCAGTGTCGATCGCCTCCCTGAGGGTCGCTGTTGCCCGTCGGTCGAAGTGGAGGACCCGTCGCCACCACGGCCCCGCACCCGAATCGCCGGCCAACTCGGTGACGTACTCGTTGGCCTCGACGCCGGCCGCGGAGGTACTCAGCGGAAGCGCGGTCTCGAGGAGGTTCGATCCATCGGGGTCCCCCAGGAGGATCACCTTCGCATCGGGGTCGCTCCGCTTGAAATGTGCGTTCGTCCTGCATCGATCACGGATCGACGGGGACAGGGTCGTCATCTCCGCTGGATCGATCGGATCGACCGCCAGCGTGAACTGACCGATCACGAACGCACCCCAGTCTTCGGGGGCCCAGGTCGGTTCAGTGGAAACCGGCTCCAGACTGGCGTAAAACCAGACGATGTCGCCGGCTTCGAGGGCTGACAACGGTCCGGCTTTCACGCCGTGCTCGTCGCCGTAGGTGTACGCCTCACAGCACGGATATTCGGCAAAGCTCGGGTCGAGATGGATGGGGACGTCCTCGAGATCACCTGGCACGTCAAGCGAGAGGTCTCCGTACGTCGGAACAGGCGTAGCGGTCGGTTTTCGCTCTGGAATCGGGATATACTCGAACGTACCATCTGACCACAACCGGCCACGAATCCCGGGAAGCGTGCTGTTGGCTCCGACGTTGATCGCGACGGCACGAGGATCCTCCTCAGCGACTGATCTGACTGGCGCAGTTGGCACAGAAACTGAATGTCGGATCCCACTCGTTCTCGTACCCACACTCCGAGCAGGTGAGCACGGGATCCGTTCCGCCGGTGGGGTGACCGGAGGCCCGTTGGTTGCCTTGCGGGACGGTGGTGTTATCGCTCGACTCACCGGTGGCACTCGGGTAGACCGAGTCTCGTCGCTGACCGGACTTGAGGTAGTACCAGAAGAAGGCGAGCTGGAACAGGGCTGCGAGGGCGACGATCGCGAACACCACGTTCCAGTCCATTGTCGGGTTCCACTACGTGGTCAGCACACTTGGGTTTTGATGTTACTTATCCGGTGGAACGAGGTCACGCTGGAACTCGTCGAACAGTGCCGCCTCGTCAGGGATATCGCGGGTGATGATCCGCGATTGTCGGTCGGAGGATAGCTCCACATCAAGCGGTTGCGCCTCGGATTCCCACCCGGGTTTGATGCGGACGGGTCTCGCGGGCGAGCCGACCACGATGTGGTGGGCGGGGATGTCGTGTTGTACGGACGATTTGGCCCCGACGAGCGCGTTCTCGCCGATCTTGATGCCGCCTCGGACCATCGCATCGTAGGTAAGCCGGGCATCATCCTCGATGATCGTGTGGTAGTTGGTCACCCCAGTCTGATCGACGACATCGTGATCATGGCTGTAGACGTGGACGTTCTCGCTGATGCTGACGCGATCGCCGAGGGTGAGTCGACCACGGTCGTCGAGGTGCACCCCATCGTGGATGACCGAATGGTCACCGATGGTGATGTTGTGGCCGTAGGTCATGGTGACGTCCCGGAAGATGCGGAGGTTGTCACCGGCATCCTCGAACAGGAGCGATGCGAGCATCTGTCTGAACTCGAGCCCGAGCGCGACGTTGTTGGCGAGAGGTGTCCGGTCGAACTGCCGCCAGAGCCACTGGAGCGCCTTCGATCGCTTGAACGACGGTTCGTCCTTCTCGGCGTACCACTCGCTCTCGAGCGCCGCATGGTCGGGATGGTAGTTCAACACCCGAACCCGCTCGGCAGCGGTCACCGCCTCGTCGGCGACCCACCGTTCGTAGACCTCCCGATCGCCGTTGAGGTCTACCAGAATCTCTTGGACGGCATCGCCCAGGTCGTCAGCGGTGGTCAACCGCTCCTCGATCGACTCGACGAAGTCGCTGTAGCTGGATTCAGATTCTGCGGGCAGCGTGACCCGGCGTTTCGTCATGGTACCCAGCTTTGGCTCTCGGCAAACAAAAGTCGTTCCGTGGCGGCAGTCGAGACGCGTCAGGCGAGGAAGACGTGTCTCGGTTGCGACTCCAACACGTCCCGTCCCCACTGGACCGTCTCGCGGAAGGCCTCACCGCCGAAGAAGGCCATCGCATCCTCGCGAGCGTCCCACCGACTCGAGATGAACATATCGCAGTCGTCGTCGACCCGGGTGAACAGGACCGAGTCTCGGTGGCCCTCCATGTCAGCCAACTCCTCCCCGACGGCGTCGAAGGTCTCGACGAAGTCCTCCCGGTGTTCGGGTTTGACCCGATAGAACATCCCCATCGTCTCCCAGCCATCGCCTTGACCGGCTCGTTCCTCGATACCGGGTAGCTCGGTCAGGAACCCACCAGCGGTATCCGCGGCGCTGGCGGTCTCCCAGAGGCTGACGACCGCGTACCGATCCTCGGCTGCGTACACCCCGGTGTCGATGTGGGTGCCGTAGTGGTCGAAATTCGAGGCCATCTCGTCGACCCGATCGATGAGCTCCTCGTGATCGGCCTCAGAGTAGAGGACGAGGGCATGGATATCCTCGCCGTGGGGTTGGCCAGCATACACGCCGGCCTCTGCGAGCTCGTCGCGGATCGCTTCCGCCTGGGTATCGCCGGTACTCGCGTGTGATGCCTCGTCGTCCTCGACGCCGATGGGTTCGCCTGTCAACAGCGCGGGCAGGTCCTCCGGCGACATCGGTCGGCCGATGGTGAACGGACCGAACTCGGCGAAGCGTGAGGTCGAGGGATCGAAGCGCATCTCGTAGAGCAGGTCCTTGACCGACGTGGGATCGTTGGCGAAGAGCGTGACCCCCCATTCCCAGCTCTCGAAGCCGATGCTACCTGAGATGATCTGCGTGACCTCGCCGGCGTAGCTCTTGCCGATCTCGCCGTGGGAGGACATGTGTTCGGCCCGGGTGTCAAACGGCAGGTCGTACCAGTTGTCCTCTCCCTCGCGGCGTTTGGACATCGGGTAAAACGAGACGAACTCCGCGTCTGCGATCGAGGGGTGGAGTCGATGATCGATGTAGTTCTCCATCCCCTGATCGACCTCGCCATCCTCCTCGAAGTAGTCGGTGATGAGGTATCCTGAGACCTCGGTGACGGAGACGTAGGAGTCGACGCGTTCGGTGATCGAACCCAACAAACTCGCATCGATGCGTCGCTCGATGACATCGAGGTCAGCGAGCGTCGGTCGGAGGTGGATGCCCATGAGATCGACCTCGTGGCCGAGACCGACGAAGAAGCCAGAGTCGCCCTCCTGTTCTTTTCCCGCCTCGAGGATCTCTGCGAGCACGTCCTGCCCAGCCGAGCGGATCCGATCGCGCTCCTCAGCTGGTAGCTCGTTCCAGGCAGTCCAATCCACCCGCCGCATATCGTGCAGCATGTACCACCCCTCGTCGGTGGGTGGAACCCGTCGTCGTGGCATGGTCGATATATCTTGGCGGACCCTCAAGGTGCTGTCGTTTTCGCCAGTCTGCCGGTACCGTAAGGCTTTGCCCGAGTGGAGCGCTAGCACAACATACAATGCGCAAGGCCGGCCCCCCAAAGGGGCTCTTGGCGTATCTCGTGTTGGAACTGCTCGCAGAGAAGCCGCGGTATGGGTACGAGATACTCAAGGAGATTCGGGAACTCAGCGGTGGTCACTGGGAACCATCGTATGGAACCGTCTATCCGATTTTGTACAAGTTCGAGGAGAAAGGGCTGGCCGACCGAATCGAGCGGGAGGACGAGCCCGATCGGAAGTACTTCGAACTCACCGACGAAGGGTTCGAGAAACTCAAGGCCAAGCGATCTGGCGGGGATATCGACGCGCTCGATTTCGCCGACGTGATCCTCGGCATCCATCACGTCTTCGTCGCGGTTGCCACCGATGACCGCCTGCAACTCGATATCCCCGAGGGGGAGTGGCGCTTCGATGAGGAGTTCTCGGCCTGGATCGCCGAACAGATCATCAGACACCACGAGCGAGACTTCGGTAGCTTCGAGCGGATCGACGAGACACCTGCGGAGTTCTACGATCGGATGGGTGTTGAGCCACCGTAACCTCGTCTCGCGCAGCTACACCTAGCCGAGCATCCCCGCCCCGAAGATCATGATGAGGAAACTCGCGAACATCACCAGCGCGATCAGGGTGACCAGGATGCTGATCAGCCGATGGCTCACCTCGATCGGCAGTCGAGACAGCATCGATTCGAGGCTCGCCTTGAGGATGTGACCGCCATCGAGGGGAACGGCGGGGATGCAGTTGAAGATCCCGAGGTTGAGGTTGATCCATCCGGTCCAAAACAGCAGGTTGGCCAGCAGGAACACGCCTCCACCCAGTCCACTGAGTGGTCCCTCGATCATGAAGAAGTTGGCCGTATCAGCGGTGAATCCGGGGAAGTTGTACGGCAAGAGTCCGCCGAGGACGATCGAGGCGAGTGGGAGGAAGATGGCGACCACCAGCTTCGCGAAGAAGGAATCGGCGATGCCGAGTGGATCGTCTGCGGGGTCACCGCCGCCTAGGAGCGATAGGTACTGGTCACTCGGGTACTCACGAATCCCGAAATCGCTGATGCTCATGCCGCTGATCCCTCTGAACGTCAAAATACCGAGGTAGCCCCCGCCATCGCTCGCCTCGCCGAGGGTGACGTTGACCGACTGCCGGTCGCCATCTGTCCAGTACTCGAGTGGGACCGTCGATCCTGGCGTCCGGGCTGAGAGGATCTCCTGGAGGTCGTCCGTCGAGACGACCTGCTCACCGTCGATCGAGGTGATGACGATGTCCGTTCCCTCGGTGACCCCAGCATCATTGAGCGGTCCATCAGCAACCGTGGACAGCGACCCGATCGGGATCGTGTCGGTCCGTTCCTCCCCATCGGCTGTCGCGGAGGTCACCTCGACCTCGGTCACGCCCTGTAGCTCGTCCAGCAAGGCGGGCATGGTGTGGACCGGCTGGCCATCGATGCTACGGATCGTCGAGCCCTCTGACACCGGGCTCGGTCCATCCGGGGTGGTTGCCGTCACCAGCAACGATCGCTCGACGGTGACGGTCTCTTCGCCATTGATCTCGACGCTCAGGTTGCGAGCCGGTAGCTCGTCGAGATGGGCCGATAGATCATCGAAGTCGTCCACCGTCTGGCCGTCCACCTCGGTGATTCGATCGCCGCTGGCGATACCGGCATCATCCGCCCCAGAGCCCGGCAGTACGCCGCCGACGGCAGCCCCCGGAGCAACCGCGATGGAGCCGGCGACCGGTCCGAACAGCAGTCCGAAGACGATGATGGTGACGATGAAGTTCCCCGTCACCCCGGCTGAGAACATCCTGATCTGCGATCCCCTGGAGGCGCTTTCGGCGCTCTCGTCGTCCGGCTCGACGAACGCGCCAAGCGGGATGAACGCGAGTAGCGCAACGCCCATCGACTTGATCTCGATGTCTTCGACGCGACAGAGCAGTCCGTGACCTCCCTCGTGGATGACCAGCCCGATCACTAGTCCGATGACGATCTCCGGGGCCACCTCGAGCGGGAGGAAATCGTTGACCCCGGGTATCACGAGGACGTTCTGGGGCTGTTGTACCTGTGATTGGGTCGGGGACAACACCGAGAGTACCGCCGAGAAGATGAGCATGAGGAACGCTCCGATCATCACGACGATGGCGGTGCCAACCCCGAAATTGGCGATGGCTCGCCACGCCCGTTTCCGTCTCGCCAGCCGGTTCAACAGCGCTCGGCCTCGCTGGGTCCGGATCGTGGTGAACGGCCCCGTTGTCTTGACCGACGACGGGAGCCAGCCCTGTCGTCTGGCGACGATCATCCCCAGCCAGTAGATCGCAATCCCGACGAGAACCCATGTCAGCAAGTCCATCGACCCGGTCTCAGAACGGAATGGCCTTGGACATTGTGTTTCTCCAGATACGCAAGTACGCGGTGACCTATGCCGTCTCAGGCCTCGAGACGAAGGCGTTTGACAACGAACTCACGGTCCAACTCGGCGAGAAACGGCCCCAGCTTCGGACCGGTCGGCTCATCGAAGAACAGCCGATAGCCGGCCTCGAACACGTCGGCGGGCTCGAGCTCGTGTGCCTGTGCCGCCTCGAAGATGGCTTGTTGGATCTCGTCTCCATCGCCGCCTTGCTCGACGACGTCGGCAACGGCCGCCAAAGCGGCGTCCATCGGCTGCGCGAGCGACTCGATGGGGAGTTCCTCGCGATGGAGTCGGTAATTGAATCGATTGTCGGTCCGGCGAGCCCACCGCCCGGCCCGTTCGACCCGCTCGAGGGCCGTCTCGATCGCCTCCTCGGTGGGTGCGGGCGGTAGATGACCCTCGCGTTGGGCGATCTCTCGCTGCAATCCGGGGTCGTCGGTCATCGACAGCACCGCGGCGAAGGTATAGGGCAGGCGGATTCGGTCGGGGTCGATCTCATCGACGAGGAACGGATAGAGACGCTCGGCCCGTTCGACGAGGTCCTCGGGCTCGCTGCGCTCGCCGAAGTAGGCCTCCTCCAGGGCGTCGAACTCGTCGACAAGCTGGTCGATCCGCTCGATCGAGAAATCCCTCGCCTTCGAGGGGTTCTTCGCGAAGAAGTACAGCAGTACCTCGGGCTCGACGAGCTCGAGGGCCTCGGAGACGAGGATCACGTGCCCCGATGAGGAGGAGAACGGCTCGCCCTCGAAGGTGAACCACTCGTAGACCATCGGCTCCGGTGGTTCGATCTCGACGACCGATTCGGCGATGGCGACGCCACTGGGCCAGGATCCCTCGGCATGATCCTTCCCGAACGGTTCGAAGTCGACGCCCAGGTGCGCCCACTGGGCCACCCACTCGAAACGCCACGGGAGCTTCCCATCGCGGACGCTCGCGTCGCCGGTGTGCCCGCACCCCTCGATCGTGTTGTCGCCGATGTCGAGGTCTGTACACCGGTAGGAGACGGTCCCTGCCTCGAGGTCGACACCGGTCACCGTCTCGGTGAGCTTGCCGCACTCGCTGCAGATCGGATTGAATGGGATGTAGGACTCGTCGACCCGGTCTTGATACTTGCTGAGCGTCTCCCGTGCGATGTCGCGTCGCTTGAGGATCACCATCGTCTCTGCTTCAAGCGCCCCCGATTCGTACAGCTCAGTCGAGGAGATGAGCTCGACGGGGATGTCGAGGTCGTCTGCGATCTGCACGATCAACTGCGAGAAGTGGTCACCGTAGGAGTCACAGCAGCCAAACGGGTCGGGGACAGCCGTGTATGGCTTGCCGAGGTTGCGCCCGAGGGCCCCCGCGTCGACCTCGCCGAGATCGACGATCGAGCCGTCCAGATCGGCCAGCCTGCGCGGTAGCTTGCGCAGCGGATCGCGATCGTCGGCGGTGAAGACCTGTCGGACCTCGTGACCCCGTTCGCGGAGCACCTCCGCGACGAAGTAGCCGAGCACGATCTCGTTGGCGTTGCCGAGATGGGGGATCCCCGACGGCGAGATCCCGCCCTTGATGACGATCGGGTCGTCAGGGTCACGCGACTCGATCCGGTCGGCCACCTCGTCCGCCCAGAAGACGTGGCCGTCACTCATCGAGCTCACCACTCGGCCGGCTCTTGCATCCCGTCGACGAGCACGTCGGTGCCCGCATGCTCCCCGGTTCTGACCGCCCGTCCGATCGCCGCGGGATCCTCGCCGTCGAGGACGATGGTCCGAAGTCCGGCGCGCTGGATGATCTTCGCCGCGAGGAGGTCCACGGGAGATTGACTCCCGGCGCTCATCTCGATGTCGGCGATCACCTCAAGCAGTTCGGTGACGTCGATCTCGTCGTAGCGCTCTGCCCCATCGTCGTCGGCCGGATCGCCGCTGTAGACGCCATCGATGCTCGTGGCGTACACCAGCAGGTCAGCACCGATGTACTCGGCTGTCGCCGCGCTCACGGCATCGGTCGTCTGTGCCGGTGCGACGCCTCCGAGGACGGGGACGTCACCCTGTCGGATGGCCTGTCCGGCCTCGGCGTAGGTGGTCGCCGGCCAGGGGTGGGCCCTCGACCCGATCGCCTCGATGAGCAACCGGGCGTTCAGTCGCGTGACGTCGATACCGATCTCGTCGAGGGTGACCTCGTCGGCACCGAGCGCGCGTCCGGCCTCGATGTACTCCCGGGCGATCGGTCCGCCACCGACGACGAGGGCCACCTCGTGGCCATCGTCGAGCAAGCCACCGATGGTCTCGGCATGGGCGTCGATGACGGCGGCATCCGCCTCGGCGAACGCCACGGATCCTCCGAGCGAAATTACCACTCTCATTGGGCCGACATACCCAAGAGGCGTCCTTAAGGGTTGCCAAGGGGGCCCGTTGGACGGTGCTGGGCCTCGAACACCGCGACGGCAGGTACCAGGTTACTCCTCGTGCACCTTCTCGTCGACAAGGTCGACCGTCTTGGCTGCCTCGTCGCGGGCCGCAGGATCGCCGAACCCGCCTCCGCCCGGTGTGAGGATCCGGACGACGGTGTCCGCATCGACCCGAAGGGTGGTCTTGGCGTCGACGTGTCGTCCGCCGAGCTCGTTACGGCCGACTGCGCCAGCCTCGCCGCCGTTCGCACCCGGTGGCCCGATCGATCGTCGCTCGGTCAGCAGGGAGACGGTCGCCGGCGCCTCGAGACGAAGGGCCCGTTCGATCCCCAATCCCCCACGGTAGGTCCCATCGCCCCCGCTGTTCGGCCGAAGGCCGTACCGCTCCACGATGATCGGGTAGGCCCGCTCGAGCGATTCGACGGGCGTGTTGAGCGTGTTGGTCATGTTGACATGGACGCCATCGGTGCCGTCACGCTCCGGGGTTGCACCCCCACCGCCACCGATCGTCTCGTAGTAGGTCGCCCCGTCATCGAAGCCGACTACCACGTTGTTCATGGTTCCTTGACTGTGCGCCGGTATCGATTCGTCTGCCTCCCTGAACGCGCTGAGCAGGACGTCGACGACACGCTGGCTGGTCTCGACGTTCCCGCCACCGACGGCGGCAGGTGGTCGCGGGTCGAGCAGCGAGTCGGGCGGAATCGAGATGTCGACGGGCAGATAGCAGCCGTGGTTCGAGGGGATGTCCGGGTCTGTGAGACAGCGGACGACGAAGTAGACCGCGCTCTTGGTAACCGCCGGGGGTGCGTTCATGTTCCCGCCAGCTTGCGGTGCGGTCCCCGAGAAATCGACCGCGATCTCGCTGTCGGATACCTCGATCGACGCCTCGATTGGGAGCATGCCGTCCTCGATGCCGTCTCCCTCGAGGTGATCAGTGGCCTGGTACGTGCCATCTGGAAGGTCGTCGATGGCCGTCTCGGTACGCCGCCGCGAGTAGTCGATGACGGCGTCGAACGCGGCACTGATTCGATCGCTTCCGTGTTCGGCCACAAGCACCTCGAACCGGCGTCGGGCCACCGCGATCGACCCGAGTTGGGCTTCGAGGTCGGCCCGTCGCAACCGTGGGTTCCTGATGTTGGCCAGCAGGGCGTCGATCACCGACTCCCTGCGGTCGTCGCCCACCGCGATCGGCGTGGGTGGGATGCGGATCCCCTCGGCGAAGATCGATCGGGCACCACCCGCGAGGCCACCCGGGGTCGGTCCGCCGATGTCGGCCCAGTGCGCCCGGGCGGCACCGTAGCCGACGTGCACCCCATCGATGCTGATCGGCCCAACGACGGTGACATCGGGGAGGTGACTGCCACCGTGATACGGGTCGTTGACGAGGTAGGTCGCCCCGACCTCCGGTTGCTGATTGATCACGGCCGCGACCGCATCTGGCATCGCCCCGAGATGGACGGGGATGTGCTCTGTCTGGGCCACGAGGCGGCCCTCGCGGTCGAAGATGGCGGTTGAGGCGTCCCGGCGTTCCTTGATGTTCGGCGAGTACGCCCCTCGAATGAGGGTGCGACCCATCTCCTCTGCGACCCCCTCGAACTGCCGTCGCATGATCTCGAGGTCCACCGCGTCGATGGCTGTCGTCATGTCGAGTGCCTCCGCGTGAGGATCGTGAGCGGAACCGAGTGGGCGAGCTCCCAGCCCGGCGGGACGACCACCGTGGTGTTCGGTTGTTCGATGATACAGGGGCCCTCGACGGCCGAGGCCGGGGGCATCCCCTCGAAGACGGCGAAGGAGGTCACCGTCGATGGCGGGATCGTCACCTCTCGGTGCTCCCGAGCGTCCCACTCGAGTCTGTCGCGCTGCCAGGTCGCCGTCTCGCTCGGTACGATAGCCTCGAGGCGACAGGCGATCACGTCGATCCCGTCGTCGAGGGTATACCCACGACGCTGTCGATGCGTGTGTTCGAACCCTTCGCGTATCCTCGAGACATCGACGGGTGTGTCGATGTCGACCGTCAACTCGTAGCTCTGGCCCGCATACCGCAGGTCGGCTGTCCGCTGGAACGTGGCGTCACTGGGCTCGCTACAGCGGGCGGCAGCCTCGCTCTCCAGCTCCTCGAAGATCGATTCGAGGTGGTCGCTATCGGCCTGTTCGAGGTTGATCTGGCATCCCTGGGCGACATCGTGGCGCTCGTCGGCTCCGACGAGTCCGGCTGCAGAGAGCAACCCAGCCCGTGGCGGGACGACGACCGTGTCGACATCGAGTCGATCGGCGATGGCAGTCGCATGCATCCCACCAGCGCCACCGAAGGCGATGAGCGCGTCGTCTCGCGGATCATGGCCACGTTCGACGGTGACGTGTCTGATGGCCTGGGTCATCGTTTCCGTCGCGATCCGGTAGGTTCCAATAGCTGCCTCGAGGGGCGAGGACAGTTCCGCCTCGCTTGCCAGTTCGTCGAGGACCTCGACGGAGCGCTGGCGGTCGATATCGACGGTCCGTCCGAAGGTGCGCGACGCGTCGATGATACCTAGCATCACCGCGGCGTCGGTGACGGTGGGCTCGGTCCCCCCACGGCCGTAACAGGCGGGACCCGGGTCTGCCCCGGCCGAGCGTGGGCCCACTCGAAGTGCCCCACCGGCGTCGACCCACGCGATCGAGCCACCGCCGGCACCAACTGTATGTACGTCAACGGCTGGGACCCTGGTTGGGACGCCGCCGACGGTCGTCGAGGTGGTCCGATTGGGCGCCTCACCCTCGATGAGGCTGACGTCAGCCGAGGTCCCACCCATATCCAGTGTGATGTACCCCGACGCCTCGATATCAGGTGTCGCGTCCGCGGCCGATGCCGCCCCGACGACACCCGCAGCGGGGCCAGACAGGACCGCGGAGACGGCGCGTTCGGTGACGCGCTCAGTCGCGGCGACACCCCCGTTGGACTGCATGATCTGTGGGTGAGGCAGCCCGATGGATGTACACTCCTCGGTGAGCCCATCCAGGTAGTTCGCCAGCACCGGTGTCAGGTAGGCGCTGGCAACGGTCGTTGCCGATCGTTCGTACTCACGGACGGTGGGATCGATGTCGCTCGAGGCGACGATCGGCACGTCAAGTTCTTCCCTGAGGTGATCGGCTACCATCGTCTCGTGGCTCGCGTCGACGTCAGCATGGAGGAGACAGATGGCGACTGACTCCGCATTCGAGAGCTCGTCGACGAGTGAGTCGACCGCAGAGGGATCCGGTGGTCGCCTGATATCATCGGGTGTCGGATGGTCCGGTGGTGGGGTACGCTCGGCCAGCTCGTACCGCCGGTCGCGGCGCACCAGTGGCTCGGGGCGCGTGGCCGTGAGATCATACAGCGACGAGCGGTTCTGGCGGCCGATCTCGAGCACATCTCTGAACCCGGCCGTCGTCACCAATGCGGTGGTGGCACCCGTCCGCTCGAGGAGCGCGTTGGTCGCCACGGTCGAGCCGTGGCGGAACTGGTCGATCGCCGTCGGTTCGATATCACCTCGATCGCACGCGAGCTGGATCGATTCGAGCACGCCGGCTGTCGGAGGATCGGTCGTCGGCACCTTGACCGCGATCGCTGGCTCGGATGGCACCTCGAGGCTCGCGTCGGTGAAGGTCCCGCCGACATCGACGCCGACGACGGTCGGAGCGGATTGCTCGGTCACTGTCGTCCCCATGGCAGGCGGGTGCTAAAGGAATCGTGGTCCAGATTCGAATGGAGCACCGCTTCGCGCGCCGTGGCGCCACCTGCTCATCGGGGGTGATTTTGGTCGTTAGCTGGGTTCGTCCCTAGCAGTGTGCTATCAGTTACCATATTTACCCGTAAATCGTTGAATTCACCAGTTTCAACGTCTCTACCCGAGGTTTAAATTGGTGTAAAATAAGGTGAACCCCAAAAAATAACCGCTACTTGGGTGAAGTGCGCGAAATCAGTCCGAACGGTCTATGTACTATATACTGGGGTAGCCGCTGAGGTTAATTCAGGCCAGCCCAATGAGCACAACAGAGACGCCCCAGCACCTATCTAAACAGGAACGACTCGAACAGTATCTCCGCGAGCAACTCGAAGACGGTGAGCTCTACTTCAAAAGCAAGTTCATCGCCGATGATGTCGGCCTCTCTCCCAAGGAGATAGGTGCACTCATGCTCCAGCTCAAGGACTCCGTTTCAGATCTCACCATCGAGAAGTGGTCGTACACGGGTGCGACCACCTGGCGGGTCACGCCGAGTTAGCGATCACACGGGCGAGCCAGAAGACGTTTTTTCACCGGTCCCCGGTCTGTGATTGATGGACGCTGCCGGCCTACCGGCTGACGCTCCCGATAGCGAGCAACTGCGCGAACACTTTCGGGTCTACGGCATCCGTCGCGATGGCGAGCAGCTGCTGTACTTCGGCGAGCCGCTCGTCCCTGTAGAGCAACTCGAGGCAGCGCTCTGGCAGCCCTTCCGCGATGCTGGGTACGAGATACGACTGCAGCGAGTCGGCTCCGATGATGACAACCGGACCCGCGTCATCGTGGCCGAACCGGTCTCGTTGGGCATCGATGGGGTTCCCTGGACCAACGTCCTCCTCTTGCTTGCGACGATTCTATCAACCCTCTATGTCGGCACGATGTGGTATCACATCGACCCGAGCTCGGATCTCCTCTCCATCTTGGATGCCTGGCCGTTCGCCGCCGGGGTCATCCTCGTCCTCGGTGTCCACGAGCTGGGTCACTACCTCATGTCGCGCGTCCATGGGGTGCAAGCGAGCTTGCCGTACTTCCTCCCGGTCCCGACCATCTTCGGGACGATGGGTGCGGTCATCAAGATCCGCGGTCGCATCCCCGATCGCCGAGCGCTCTTCGATATCGGTATAGCGGGCCCGATCGCCGGGCTGGTGGCGACGGTGCTCATCACGCTCATCGGGCTCCACCTCCCACCGGTCACCGCTCCAGAAGGGGTGATCGGCGGTGAGTCGACCATCGAACTGGCCATCGGCTTCCCACCGCTTCTCGAGTTCCTCGCCTGGGCCGTCGATCAGCCGCTGTACTTCGATGATCCACGCACGTCGGTGAACCCGGTCGTCCTCGCGGGCTGGCTCGGACTGTTCATCACGGTCCTCAACCTCATCCCCATCGGTCAGCTCGATGGCGGACACGTGACACGGGCGATGCTCGGTCCCATTCAGGCCAGGATCGGCCTCGTCGTTCCGTTCGTACTCTTCGGGATGGCCCTCACGCTCTACAGCGTGTTCGGGACACCGCTGCACGCGATCTCCGTGTGGGTGCTCTGGGGGGTGTTTGGGATTCTCCTTGCTGCCGTCGGTCCGGCCGATCCGATCGACGACACCCCGCTCGATCGCACCCGCGTGCTCGTTGGCGTGCTCACCTTCGCCGTCGGCGTGCTCTGTTTCACGCCCGTACCGATCGAGATCCTCTAACGTTCCACTAGGGTTACTCGTGGCTGTACCCACGGTCGGGTAGCGCCTGACCATCCATCGTGACACCGTTGTCCGTCACGGTTCCGATGCGAGTCAGGTCGACATCGAGGCCCGTCGCAAGCGAGGATACCTCCGTTGGCGGGACGGTCGCGACGAGCTCGAAATCCTCGCCCCAGAAGAGGCCGTACTCGAGGTATTGTTGGGCGTCCTCGGCGATATCGTCGATCCGAGGGTCCACCGGCAGCGCTGCCTCCTCGATGTCGAACCCGCAGCCACTCGCCTCGGCAAGGAGATGCAACGATCGAGCCAATCCGTCGCTCGAGTCGATCATCGCGGTCGCGACGGCGCCGAGGTGCCGTCCGGCCGTGACCCGTGGCGTCACTTGGAAGAGCTCGTTCCCGGACTCGACATCCCCCGCCTCGAAGTGGTCGACGGCGAGCGCCCCTCTGCCGAGGGTGCCGGTGACGACGACGGCATCACCCGGGCGAGCGCCGTCACGACCGGTCGGGTCTGCGACGTCCCCCAACGCGATCCCAACGGTCGTCAGTTCGTCGGTAATATCGAGGTCGCCACCGACGTAGGACGCCCCGACGGCGGACGAGGCATCGATGGCGCCGGTGAGGTAGGCCTCGAGCTCGTCCTGGTCGAACCGTGGTGGCGCGTAGACCGAGAGGGTGGCCGTCGGCGTTGCCCCGACCGCAGCGATATCAGAGAGCGCGACGGAGACGGTCCGCCAGCCGGCCGTGTAGGGACTGACCCCTGGGGGGTAGTCGGTCGAGGTATGGAGCATATCGACGGCGATGGCCGTCTCGTCTACCACGGCCGCATCGTCGCCGGCGCCGGACACGAACGCCTCGACGAGGGCGAGTGCCGCCCGTTCATCCATGGCCGATCGATGGGCCAGGCAGGCGATAAAGCCCCTGCTCCGCCAGCCGATGGGGTTAAATGCGAACGAAGGAAACGTCGGTATAACATGGTCACGTTCTACGACGTCCCGGCAGACGCCCTCATCGAGGAGCTCTCAGAGCGACTCGAGGGACGTCTCGAGGAGCCGGAATGGATGGCGTACGCGAAGACGAGCGCTGCCAACGAATTCCCACCCGAACAGGAGAACTTCTGGTTCATCCGGGCGGCGAGCATCCTCCGCAAGGTCGCGATCAAGGGCCCGATCGGTGTATCGCGCCTGTCGACCGAGTACGGGGCCCGCAAGGAGGGCTCGAACCGCTATGGCTCACGACCCTCTCACCGCGTCGATGGCAGCCGAAAGATCATCCGGGTGATCCTCCAGCAACTCGAAGACGAGGACCTCATCCTGCTCGAAGAAGGCGCCGGACGACGCATCGCACCGGATGGCCGCGCCCTGCTCGACGAGGTCGCCAACGAGGTCATCGGCTCGCTTGACCGCCAGGAACTCGAACGCTACGCCTGATTCTCGGCGCTTCATACCGCTGTCGTCCCGGGGAGGTATGCCTCCGTAATGATTTTCCCGCGTCCTCCACTACGTTTGCCCACGAATGAGCGGACGTGATAGCGACGACGAGCTTGAGCAACTTCGCGAGGAGCGCCTCCAGGAGCTCCAGCAAGAGTCAGGCGGGGAGGACGTCCAGCAGGCACAACGCGAGGCAGCGGAGCAGCAAAAGCAGGCGGTCCTCACGCAGTATCTCACCGATGGCGCCCGGAAACGCCTGAACTCGGTGAAGATGAGCCGCCCGCAACAGGGTGAGAAGATCGAGCAACAGCTCATCACGCTCGTCCAAAGTGGTCGTGTCAACCAGCAGATCGACGAAGCGCAGATGAAGGAGCTGCTCCGAGAACTGCAGCCCGATCAGAAGAAGTTCGACATCAAACGGCGCTGACCAGGCGAGACCGGAAACACCTTTGATTGTCCTCGCCGATTGACCACGAGCATGTATCGACCGCTGAAAGGGTTCCGTGATTTCTACCCCGAGGAGATGGCCCCTCGGCGCCAGGTCATCGAGACGATCGAGTCGGTCGTTCGAAGCTACGGCTTCGACGAGGTGGGAACCCCCGCGCTCGAGCAGACGCAGCTGTACATCGACAAGAGCGGCCCGGAGATCGTCGAGGAGCTCTACAGTTTCACCGACAAGGGGGGCCGGGACGTGGCGATGACGCCCGAGTTGACACCGACCGTGGCCCGCATGGTGGCCGCCCGCCATCAGGAGCTGACCAAGCCCATCAAGTGGTACTCGACGCGCCCCTTCTGGCGGTACGAGGAGCCACAACAGGCCCGATTTCGCGAGTTCTATCAGACCAACATCGACATCTTCGGGTCGGACAGCCCGGCGGCGACCGCTGAGATCCTCGCGTGCGTCGGCGACATCCTCACCGAGCTCGGCCTGGAGGGGGACGATTTCGAGTTCAGGGTCTCACACCGGGACATCCTCGTGGCGTTGATCGAGTGGGCCGATCCGGCCGTGGAGACGCAGGCGGCCATCCGCGCCGTCGACCGAAGCGCCACGGAAGCGGTCGAGACCACCGTCGAGGAGCTCGTCGACGCCGGGATGGACGCAGCGGCCGCCGAGGAGGTGGCGACGCTGCTCAGATCGGCCTCGGATGACCTCGACCTACTGCGTCGTTCGACCGATAGCGACGTGGTCGCCACGGCCGTCGACGAGCTCGAGGCGGTCCTCTCCGCGGCAGCGGACTTCGGCGTCGGGGAGTACTGCACCCCCTCACTCGAGACCGCGCGTGGGTTGGACTACTATACCGGCGTCGTGTTCGAGTGCTTCGACACCCACGGCGAGGTGAATCGGTCGATCTTCGGTGGCGGGCGGTACGACGACCTCATCGAAAGCGTCGGCGGGCCGGCGATGCCTGCGGTGGGCGTCGCCCCCGGTCTGGCACCGATCACCCTGTTGCTCGAACGCGCTGGCGTGCTGGCCGAGGGCGAGCGCAGTGCTGATTACTACGTGCTTCAGGTGGGCGATACCCGCCCGACGGCCGCTCGCATCGCGCGGAACCTCCGCCAGGAGGGACACATCGTCGAGATCGGCGTGGCCGACCGGAGCTTCGGCTCGCAGCTCTCCTATGCCGATGCAACCGGCGCAACGACGACCATCATCGTCGGCGAGCGCGATCTCGCGGAGGATGCGGTCACGGTCAAGGACATGGCCAGCGGCGACCAGGAGCAGGAACCACTCCAGCGATTCCTCCCCGACGAGTGACCGTGGCGGGGGACACCGAGGTCGCACAACGGGCGTACCGGGTGGCCTACGACGGGAGCGCGTACCACGGGTTTCAGCGACAACCAGACGTGACGACCGTCGAGGGGACACTGTTGCGTGGCCTGGCCGAGCTGATCGACGAGGCGAGTGCACCACCTGCAGACTATAGTGCTGCCGGTCGCACGGATGCCGGGGTCTCTGCCCTGGCGCAGACGGTGACCTTCCGGGCTCCTCGGTGGGTCACCCCTGCCGTGCTCAACGGCGTCCTCCCGCCAGACATCCGCGCCTGGTCGCGCACCGAGGTGTCTGAAGATTTCCATGCCACCCATGCTGCCAGTGCGAGGACCTACGAGTACTACCTCCACCAGGAGGATGCCTCCCTCGAGCTCGATCGATTGTCGCGTGCGATGGACCGGCTTGCTGGCGCACACGATTTCCATAACCTCACGCCGGATGAGACCGGGACCGAACGGACGCTGCGGACGGAGGTGCGCGAGGAGGCGCCCTTCGTGATCCTCACCTTCAGTGCCGGTGGGTTCCCGCGCCAGCTCGTCCGACGGGCGGTTTCGCTCACCACGGCAGTCGCGACGGGCGAGCGCCCCCTCGACGACATCGAGGTGCTGTTGAGCGGTCCGCCCGTCGACGGACCGGACGGGGTCGCTCCGGCCAGCGCCCACCCGCTCGTCCTCGTTGATGTGGCCTACCCGTCCCTTGACTTCCGGATCGATCAGGAGGCCATCGATGACGTGGTCGAGGTGTTCGAGGGTCATCGACTCCGTCTCGAGACCCGGGCCAGGGTGGCCCAACGGATTGTCAGTCGGTTCACCACTGATCCGTGAGGCGTGTCATACCCTCACAACCGCGCTGGCTGGCGACTCAGGCGTCATCGACGTATCGCCGCTTTCGTGAAACGCTTTAGTGCGACCGTGCTACAGTCGAACCGATGAGCGAGGTACGCGAACGAGATACCATCGACGACGACTACAAATGGTCGCTGGAATCGATCTACGAGGACGACGAGGCGTGGGAGGAGGACTTCGAGGCGGTCGAGGAGCTGATCGAGCGGATGGAGGCGTACGAGGGCCGCCTGGACGAGTCAGGTGCGGTGCTGCTTGAGGCTCTTGAGGCGAAGGAGGACCTCGAACGGACGGTTAGCACGGTCACCAGCTACGCCCGGATGCGCTGGGACGAGGACACGCGACGGGAGCGCTATCAGGCGCTCACCTCACGGGCAAAGACGTTGGCAGCTGAGGCGGACGCGGCGACGAGCTTCATCGAACCGGAGCTCCAGTCACTCGACCCCGAGACGATCGAGGACTGGATCGCGTCCGTCGACGGCCTCGGGATCTACGAGCACTACATCGACGACGTGATTCGCCTTCGCGAGCACACGCGGTCGGCGGAGGTCGAGGAGCTCCTGGCGGACCTCTCCGACGTGCTCGGCGCGCCCTCCGATGTGTATCAGATCTTCCACAACGCCGACCTCACCTTCCCGTCGGTCGAGGACGCAGACGGCGAGGAGATCGAGATCACCGTGAGCAACTTCACGTCCCTCCTGCAGCGGCCAGATCGCGACGTGCGCCGTCGCGTCTACGAGTCGTACTTCGACACCTGGGGCGACTATCGCAACACGGTGGCGACGGCCTACAGCCACGTCGTCAAGCGCGAGCGACAACTCGCCGATGCCCGGAACTACGACAGCGCCCTCGAGAAGTCGCTGTCGGGGCCGAACATCCCGGTCGAGGTCTACGACCGCCTCGTCGACACGATCGACGACAACCTCGATGCGCTGCATCGACACGTCGACCTCAAGCGGACCATGCTCGACGTCGACGAGCTCCAGATGTGGGACCTGTATGCACCCATCGCCGAGGGTGAGAACCCGGAGCTCCCCTACGAGGACGCCGTCGAGCACGTCACGGGCGCATTCGACTACCTCGGCGACGACTACCGCACACGGGTGGCCGAGGGCATCGAATCGCAGTGGGTCGACGTCTATGAGAACCCCGGCAAGCGAGGCGGGGCGTACTCGGGTGGCACCTACGACACCCAGCCGTTCATCCTCATGAACTACCAGGATGACATCAACTCGATGTACACCCTCGCCCACGAGCTCGGCCACTCCCTCCATTCGGAGTTCACCAGCGAGGCCCAACCGTACATCTACGGGAGCTATTCGATCTTCATCGCCGAGATCGCGAGTACCGTCAACGAGGTCCTCCTCACGAACCACCTGCTCGAGACCGAGGCGGACCCGGTGTTCAAGCAGCACGTCCTCGATCAGTCCCTCGAACGCTTCAGATCCGTTCTGTACCGCCAGACGATGTTCGCGAAGTTCGAGCGCGAGGCCCACGAGCTGGCCGCCGCTGGCGAGGCGATCACGGCCGATCGACTGGACGATATCTACGGGACGATCAAGTCGGATTTCTACGAACCCGCGGCCATCGACGACCACATCGTCCGCGAGTGGATGCGCATCCCGCACTTCTACCGGCCGTTTTACGTCTTCCAGTACGCCACCGGCATCAGCGCGGCCGTCGCCATCGCGGCGGACATCATCGAGAACGGCCAACCGGCCGCTGACCGCTATATCGACTTCTTGAGCCTCGGATCGAGCGAGTATCCGATGGATCTGCTCGAGACCGCTGGCGTCGATATGACGACAGCAGCGCCGATCGAGTCGGCGATCGATGTCTATCACGACCGGCTCGATCAGTACGAACAGGTCGCCGAAATCGACCTCGCGTAGTCGCGACCCAAAGGCACTTCTATATCCCACGTCCTACGTCCGTATCAATGTCGCACAGTCCCTCCATCCCGGACCGTCCGCGACTCCAGCTGGACCCGGATATGTCCAACGAGGAGCGCCTGGAGGCGATGATCGAGCACTTCCATGAGCTGATCGAGATCAGCCATCAGCTCGAGCAGGAGGTCGAGCGAGCCGAGGAACGCGGCGAGACGTTGCGAGCGGACGTCGATCGCCTCAAGCGCGAGAACGAGTCGCTCAAGACCTCTGCGCTGTACGTCGCCACGCTCGAGGAGGTCTGGCCGAACACCCGCGAGGGACTGCTTCGCCAACACGGCAACAACCAGGAGATCTTGACGGACCTGTCGGCGACCCAGGCCACCGAGCTCGATCCCGGTGACCGCGTGGCCGTCAACGATTCGTTCACCGTGCAGGACGTCCTCGAGGCGGAGACCGACGCCCGGGCCCAGGCGATGGCGATCGATCGCTCGCCAGATGTCAGCTACGACGACATCGGTGGGATCGACGAACAGATCCGGGAGGTCCGCGAGGCCGTCGAGGCCCCGCTGCAAAATCCCGAGCAGTTCGAGGCCGTCGGCGTGAGCCCCCCGTCGGGCGTCTTGCTCCATGGCGACCCGGGGACCGGCAAGACGTTGCTGGCGAAGGCCGTTGCCAACCAGACCGATGCCACGTTCATCAAGATGGCCGGCAGCGAGCTGGTCCGCAAGTTCATCGGCGAAGGCTCACGGCTCGTCAGGGACCTCTTCCAGCTCGCCCGCGACGAACAGCCGGCGATCATCTTCATCGACGAGATCGACGCGATCGCCTCCAAACGGACCGAATCGAAGACCTCCGGCGATGCCGAGGTGCAGCGGACGATGATGCAGCTGCTGTCGGAGATGGACGGGTTCGACGCCCGTGGTGAGATCAGCATCATCGGGGCGACGAACCGCTTCGACATGCTCGATCGCGCCATCCTCCGGCCGGGTCGCTTCGACCGGCTCATCGAGGTCCCACGGCCAGAGGTCGAGGGACGCGAGGCGATCCTCGAGATCCACACCCGCTCGATGACGCTGGCTGACGACCTCGATCTCGGGAAGCTGGCCGAGTCGATTCCGGGCTACACCGGGGCCGACATCGAGAGCCTGGCGACGGAGGCCGGCATGGTCGCCATCCGGGACGGCCGAACGGCCGTGACGGAGTCCGACTTCCAGGAGGCGCGACAGCGCATCGAGGACGAGGGCGACTCCGGACCGGTCACCTCAGACGGCTGGGCGGACTACGCCTACTGATTCCACCGCATTGAGCCGGATCAACGAGACGCACAATGGTTACCATACGTATCGTCACGGCCACGGGTACCGGGCCGACCGAGATGGCCGCCTACGACAGCGCGCTGGCTGCCGTGGGCGCTGAGAAGTACAACCTCGTCCGCCTCTCATCGGTCATCCCGCCCGAGGCGGAGGTCGTGTCGACGACCGATCTCTCCACGGTGGGCGATATCGGCGACCGGCTCCACGTGGTACAAGCCGTGGCGACGACCACCGGCGAGGACGCCACGGCCGGTCTCGCCTGGGCGGACACCGCCAGGGCGGGTGGACTGTTCTACGAGGCCTCCGCGCAGGGACACGCTGCGGCTGCGACCGTCGAGGCCGAGCTCGAGGCCGGTATCGCGCATGGCATCGAGCTGCGCGACTGGACGATTGAGGACCGCGATCGCCACCTCGTCTCGGTCTCGCCTGGGGATGATACGGCCGGTTGCGCCCTCGTGCTCGCCGCCTACGGCCGCCCCGACGAGCCGTGGTAAAGGGGCGAATAGCTTTTCCCCCGGAGCGACCTAGTGGGATTGAACTAATGTACGAAAACCGTGGCGAGGCTGCCGCCGAACCAGCGACCAAGGAGCAGGTTCGTACCCTCCAGACGACCGCCGATTCGGTCGCCGACGACGTTCGCGTCCATCTCTCCGGCGCGTTCGAGGTCGAATCGCAGGTCGTCACGACACCGGCTGGCCCCACCGCCGCCGTCTCCATCTATCCGCCTGAATCGCGACCGGTTGCGGCGGGGATCCCCCTCGACGAGGTCGAGGAGCTGACGCCTGATCGCCGCCAGGAACTGACCGTCGAACTCGTCGCTGCAGCGGTCGGTCGTGCCCGCGACACCGTCGGCGACCGGTTCATGCAGGCTGCGCAGTGACTATTTTCCCCAGAAGGCATCCGCTTCTCGGACCCGTTCGACGTACCTGGTGAAGGTCTCGCGCTCGTCAGCGTCGAGCTCGTCCAACAGCTCGAGCTCGATGATCTTGGCGTGCTTCTCGGGGATCTCCGTCCACAGCTCGTCGCCCTCATCGAGGCCGCGACCGATCGTGGGGCCGTCGATCGCGACGCTGACGCGCTCGCCGCTGCCAGCTGACTCGATGTCGTCGCCCTCGTGTTGGATCCCCTTGACGACGCCCACGCGCGATGGTTCACCGGCTCCCTGGAACGCGGCGACCGGGACGTTGGTCCGGAGGGTCCCGCCGAGGATCTCGACCCCGACGACGGCCGGATCGCTGCTTCTGAAGACGTGATCGGGGAGCAGCCGGAAGTGTGCGGGGCGGATGATCTGCTCGAGGACGGTCTCGCGCTGTTCGGTCTCCAGTCGCGTGAGGTACTCGTCGTAGTCCTCGATGAGCTGGTAGATGACGTCGTCTCTGAACACGCGCACCGGTTCCTCGGCGAGGATCTGGTCGGCCTCCGGGAGCAACGACACGTTGAACCCCACGATCACCCGGTTCTTCGGATCGTCCGCGGTTGCGGAGATACGCACGTCTCTGGGGGAGATATCGCCGACCTCAGCGCGCATGATCGGTACCTCGAGCTCCTCCTGAAGCGACGTGGCGATCGCCTCGAGGCTGCCGAGGGTGTCCGCTTTGAGGACGATCCCATCGTCGCCCGTCGAGACGGTGATGTCGGCGATGGCCGATTCGACCTCCTCGACGACATCTTCCTCCTCAGACGGGCCGACCACGGCGATGGGCGCGCCGGCCATCGCGTCCTCCAGATCCGGCGCGGCGATCTTCACCCCGGCGGCGGCCTCGACGCGGTCGACCTGCTCGAAGCGCTGGCCGGTGCGGATCTCCTCGAGCGGCCGTGGCTGCAAGAGCGCGCGAACGGAGGTACTGATGGGGCCGTTGACCCCGCCGACGATGATCTGCTCCTCGACGCTGATCGAGCCATCCGAGACGATGGCATCGATGGTCGTCCCCAGCCCCTGTTCCTCTTTGACCTCGATGACGGTCCCCCGGCCCGGTCGGTTGACGTCGACCGCCATCGTCTCGCGGAGGAACCGCTGGGCGAGTCCCATCATCACCGCCAGCAGATCCGGCACGCCCTCGCCCGTGATGGCGCTGACCGGGACCACCCCGATGTTGCGCTGGAAGTCCTGGACACGCCAGTACAGATCCGCGGAGAAGCCGGCATCGCTGAGTTCACCGATGATCTGATACAGCCGGTCGTCGAGGCGGCTCCTGACGACGTCGGTCTGGCGTTCGTAGGCCCCCTCGATCGGCGTATCGGGGATCGAGTCCCACCCTGGGATGGTGTCGATCTTGTTGGCCGCCACGACGAAGGGCGTCTCGGTCCGGTTGAGGATCTCGATCGCCTCCTGCGTCTGTGGCTGAAAGCCGTCGTCGACGGCCACGACGAGGATGGCCAGGTCGGCCAGGGCACCCCCCCGCGATCTGAGCGTGGTGAACGCGTGATGGCCCGGGGTGTCGATGAAGAGCAACCCTGGGAGGTCGAAATCGTCCGGATCGACCAGCTCGCCGGCCATCTCGGAGATGGTCTCGAGTGGGATGGCCGTGGCACCGATGTGCTGGGTGATCGCTCCGGCCTCCTCTTCGGTGACGGCGGTCCCTCTGATGCGATCGAGGAGCGTCGTCTTGCCATGGTCGACGTGGCCCAGTACAGCCGCGATGGGCGTTCGCAGCGAGGGCGTGGATGGATCAGTTGGGTGGTCGAGGGCCATGGCAAGTCCTGGGGAAAATCCCTATGCGAATGCACCTGACACCGACACTAATGCGTATCGTTTCGGCAGATTCACCCACCGTTGCGTTAGAAAGCGTTACAAACTAGGCCGAAGAATGCATTCGGTATGACCGGCGTTCTCGCCAAGAACCTCTCCGGGATGGATGTAATGGGGGCCGATGGCGTCGAGATCGGCGAGTTGTACAATGTCACGATGGATATCCGAACCGGTCAGCTCTTCGATATCATCGTCGAACCAAACGACGGCATCAACCCCGGCGCCCTCGATTTCGACACCGACGAGGAGGGACGCGTTCATATCCCGATCGAGGACGTGCAAGCCGTGAAGGATCACATCGTCGTTCAATCGTAAATGTACGTTCTGGATGCGTCTGCGTTCATCAACGAGTATCACGTCTCAGAGCCCACGGTAACCATCCCGGAGGTCCGTGAGGAACTCGAGGATGAGAGCGCCTACCGCTTCGATGCGCTGGAGGGATCGGGAATGCGGATTCATATCCCCGATCCGACGACGATCGAGCGTATCGAGCGAGCCGCCCGCGAAGGTGGCGACCACGACGAGCTCTCCGAGACCGATATCCGGCTGCTGGCGACGGCGTTCGAGCTGGAGGGCACGATCGTCACGGACGATTACGCGATCCAGAACATCGCCGGTATCCTCGACCTCGAGGTCGATTCGATCGCGCAGGAGGGTATCGAGGAGGTGCGCGAGTGGAACTTCCAGTGCCAGGGATGCGGTCGTGAGTTCGAGGAGGACCACGATCGCTGTCCGATCTGCGGGACGGAACTCTCGAGGAAGCGCCCGCCGAACGCCTGATTCTCGCTATAGCAATCCGGGGATAACCGCCGCTGTCTCACCCATCGTCATCTCGACATAGAGTGCACCGAACTGGATGGCGTTGAACAGGCCGTGGATGATCGCGGGCACGATGACGTTCTCCGTTCGGACGTAGACCGCTCCCAGCACCAGCGAGACCACGGTGATCACGATCAACGCGGTGATCGTGCTGGCTCCCGACCAGTACGCGGGGATGTGCGCCAACGCGAACAGGAGGCTTGCCACGATGACGGCGGCCGGTTTCGAGAAGTACTCGTACAGCGACTTCTGGATGATATTGCGGAACAGGAGCTCCTCCCCGGGGCCGATGATGAGGATCGTCCCGGGGATGAGGACGTACAGGAAGATGGTCGGATCGCCCTGCTCGGTTACCTCGCCGATGAGGCCGTGTTCAGGCGACGGAACGCCAAGGAGCTGGAGTACGATGCCGACGACGATGAGCGCGGCGAACACGCCGCCAGTCCCGACCACGATCCAGCCGACATCCCGTAACGTCGGCACCTTGAGGTCGATGAACGACCACTCACGATTGGTCATGAGGAGATAGGCACCGGCGACGGTACCCATCCCCAACCCGAGCGACAGGCTGCTGATCGCCACCGCCTCGCTGAAGAGCGGTCCCCGCCCCGTGACGACGATGAGGACGAGCAGGAGCACCTGTGACCAGATGATCATCGACACGAGCCCACTGATTCCAACGGCGGCGAGGAACCCGGTTGCCTTGGTCCGTCGTCGCGCCACGTCGGCCTCGATATCGAGGACGTCTGCGATGGCCCCGACGATGGCGATGCCCGCGCCAAGCAGCGTCCCGACCGGGGCGAGGAGGGCGGAGATCTCGGCCAGCCAGTCGGCGTGCTCGCCGAAGAGCACCTCGGCGTAGCCGATGCCACCGACCAGAAACGTACCGACGGCGATGACCCCCACGAGCGCGGCGAAGGCACGGGGATCGATGGCGTCGATCCAGCGCGCGCCAGCGACGAGGAGGAAGGCAGCCACGAGCCCAGCGAGGACCGCGAGGAGGGGGAGATCGACCCCGAGTGCTGTCGTCTCGTCGACCGGCCACTCGCCGACCGCGCTCGCGGCGATGACGAACGCTCCGAGGGCGACCACCACTGACGGATATCGCCGCGTCATACGGGTTGCTAGTGGCCCTTGCCTCGGTTTAGTCCCGTCGTTCCGAGGTGATTTCGAGCGACTCCTCGGGCTCGAGAGCGGGCTGGTCGGCTCCGTCCTCAAGGCCGAGCTCGGCTCGAACGGCGGATTTGGACCAGTCGACGGCCGGCTGATCGAAGGCATCGATGCCCCAGAGCTCGGCGACGAGCATGGTCGCCGCCTCGAGTGAGACGAACAGCTCACCGAGTGCCGTCGCGTCGAGGTCGTCGATCGAGAGGCCGACCGCCGGGACGCCCGCGGCGCCGAGGCTGGCCTCGACGGCTCGTCGTTCGAGCGCCTGCAGGTCGCCGATGGAGACGTCGTCCATCTCCGCTAGCGGTATCGCTGCCCCGTCGGCCGCACGAACCGACAGGGTCGTGATGGCGATCTCCCTTCGACCCGCTCGCCAGCGCTGGAGCTGGGAGTGGTGATCGGCGACGCCCCGGCCGGGGATCGGCGTCTGGCCGAGGTCGTCCTTGCCGAGACTCTCGGCCCAGAGCTGGCTGAACCAGTGGGCCACCCCATCGAGATTCTCCCCATAGGGGACGAACGCGCTCTGCGTGACGCCGCGGTCGGCCAGGGCGGCCATCACGGCGCCGTAGGCGTACGCCGGCGACTCGAACAACGATGGAGCAAGCGACTGATGGGCTCGGCGAGCGCCCGCAAGGAGACTATCAACGTCCACGCCGAGGGCGATCGCACTTGGCAGGGCCATCGTCGAGAGGACCGAGTACCGTCCCGGGACGCCAGCCGGTGGTTCGAGGCGGGTGGCCCCACCCCGGTCGATGGTCTGCCCGAGGGGACCCTCCGAGTTGGTGGTGGCGATCGTCCGCTGGGCCCAGTCGACCCCGGCCTCGTCCATCGCCTCCCGGAGGAGGGCGAAGATCGCCCGTGTCTCGACGGTGGTCCCCGACTTCGAGACGACGTGAACCATCGTCCGGTCGAGGTCGATCTGGTCGAACACCCGCTCGAGGTACGCCGGATCGAGCGTATCGAGGACGTAGCAATCGGCTGTCGGGGCCAGCGCCTGGGCGACGGTGCGCGCCCCGAGGGCTGAGCCGCCCATCCCGACCACGACGACCGTCTCGAAGGCGGGGAGCGCATCGACGGCAGTTGCGATGGCGTCGACGTCGACGCGATCGTACAGATCGAGGGCACAGTAGCCATCGCGGCCGTCTGCCACGCCGGCGGCGATCTGCTGGTGGGCCTCGCCGACGTGGCGATCGAGCCGCTCGAGCGATTCCCGGCTGATCCCAGGGGAGGCCGGCGGCGAGAGTGCGTACCCCAGTTCGACGTTCATGAAGGGGGTCGCGTCCGCCTCGCCCTAAACCGTTCCGTACCGGGGCGCTTATTCGAGACACCCGCCGAGGTGCCACCGATGGGGCTTCCCTCCGGGAGTGCGGTGATCGCCGCCGTCAGGAGCTGCTGGAGTCGACGCCGTGCGATGCTCTTGCGAAGCTACACGATCATCGGCGTGATCGTGACCCTCTTTTCGCTCAGTCTGCTCGTTCTCGCGTTGCCGACGTGGATCGCCCAGACGACGGGCACCTCGCCCACCCTCATGCTTGCCCAGGGGCTGTTGTTCCTGCTCATCCTCGGGGTGGTGGCGGCGGTGCTCGCACCGGTTCTACTGGCTCATCGCCGCCTTCCGACGCCCGGCGAGCACTGGCGGCGTGAGTCGCTGTATGGCGTCCTCGGCTACCTTGAGGTCATTGCGCTGTACATGGCGCTGATCATCTCGGCTCCGCCAGAGACCCTCGGTGATGCACCGGCACTGCTCGAACCGGCTGTCGAGGCGCTGAACGCGTTCGATCCGGTACTCGCGATTATTCCACCGATTGGTGTGCTCGGGCTCCTGTACTACGTCGATCACCGACTCGCGACTTAGGTGGTCGGGCCGGCGGCACTTTGGACCTGCCAGCCACCCTCGATACCGCAGGCCTCACGTTCGACATAGCTGATCTCGGTCTCGGCGCCGACAACCGTGCCACCAGTGACCTGCTCGATGCGAAGGGGCACATCGAGGGTGTTGCCACAACAGCCCACGCCGACGAACTCCTCCCACTGCTCACCCCTCGCGACCTCCGCCAGCGTCTTGCGCAGGTAGGATCGAAAATGCGGGGTATCGATCTGTTCTCGCCCCCAGATCGAAAGGTCAGCAGGATAGCTGATGACGACCGAGGTCGCCTCCGATGGGGGATGCATACCGGAAGATACGCCAGAGAGACTGATAACGATTTGCCCGGTATTCCGGTGGTGTCGCTGGGTTCTGTCCGGACTACAGTATAAGAAAGCTTAACCGGAGGTGCCTCTGTAGCCAATTCCAATGAAGACCTTCGAGATACCGGAGCCGGAGTATGACCGGTACTCGAACCGACAGCTCATTGCGGTCCCCCTCGCGGTTCTCCTCATCGCGTTGCTCGTGCTCGGTGGCACGTGGATGCTCGCCGGGAGTCCGGTGACGCTGGGTATCGAGTTCACCGGCGGGAGCGAGCTAACCGTCCAGACCCAGAGCGATCTGGCGGATATCGAGGCGGCCTTCGGCGATGATTTGGAGTCCGTCCAAGAGGTGGCCGGTGAGGATCAGCTGTTCATCCTCCGCTTTGAGAACACGGACCTCGAGGGCCTGGTCGAGACCGCCGAAGCCGAGCTCGCACCCTCTGGCGACAGCGATAGCGTCGTCGAGGGGGAACGGGTGGTCGATCCGGCCTTCGCCGGCGATCAACAGCAACTCGCCGTGCTGGCGATCGTGGTCGCCTTCGTCGGGATGAGCCTGCTGGCGTTCATCATGTTCCGCTCGTTCATCCCGGCGATCGCGATCGTCGTCTCGGCCTTCTCCGACATCATGATCCCGCTCGCGGCGATGAGCATCCTGGACATCTCGTTGACCTTCGGGACGGTCGCCGCGTTGTTGATGCTGATCGGATACAGCGTCGACTCGGACATCCTCCTCAACAACCACATCCTGCGTCGCAGTGGTGACTTCTATGAGAGCACGTACCGCGCGATGCGCACAGGCGTGACGATGACGTTGACCTCGATGGCGGCGATGTTCGCCATGTTCGTCGTCGCGACGTTCTTCGCCATCGAGATCCTCTCGGCGATCGGGCTGATCCTGTTCATCGGCCTCGCCGCCGACTTGATGAACACCTACCTGCTCAACCTCAGCCTGCTTCGCTGGTACAAGTTAAGGAGCGTGAGACGATGAGCCTGGTCGGCCGCGGCTACGAAGCGCTTCGCAACAACTGGCGCATCGTGTTGCTCGTCGTGCTCGTCCTCCTGTCGACGTACTTCATCTTCGTGCCAGGCGCACCCATCGGCGGTGACACCGGTGGTGGCGAGGAGTCCGAGTTGGGCTCACTGACGAACCTCCAGTTCGGAATCGATCTGGCGGGTGGGTCGCGCGTCACGGCGCCGGTCCATGGGGTGTATGTCGACCAGGTGGCGTTCGAATCGAGCGAGCACGCAACCCAGGTCAACGACCAGGTCGAGGACTACCTCAACGTGAGCGAGATCGACATCCGCACCGATGTCGGTGCGGGGACCCTCGAGATCTTCGACCCCAACGTCACCGAAGCCCAGCTCACCGAGGCGCTGCTCGCGGCCAACCTGACGGAGGACGACTTCAACGGTCCCCATCAGGGGGTCACCGATCGGACCCGAAGCGACATCGTGAGCGTGCTCTCAAATCGCCTCGATGCCACCGGCTTCGCCGGGAGCTCGGTGACCGAGCAGACCGTCAGCGGTGACCAGACGTTCATCACGGCCGAGTGGCCTGGGACGCGCGCCGAGCTCGAGGCGGCCATGTCCGATCGGGGGGCGGTGCAGGTGATCGCCCACTACCCGACGGAGGACTCCTGGGCTGAGATGTCGGTGCTCGACGGCCAGACGGACATCGATACCATCAGCTCAGTCAGACAGAGCGATAGCGGTGGCTGGGAGGCGCCCGTCACCGTGACGAACGCCCACGCCCCGACCTTCGTCGACCGACTCCAGGAGGCGGGCTTCGACCAGCAGGAGGCCTGGGGGACCGGCGCGTGTGACTTCCCGAACGAGGACCCGACCCAGGAGCGACCGGAGAATGGCTGGGGTTACTGTCTGATGATCGTCCAGGACGGCGAGGTCCTCTCGGGCTATCCGGTCAATCCGAACCTCGGCCAAGAGTTCGTGGGTGACGACCCGAGCTTCGTCGACTCCCCCACGTTCACCATCTCGGTCACCGAGCGATCCGATGCCGAGGAGGTCCGCTTCAACCTCCAGGAGGGTGCCCTCGCCGCGCAGATCAACCTCGACGATGCGACCAGCATGGACGTCTCACCGGCACTCGCCGAGCGTTTCCTCCAGAACTCGCTGCTGACGGGTTTGATCGCGATCATCGCCGTCGTCATGGTGGTGTTCCTGCGCTACGGCGACCCGCGCATCGCCGCCCCGATGTCGGTCACCGCCCTCTCAGAGCTGTACCTGCTGCTCGGGTTCGCCGCCTCCATCGGTATGTCGCTCGATCTCGCCGTCATGGCCGGGTTCATCGCGGTGGTCGGAACGGGGGTGGACGACCTCATCATCATCGCGGATGAGGTCCTGGGCGAGCACGACGTGCGCTCACAACGGGTGTTCGACAGCCGCTTCAGGAAGGCGTTCTGGGTCATCGGTGCCGCGGCGGCGACGACGATCGTCGCGATGGCACCGCTCGCCGCGATGCAACTGGGCGATCTCCGTGGCTTCGCCATCATCACCATCCTCGGCGTCCTCATCGGCGTGTTCCTCACCCGGCCGGCGTATGGCAACATCCTCCGGCTGATCAAGACGGACACGTAGGTGGTTACTCGCGGTCGGTTTCGACGAACGCCCCGAGGTCGGCCTGCTCGACGGCGGCAAGCGCATCCCGGCTCGTCGCCCAGCTCGTTCTGGCACACGGGGGCAGGATCCCGTGTGCATCGACGTACTCGGCGAGGAACGTCCGTGTCGTCGGGTCGCTGGGATAGCCCGAGCCGATGTGGCCATATTCGGCGGCGAGCTCGGCCACGTGTGCCTCGCGTGCCTCCTTCGCGACGATGCTCGCCGCACTGACGAGCGAGTCGTGTTCGTCTGCGCGGACGCTCGCCTCGAGGTCGACGGGTGTGGAGAGATATCGACTCACCCGGCCCGTGAAACGCTCCGTATCGGCCTCGCCCGTGTCGAGCGAGGCGCTGGCCTCCTCGTCGGCGAGGGCGTCGATGGCAGCTGCGAAGCAGCGAGCCACCTGTTCGGTGAGCGAGCCGTCGTGGTGATCGATATCGTCTGCGGTGAGCTCAATTACGGTGGTCTGGATTCCCTCGTGGCTCTCGAGTTCGTCCGCCAACGCGGCCCGTCGGGTCGGCTCCAACGTCTTGGAGTCGGCGACCCCATCGGGCAGGAGAGCTCGACGCTCGACGGAAACGGCGCCGACGAACAACGAGCCAAGCACCGGTCCCCGGCCGGCCTCGTCGACGCCGATGACGACCCCCATGGACGCCCCTGTGGGTGGCACCCCCAAAGGCTTAGTCGGTCGTCGGATCGTAGTGGTCGAACCACGCCTCGAGCTCCTCGAGGCGGTGGATGGCTCGCTCCGGCGTGCTGATGTCGTGGTTCTCCTCGCGGTAGATGACCAGCTTCGCGGGCACGTCCTGCTTCCTGAGGCTGACGTAGAACTGCTCTGACTGGGTGGGTGGACAGCGCCAGTCCTCGCTGCCGGCGGTCACCAGCGTCGGCGTCTCGGCCTCCCCGACGTCGAGGATGGACGACCCGGCATCGTACGTCTCCGTGTCCTCCCATGGGAGGCCGAACTCGTTGCCCAGCCAGACCTGTGAGTCGCTCGTGCCGAACTCGGCGTGGAGGTCGTAGATGCCGTGCTCGGCGGCGGCCGCGGCGAAGCGATCCGTGCTCGTGACGAGATAGCCCGTCATGATGCCGCCGTAGGAGAACCCCGTGGCGAACTGGCGCTCCTCGTCGATCCAGCCACGCTCGGTGAGGTCGTCGCTGACGGCCAGCACGTCGTCGACCTCGACCGTGCCCCAGCGGCTCCTGAGGACCTCGGCGAAGTCGGCGCCGTAGGAGACCGAGCCGCGGTAGTTCGGCTTGATGATGAGGTAGCCCCGGCTGGTGAAGTAGGAGAAGTGAAAGGAGAACTCGGGGTCGTCGTAGGACATCGGGCCGCCGTGGGTCCAGATGATCGCCGGATGGGGTGTTGGATCGTCCGGATCGAAGCTCTCAGGGTAGTACACCATCGACTCGACCTCGACGTCGTCGCTGGGCGTGATGGTCCGCGCGAACCCGGGCTGTGGCCGTTCCTCGATGAAGTCCTCGTTCAGCGCCGTGAGTCGCTCGAGGTTGGCCGCGTCGTCGAGCCCGTCGGTGGTGGCGAAGACGTCGGTTCCGTGCGCTGGGTCGGTGCGGACGACGGCGACGGTGCCACCGCCCGAATCGAGGTGGCGTAGCGATGTGGTCTCGTCCTCGACACCGAGGGCGAGCCCGTCGACTGCGTCGCCACTGGCCGCGAGTCGGTACAGCCGCGTCACGCCGTGGTCGCCCAGCCCGGTGACGATGGTCTCGTCGTCGACGAACTGCGGGGCGCCGAACCAGGAGACCGTCGCCTCGAGGTCCGCGGTGAGGTTGGTGACCGACTTGCTCTCGACCTCGATGGCGAAGACGTCAGTCGGGAGGTACCAGTTCTCCGCGTCGCGTCCGGCGGTGACCAGCCGATCGCCACTGGGTGACCATTTCGGGAGGTTGAGGACGTTGCCCTCATCCGTTAGCTGTTCGACCTCGCCACTCGCGACATCGACGACGAAGACGTCCCGCACGACGGTATCGTCCGGGCGCTCGGCCTCGGTGTTCGCGTAGGCGATGCGGTCGGCCGTCGGATGCCAGGCCGGCTGCAAGCCGGCCAGGTCGAGATGGGCACCGGCGCCGGCCGTCTCGTCCAGGCGCTCCTCCTCGCCGGTCTCCAGATCGACCACGAAGAGGTAGGTCGTGATGTCGTCGGTGAAGCCGACGCCATCGACCTTGTGCTGGAGCCGTTCGATCTCGATGGGGCCGTCATCCTCGATCTGGTCGAGGTAGTCCTCCTCGTCCTCGGTCGGATCTCTCGCGTTGATGACGATGCGCTCGCCGTCGGGTCCCCAGTCGAACTCCGAGACGCCCCACTCGCGATCGGTCAGCTGGATGGCGTCGCCACCGCGCTCGAGGTCGAACGCCCACACCTGCGCCTCGGGCTCGTCCTCTTCGTCGTCCTCCTCGTCCTCGTCGTCGGCCATCCCGATGCGTCGCTCGTAGTCCTCCTCGCGGGTGGCGACGAACCCGAGTCGCGAACCGTCTGGACTCCACTTCGGTGGCCCCGCATCGGAGACGCGCGAGAGGCGATGGGGTGGCGCCGAGGCATCGGTCGGGACGACGTACAAGGCGGTGTGACGCTCGTCGTTGGCCTGGTCCCACTCGAGCGCCGTGAAGGCGACTCGCTCGCCGTCGGGTGAGACGGCGAGTTCGGTCGGGGAGCTGATCCGACACAGCTCGGCAGCGTCGATGGGCGTTGACATACCTGTGCGTGGACCGCTTCAGCAGTAAATATGTCCCGAAGCCAGGTTCCGAAAAATCGCGGGTGTGAGCGGTTCTTCGCCGCCGATTCACTCGAGGTAGTCGTCCCGGTCGAAGGGGGTGTCGCCGGCGGCCTCGACGTCGACGACGTCCAGGGCGTCGACGGTCACGTCACATCCGAGGAGGTCGGCGAGACTGGGTTCGGTCCGCCCCTCGTCGCCGTGCAGGAGCTCCTTGATGTATAGGCCGCCATCGCCGTGGATCCTGATCCGTGCCGTCGTTTCGTCCGCCGACACGACCGCGGCGGTGTGGACGCTCCGGGTGCGTGTCTTGTCCGCCCGTCTGTGTGCAACCCGCGTGGGAGTGCGCTGCTCGATGGTGGCGCCCTCGAGCTGGGCCACCGCCGCCTCGAGGTCGGCCTCGTCGATCGGGTGCTCGAAGCTGATATCCGCCTCGTAGGTCTTGCTCGCCTCGAGCTCCTTGACGTGCTCGACCATTTCGTGGGAGGCGAGGTGGAGCTCGCGGACCTCGACGGCGCCGTCGGCGGCCTCGTTGACCGCGGCCTCGAGCTCGTCGATATTCACCCGCCGTCGCTGTGGCTCGAACACCTCGACGACGAACGGCCGGCCCGGTCCGAGCATCTTGGCGTCGATGTCCTCGCGCCCGGCGCCGTGGAAGGTCGCCTCGCTCCCGCCGAAGGCGTCGCGGATCGTCGGTGCGGTCAGCTGCTCGACGCTGCGGTCGTAGCGATAGCCCGTGCCGTCACAGCCCTCGCAGGCCTCGCCATGGACCCGGCCGGTGGCGTTGCAGTCGGTGCAGGGCCACTCGGTCTGGGGGATGCCGCGTTCGAGCTTGCGATAGCGGCCGTAGACGAACACGGAGTTGACCGTGAGGTCGACGGTCTCGTCCTCGATGTCGACGACAGCGACGAGGTCGGGTCGCCCGAAGTCGACCTCGGCTCCCGTCAGCCGTCCGACGCGCTTGCCGATCTCGCGGTTGCACGCACGCTTGAGCGACTCGCCGGCGTCGTGGTCGCCCCGGACATCCTCTCTGAGCAGTCGATCGTTCTCCGCCAGGAAGGCCGGGATGCGCGTTCCCACCTGATACGTCTCGAAGTCGATGTCGCCGATGGCCTCGACAACCAGCTCGGCGAACTCATCGTAGCGGCTGCAGACGTCCTCACAGACCCAGCACACCTCGTCGACCTCGAGATCGGCGCGCTCGATGTCGTCCGCCAGCGCCAGCGCATCGGTGACCGCCTCGCCCCGGCGGCGGTTCGTAAAGCCATGGCTGCGGTCGGCGAGGGTTCTGCCCACGCAGGCGAGGCACACCGGGCCGGTATCATACGCCAGCCTGGCGGCGTCGACGACGTCCATCGACGCTGCCTACCATGGACGCGCCAAAGTGCGTTCCCATCTCGGGGTCGCATCGCTTTTGCGCCTGCCCGGCGACGCCTAGGCCATGCGTGCGTTCGTCCTGGTCGGCCACACCCAACCGCTTGCGCCGGACTTCCCGCTGAACGACCTGCCCGGCGGCGCTGGCCGCCTCGACGTGCTCTGTCGCAGCGTCACGGCGGGGCTGTTGCTTTCACACGATATCCGGGCGGACGTCAGCACCTGGGCGGTCATCCAGGACGAGCTCGCCATCGAGTTTCGCGGTGGCGAGATCCGCCATCTGCGTCCGGACGAGCGCTCGACGGCGGCCCTGTTCTCCCAGGCACTCGAGACGGCCGTCGATCGCGTCGTCAGCGCCCGCCCGGTCGAGAGCTCGCCGGGCGTGTACGTCCGTCGCCAGGGGCTGGCGGACACCCTCGAGGAGCTAGCCAACGACTACGAGGTGAGCGTGCTCCATCCCGATGGCGAGGTCCTCACACCGGCGTCAGTGCCCACATCGCCCGCCTTCGTCCTCTCCGACCACGAGCCATTCACCGACGAGGAGCTCGCACTGTTCGACGAGCTGGAGGCGCCGAGGTACTCACTCGGTCCCCGGGTCATCCACGGCGATCAGGCCATTTCCGTCGCCCACAACGTCCTCGATCGAGGCGAGGCGGAATCAGCGTCTTCAGGTAACGGGGTCGAGTAGGATTCAGTCATGCGAGTCGGCGTCATCGGCGGCGGGCTGACCGGACTGGCCACCGTCTGTGAGCTTCGCGAGCGTGGCGTCGACGCCGTTTGCTTCGAGGCGTCCGAGGAGCCCGGCGGCGTCATCCGCTCCCGAGCGCTCTACGACACCATCGTCGAGCTCGGTCCACAGCGCCTCAGGGCCGGGGGCATCGTCGAGGAGTACCTCCAGCTGCTCGACCTCGACGACGAGTTGCTCGTCGCCGACGACCTGCCGATCTTCGTCTACGCCGAGGGGAAACTCCGCGAGGTCCCCTTCGGCGTGCGTGCCATGCTCCGGACCGATTTGTTGAGCTGGCGGGCCAAGGCCAGGTTGCTGCTGGAACCGATCACGAGACCGGCCAAACCGGGTGAATCGGTCGCCGAGTACTTCACCCGCAAGCTCGGCCCCGAGGCGTACGAGCGGGCGATCGAGCCGCTGTTGGGTGGCCTCTATGGCTCGGATCCGGCGAGGATGCCAACGGACTTCGCGCTGCGCCCGATCATGCGACAGGAACGCGGCCGGGGTACCCTCTCTCGCCTCGCCTGGCGACGCCTGCGCTCGAGCGATGAGCGCCCACCGCCGGCCGTGCCCGAGGCGGGGATGCAGGCGCTGCCCCAGCGCCTCTACGAGGCGCACACCGAGAGCGTTCACCTCGAGACGCCCGTCGACTCCGTCGAGGCGATCGATGCGGGCTATCGCCTGCACACGGCCGAGCGCACCCTCGATGTGGCGCACATCGTCGTCGCCACCGACGCCCCCTCGGCGTCGTCCGTGCTTCGCGACCTCGACGACGAGCTGGCAGACAGACTCGCGTCGCTGCGGTACAACCCGCTTGCGCTGGTCTTCGTCCGGGCATCGGTCGATCGAGCGGGCATGGGCTATCAGGTCAACCGCCAGGAACCGCTGCACACGCTGGGTGTCTCTTGGAACGGCGTCGCCTTCGGCCGCGACGAGCTGCAGACGGTGTTCCTCGGGGGGATGCACGAACCCGATCTCGTCGAGGTCTCCGATGAGCGCCTACAGGCCATCGCGACGGAGGAGGTCGAGTCGGTCCTCGGCGTCGAGGGCGAGGCGCTGGGCGTCCATCGCATCCGCCCCGGGATGCCGGCGTACGACGACAGCTGGGACGCCATTCGCGAGCTGGACACACCAACCGGATTGCACCTCGTCGGGAACTACACCGATCGGG
>CAZXER010000015.1:2678-46404 GCA_964639975.1 uncultured Halobacteriales archaeon | reverse complement strand
TCCAGACCGTCCATGACCGCCTCGATCGCGTCGAGACCCGACTAGGGGAGGCCAAGGGGAACCTTCCATCTGATTTAGAACGGTCGGTCGATCATCGGCTCGATCAATTACAAACGCGATCGGGCCAAGCAAGGGATGCCAGAAGCCTCTGATCTCACCGGACTCAGATTCGCGCTCTACCTATGGGACGTACTTGCCGGGGACGCGATGGGCCCACCGGACACTAACGGATTCCTTGGGATGACGTTTGCTCAAACCGTCGCTATGGCAGCAGAAGTGGACGAAGTACTTGATGAGCTTACCAAGTCTGGTGCCACCATCGTAAAGCCTGGTCCGGAGGTATTCTGGGATGGTATTCGGGCCCCTTTCTCGGACCAAGCCGACCACCTCTGGGAGGTGACGTGAAATCCTGACATCATCCCCAAGTAGATATCCTCAGAGCCCGGTTCGGGGCATTGGAAAATTGATCCTCAGAGCAGGACTTGAAAAAGGCCCGTGACTAGACACTGTTCAATCCCTTAGAACTGGCCACTCACTGAGTTTCAGTTTAGGAATTTGACAGATGGATACTGCGAGATCTAAGGGGCGAGTGTTTCATATCGTAATTCCTAGAAATATTTGTAGTCACTCAAACGTGTGAATTTCATTTTCCCGTGTCGTGATGAATCGCTCCTTCACCTCAACTTGCGGTCAGGGAGTGGCTGATGTGTTCGCCCCTTGTACACATGAAGCACTTTGTGACAGGTAATTGCTTATTTCACACCAGATCGCAACAGATAGAATCCGAATTCAACAGACCGTTTCCCTTAGAATCACGTACATTTTCCCCCGTCGTGATCGAGGTTGCTAATTCGTCATGTTTCCCGGCAAAGGGTTCAACAAGGTCACTTTCCATACGGTCTCGATGAACACACTGTGAACAAACTTGCAAAAGTAAGGCCTTATATCATCCATTGAATCGGAGGTTCGAATGAGCGTCGATGCAAGATATGTCCCTCCTATAGGGATAACTGGGACGAATTACCCTGGTTATTGGGCTTCCACCGCTTGAGCGGACTCTCTGGTAACTTTCCCAAACCCTCTGAGCGTTCCGGACTTATCGTAATTCGCCGAGAGTGTGACGTCGGCCCAAAATTGAGTGCCATCCTTCCGGAGCCGCCACCCGGACACTTCGACGGATCCGTCCATTTTCGCGGTTTCTATGAGGTCTTCCGGCACCCCAGCCTTTCGGTCTTCCTCCCTATAGAATACGGAGATGTGCTCGCCGAGAATCTCGCTCGCTTCGTACCCTTTGAGGCGTTTCGCTCCCTCATTCCACCGCGTGATATATCCCTCATGATCGAGAGTATAGAACGCCTGACCGTCCAGGCTATCAAATAACAGCCGGAATGTGTCATCCACGTTGGTCATTTCCATCCTCTCCGGCGTTACGTCCTGGGCAGTACACACGATAGCGTCCCCGTCGGTATTCGCCAATCGGTGGTCCGTGACCAACCGTTTGCCATCCTTCGTCAGCCGAACCGTTTCACCGGACCAGTAGCCCTGTTCAGCCACGGCCGGGAGGATGTCGTTCTCTAACCGCTGGGCCTCCTCATTGTGATAGAGTACGGTCCAATGTTCACCGGTCAGTTCCTCGGGGTCGTAACCGAACAATTCACCGAACGCCGAATTCACATATGAAAACGTCCCATCCGGTTCGACGAGACTAATCCCCTCGTTCGCGGTTTCGAGGGCCCGGTGGCTGAGATCAATCTGGTGAAGCGCTTGATGCCGTTCAACAGCGTTCTCGATGCGATTCGCGAGGACGGTGAATTGCCCCGTGCCACCTTCCTTCTGCAGGTAATCCGTGACACCCGCTGAGATTGCTTCACCAGCCACTTCCTCTGATCCCTTGCCGGTAAAGAGGATGAAGGGCAGATCAGGGTGATTGTCACGGACAAATTTGAGGAATTCGATACCGTTGATCTCAGGCATATCGTAATCAGAAACGATACAATCGATTGGAGATTCTTCTAAAATTGTTTCGCCCTCCTCCGGGTTCACTGCATGCTGTACAGTGACATCTGGTAGTTCGCGGTGGAGAAATGTCTCCACCACTTCTGCAAACTGGCCATCATCCTCAACATGAAGCAGGTGGATGGCATTTACCATTCACAACAACACTCACACGTGATAGATAACAATTGTGCAAGTTTAGGATTCTACAGGTGTATTATCCTCATCTAGCTGATGCATACGCCCCTTGGATGTCTCAGAAGTAAAATATCAACAAATTGTTATAAATCACTTGAGGCAGGCAGACCTTGGAGGTAACAGTAGTTACGTTATCTAGAACTGACCGAACACCCGTCCTGAATACAGTGGATGCGAGCAGCAGAGCGATATCTATGCTGTAAGATCCGTAGGACCAGTGCACTTCTGACAACAGTCAGTCTCCCGCGAATTCTTTAGATGTTTTTAGTAAATGGAACGAGATGCAGAGATATGAACAATCGAAAATCGAACGGCAGTTCGTTCTGGGAGCACCGATGGTAAACATCGTATTCTCGGCGACACAAATCGTCTTAGCGCTGATTCTCGTGGTATTAAACGGCTTTTTTGTCGCTGCAGAGTTCGCCTTCGTTCGGATTCGGGGGACATCGGTCGACCAGCTCGTTGAGGAGGGGCGGCCCGGCTCGGAGACGCTCCAAGAAGTGATGATGAATCTCGACAATTACCTCGCCACGACGCAACTCGGCATCACAATCGCCTCGCTTGGCTTGGGTTGGGTCGGCGAACCCGCAGTGGCGACGCTCATCGAGCCAATACTGGAACCGGTTCTCCCGGCAAATCTCATCCATTTCGTCGCTTTTGCAATCGGCTTTAGCATCATCACGTTTCTCCATGTCGTCTTCGGTGAACTCGCGCCGAAGACGATTGCAATCGCCCAGACCGAGCGACTTTCGCTATTCCTCGCTCCGCCAATGAAGTTCTTCTATTACGTACTTTATCCAGGGATTGTCGTCTTCAATGGGGCGGCCAACGCGTTCACGCGGTCCATCGGTGTGCCACCCGCTTCCGAAACGGAAGAGACACTCGGTGAGCGAGAGCTCCTTCGGGTCTTAACACGATCCGGCGAGGGAGGAGACATCGATGAGGCGGAAGTGACAATGATCGAGCGCGTCTTCGATCTTGACGACACCGTGGTGCGGGAGGTCATGGTCCCACGACCGGATGTGGTGAGCGTTCAGGCAGATGCCACGCTATCCGAACTTCATTCAATTGTCTTGGCGGCCGGTCACACACGCTATCCAGTTCTTGGTGCTGACGACGGAGACCAAGTGGTGGGATTCGTAGATGTCAAGGACGTGCTGCGAGCAGAGGTAGACGATGAGGATGCCGAACGTGTCGATGACATCGCCCGGGAGATCCTCATCGTCCCGGAGACGATGGCAATTAGTGATCTCCTGATACAGTTCAGGAAGGATCGCCAGCAGATGGCCGCTGTCATCGACGAGTGGGGAGCGTTCGAAGGGATTGCAACGGTTGAAGACATCGTTGAGGCCCTCGTCGGAGACCTTCGAGACGGGTTTGATCTCGATGAGCGCGAACCCTCCATACGCCCGCGTGACGAGGGATACGACATTGACGGAGGAGTCCAATTGTCGAAAGTTGCCGACGCCCTCGATGGGGACTTCGAGAGCGAGGAGGTCGAAACGATCGGTGGACTGGTGCTCGGGCAACTCGACCGCGCGCCAGAACTCGGTGACCGCGTCGAAATTGCAGGCCACGTCGTCGAGGTGACCAACGTCGAAGGGACCCGAATTTCGACGGTATGGGTCCATGAACGGAATGTTGATGATCCAGCGGTAGACTGAGTGGAAGCACGGACGTGATCGATCGGGTCTGTTCGGCTTCACGTCGCCGTCTATCCGGTGTCCGCAAACTGGCAGATCCAACGATGGTCACTAAGCACACCCATTGACCGCTTCATCTGGGTAGGATCGCTCGAAATAAACCGAAACTCACTGATTCAAAAGAAGGCCGAATCTCGAAGACGATCCAAGGCATATCGAGAAATCAGAACGTTTGCTGTGAGCCAGAGAAGGACTGAATGTGTTATATCCAATTTTTTAGAAATAGAATCTGATACTCGGATTGGATACTTTCCAGGGTATCACATGGATTGACCTACCTATTTGCCTCAATTGATCGCCATGAACTCGCTGATGTGTTCGTCCATTGGATGCCTCAGTGTCAAAATGCCAATCAATTATCAGAAGTCCCGGAGGCACTGAGACGTTGAAGTCAGGAAATCATTCGTCGGATGTTGTGAAGGTTTCAATTGGGGCTGGTTGGGTAGCGAGATGCGTGTTCTTGAACCCAGATTCGAACTTGAGGCCATAACCAAATAGCCGATCCGCTCCGATGTGACCGACCCAAATCAGGGCGATGAGAGAAGCCAGCCGAACGTCAACCCAGAATCCGAAGGCCCCGAGTACAAGCGGGAGTGTATACGTATGAACAATGTTGTAGCTCAGACTTCCCAATTTCGGGCCTGCAAGATACCCGATCATGGATAGGTCAGGGGCCAGCGCCAGCACAACCAGCAGCCAAATCGGACCCTCAAGCGTGAAATAGCCACCCAACGCGAGTCCCAGCGCAGCCAATCCCTCGATACGTAAGAACGTTCGTGGTTCCATACTCCATCCCTTCACACAGCCACATGAAAAGCATCGTCGTAACTTGCTGACTACCTCACGGTCGAGCTGCCATTGCTTTGTATATTACACGGATGAACGATTCGAGTCCTCCTGGCCCATGCACTCTCGACTGGTTCTACCTCGATGTGCACACTGCGTCGTTACTTATGCACCCTGCACACTGTGGTTGGATCCGATCGAGGGTTGACTAGCTCAGCTCTGATAGTCCCAAGCAACCTCGGAATGATCCGCTACCGAAGTTCCTAACAAGTTTGGTTAAAGTTCGGACAATGATTAACACGTGACTCGAGGTTACTCTTGAACAGCCTTCCATGTCGCTGGCCACAGCCGGGGACCGATCGGAGGCCTTTCGAAGACCCCTCGGTATCGGGATCATTATCGCTGCCGGGGTACTCATGGGTCTCGTCGAGATCCTCCACATCCACGAGATGACGAGCTCTCTCGGCGTCCTCATCTTCGCCCTCCTCCCGTTCATTATTGATGTTGCTCTTCTCGGCACCGGCATAGTGGTGTGGCGGAGCTCCTTCGACGGCAACGCGGTGTTACGGATTGCCGCCTGGGTGGTGCTGGGTATGCTGGTCATCGGTCTGTTGGCAACGTGGACGATTACCCATCAGAACGTTCGGGGCCGGCCTTTCGCTCACGCTCACTTCGTTACCGTAAACAACCTGAGTGTCGGGGGCTTGATCGGTTTCGTGTTCGGCTGGTACGACGTTCACCGGCTTCGTCACCGGCAGGCGGCCGAGACTGAACGAACCCGTCTCGAATTCCTCTACAGCTCCCTCCGGCACAACGTGCTCAATTCAATCAACGTGATCCTCGGTCACGCCGAATTGCTCCATGAGGGATCTGGCGCGTCGGACGATACGCATATCACGACGATTCGCGACCGAAGTAACGAATTGGCCCGGTTCACCGAGGCGACGAAAGCCCTGATGGAGAACTTCTTGGGACATTCGGCTGACACCAAGCAACCAGTAGCGCTCTCAGGGGTATTACGTGAGGAAGTCGCAAGACACAGACAGGAGTACCCCCACACGGAGTGGTCGGTGGCGGTGGAGGACGACATCGTTGTTGAAGCAGATGACCTCCTCTCTGAGCTGCTCTCCAATATCCTGACAAACGCCGTGCTTCACAACGACAAATCCACGCCAGAAGTCTCGATTACCGGACAGCAGCGAGACGGCTTTGCAACGGTGACGGTCGCCGACAACGGACCGGGGATCCCAGCGACACGAAAGGACCGGGTTCGGGAATGGAACGTCAAAGGCGTCGACAGCCCCGGTTCAGGGCTCGGCCTCGCGATTGCCGATACGCTCGCGAATCGATACGGCGGTGAGCTCCGAATCGAAGACAATGACCCTGAGGGGACGGTTGTAACGATTGAACTCCCCACCGCAACCATGGACGACCTCGAATCTGCTGAACGGTAAGCAGCTTCGTCGGAGCGATCCGTCGGTTGCCCACGGGAACGCTTTCGGCATCGATGCCACGTATCTTCGCGGAGGTTCCCTGACCACTCTGTACACTCATCCAATGGTTCGACCGGTGTCTCGGCTCCCCCGTGCTCATTTTAATGTCACCGGTTTCTGTAGGATACTCGCGTCGGTGAGGAGTATTGGCTTTGGACACCTCATCGGCGAGTTTACCACAAATTTTCAGCAGTCACCTTCGGCAGTGAGACCCTGTATTCATCAACTCGGTACCCGCGAGTCAGATCGATTTCGCGGACACGATTCTAACGGTAAGACACGCTTCAGAGGTGAAGAGCAAACCCTTGTTAGATAGGAGAAAAATACTCCGTTATGAACGAACTCGAGTTCGCGATCCGCCTCATAGCCGGTGTCCTACTCATTCTGGCCAACGGCTTCTTCGTGGCCATCGAGTTCGCGCTCACGCGCGTTCGGCAGTACCCGGAGGCCGAGTTCGATGTCCCTGGACTCAGGCGGGCCTGGGAGATGACGCAGGACCTCGAGATCTACCTCACGAGTTGCCAGGTCGGCATCTCCGCGACCAGTATCGCCGTGGGTATCGTGGCCGAACCGGCGCTGGCCTCGGTCATCGATCCGGTGTTCGAGAATTCCCTGCTGGCATCGCTCGGAGCGGGCGGCATCCTCGCATTTATCATCATCAACCTGCTCCACCTCACCCACGGCGAGCAAACCCCGACCTACCTCGGGGTAGAACGAACGAAGTTCGTCGCTCGATACGGTGCGACCCCGCTTTACTGGTTTGCCAAACTCATCTCGCCGGTGATCGTGATCGGAGACAGCGTCGCAAAATGGACACTCAGACGCTTCGGCGTCGAGATGACCGGGGCGTGGCTCGAAACCGAGGCCGACCGCGTTGAATCGCGTGCCGATCTACGGCATCGATTGGGGTCTCTCCTCTCCAGAGGAGATCTCACCGACGAGCGCAAAAGCGAGATCATCAACGCATTCACGGTTGGTGAACGCCCAGTTCGCGAGGTGATGACCGACCGTGACGACATCGTGTTCCTCTCGACGTCCGCCTCGATTGATGAGAACCTAGATCGGATCGGGAGTAGTCCCCACACGCGGTTTCCGCTGATCGGTGACGACCCCAGCGACTTCCGGGGGATCGTCTATGTCCCCGCGGTCGTTGACCGGTTGGACGAGCTCCACAGCGGATCGGACACGTTCGAAGACCTCGCGACTTCGCCGATGACGATCTCGGCGGAGACGACCATCAGTGACGCCGTCGACGCCTTCCAGCGACACCACCAGGAACTCGCGCTCGTCACCGACGACCCCGACGAACAGGTCATCGGGCTTATTACGGCGACGGATGCGCTCGAAGCCGTGATGGGTCAAATCGAAGATCCCCTCGATATCGAACTCAGTGGGTGATCAGGCTGTCCAGGTAACTCGTTTACGAGGTCGGTAGAAGTCGAGGGAAGTGTGATGAAATCTACTCCGACGACTGTTTTGGTGAGACCGACTTTTGCTTTGGTTCGGTCAAGACTACTGATCTAACCAGATATCGATCTACTTGGGACGGTTGCTCAAGACGTTCAAACCTTCAACGCAAGAACGACACCGACTGGATTAGAGGTTCCAGCTCAATCCGGGTATCTCCCCGAGCTCAATGAAAACCTTTGGATACCTCACGCAGTAAACAGTACCGTGGTGTGCACTCGTGAGTGATGAGGACTCCCAGACGAGGACCATCATCGAGCCGATGGCGACCAGAGACGTGCTCGATTCGTTGATCGAGAGCGGTCTCCACGAGATCAATCGCCAACGGTCAGGACTGTTGCTCTCTGGTTTTTCTGCGGGGCTGGATATCGGCTTTGGCCCGCTGTTGATGGCGGTCATCCTCACGCTGTCGAGCGGTGGTTACGGTGATCTCCCAACCGAGTTATTGCTTGCGAGCGTCTATTCCATCGGATTCATTATCGTGATCTTGGGCCGATCGGAGCTGTTCACCGAGCATACGACCTTGGCCGTCATCCCGGTCCTCGATAGGCAAGCCTCGCTCCGTCAGCTGGGCCGGCTGTGGGGACTGGTCTACATCGGGAATATCGCCGGAGGGATCCTCTTCACCATCCTTGCGGTCCTGTTGATGCCCGGCATCGGGGTTATTACCCCAGATGCGTTCGAAACCATCGCTCTCAAGCTCGTTACGCATGACTGGCACTGGCTGTTCATCGCCGGCATTTTTGCTGGGTGGCTGATGGGACTTCTTGCCTGGTTGATCACGGCAGCACGGGGCACCACGAGCCGATTGCTCATCATCTGGCTCGTCGCGGGAACCATCGGTATCCTCCATCTGCCACACTCGATCGCGGGCAACGTCGAGGTGCTCTTCGGCCTCTTCACGAGCCCGATGGTTTCGCTCGTGGATTACCTCGTCTTCCTCGTCCTGGCCACGGTGGGTAACGCTGTCGGCGGTGCGATATTTGTCGCATTGCTCAAGTACGGTCACGTTGTCCGTGGGGCGAACTGACGAGTTCCAGACTGACTATCAGGGAGGTGTATTCGCCCGTTGCCGACGGTGGTATTGCCCTTCGCCATGTACTCGCGGAACAGCTTGATCTCAAACCCTATAATACCCCCTCGTGGCGACACTCTAGTCGAAAAGCTCAATGATGCTGTCGAGCGCATCGAGGGATCCACGACAAAGATCCATGGGTGAAGTGAATTCCAGCGATAGTAACTATCTTTCTCGTGAGTCCGCAACCGTTCTTGGAAGGTTATTGTAGGCCATTTATGCTCCTCAAATGACACGGGTGGGTATTTTCTCACGGTGATCGACCTCTCCAAGAAGTGACTGGAGTACGTCAGCCGTCTGACTGAGATTTATCTTGTATGCTATGTTATTTGTTAGCTCTCCCCATGGTCTCGAATCATCCCATCCCTCGAACGGATGTTTCTCGCTACCAAGTCTGGGATCAGTGGCGGGCCGTCAATGGGCCGGTACGTGCATCCATCACGCGACCTGAGGCCGATGAACATGGAGCGACAGCACAGAACGTCACTGAGCAGATTGAGGAACTACAGCTAACAATCGAACAGCTTGAACAGGAACTTGAAACTAAGGAACGACAAAATCAGGCACTCATCGATCAGTACGAATCGATCATCCGGGAGAAGAATCGGACACTCTCAATGCGGTCCGAGACAGAACAACCATCAGGTTACACAATTCCGCGCCTGTCTGATTTGATTGCCCGGCTCACTGACTGGTAACGAGAGGAGGTAATCAAGCGGTCCGGATCCGCCCGGACCACCGATTTCTCGAGGTCACCCACTATCGGGGCTCTGGATCCACTGATGAATGATACCGATTCAGAGCTCGATACCCACTCTATGAACAGACGCGGATGGTGGTTCGCTGAGGTGACGGTTCCCGTTGTAGTACAACCTCCCTGCGCCTCTAAGGGCACGGGGCTCGCATCGATCGATAATGATCATCTATGGACTCGACTGCGAGACGACTGGACTGTCCCCATTCGAGAACGAGTTGATCACCGTGCAGTATGCTGATGAGGATGGGACCCTGTCCTTGTACCGCCTGTGGGAATACGAAAGCGAAGCAGCTCTCTTGATCGACTTCCTTCGAGACTGGAAGGAAATAAAACGAAAGCGCGACGACAGCGGTGCACTCTTTGTCGGGTACAATCATCTGAAGTTCGATGTCCCGTTCGTCTTCGCGAAATGTCTGCTCCTTGAAGAGGTCCAAACAGCCCTCGATTGGTCGCCTCAGGACTGCTGGAAGCAGCTGTATCGATGGCCCATGTACCTCGATCTCGTGCACCTCTTCGGCTCTGACTTCATCAGCATGGAGGCGATCCGTGAGGAGCTACTGGGTACCTCCGATCCGTACGAGAGCCGCAACATTCCAGTCTACTATGCCAACGACCAGTACGACGTGATCGAGGCGTACATCGAGGACGAGATGGCGGCGCTCAAGGACATCTTCAACGCGGTCCAACGGACCACCTTCTTCACTGAGTTGATGAGGTTCAGACGGGAAGCCGGTCACGAGCGAGAACTGCTGTAACGTTTCAGTGTAGTATGCCACCAATTCGCACGAAATCTCCATCACGGTTCTGCCGGTGTCACATCCGGTCGATATGATCGACTGATCACCTTCCAGGTGCCACTCGAGAAGCGGTGGTAGTTGATGGCAGCCGGTATGGAGGTCTCCGCGATGAACGCCAGGTACAGTCCATAGACGCCAAGCGGGGTGATCGTTCCGAGGTAGGCCAGTGGGATGGCAGCGCCAAAGAGGCCAAGTGCTTGGCTGTAAAACGGCCAGCGGGTGTCTCCTGCGGCGTTCAAAGGTCCAGCAGCGCCACCGGAGATGCCTTGCAATACGACGGCGACAGAGGCCACTCGCACCAGCGTGGTCGCTACGCTAATGTCGATTTCAGTCGGGTCCTCGATGAATAGCATCACGATCGCCTCGGCAGAGATGAAGACCAACGCCGCACCGACGATGTACACCGCGACGGAGAACCTGATGATCTCGCGGCCGTACGTCTCAGCGAGGTCCTCGTAACCGGCACCGAGTTCCTGCCCGACGAGGCTGGAAGACGCGAGGCTGAAGCCCCATCCAGGAGTATTCATGAGCCCCCAAATTCGTCGGCTGATGACATACGCCGAGGCAATGGGGGTACCAAAGACGGCGACGATGGTGAGCATCGGTATCTCGGCGACGGTCCACACTAACGAGGTCCCTGTTCGTGGGAGCCCGATCTCGACGAGCGATTTGATCGTCCACCGGTCAACGTACGAACCAACGGGTGAGACCGAGGTCGGAAAGCGGCCCATTTTGGGGAGCCCGCCGGCGATGAGGCCAACGGTGAAGACCCCCGCGACGACCATGTTCGAGATGACCGTCCCAAGGGCTGCCCCGACGACCCCGTAGCCCAGCCCGAAGATGAGGAGCGCATTGATGAGAATGTTGGCCCCTGCTCCACCCGCTCGAAGTATCATCGGAGTCCACGCGTCGTCCATACCGACGAACGTGCGACTGCCGATGAGGTTGATACCCGCGAAGGGGATCCCGAAGGCGACCACCCTAAGGTAATCCGACCCGAGGCGCAACTCCGCCGGATCGTCGGTGATGATACCGAGGAAGGTCTCGGGGAACAGCGCCAAGGCGGCTGCGACTGGAAGCGTCACGACGAGGACAAGCAACACGCTTGAGCGAACGGCGAGGCCGAGTTCGTCGTAGGCTTCGGCACCGTACCGTTGACTCACGAGGGCGATCGTGCCACCCGCCACACCACCACCGAGGGCGAATGCCAGCCCCCAAAACGGCCCGGCGTAGCCAACGCCGGCGATTGCAGCCGGACCGACCGCGATGCCGACCATCGCGACGTCGACGGCGTTTTTCGACATTCGAGCCAGGCCGGTGACGATACGCGGCCAGGCGAGCTCCGTGGTCCGTTCGGCTCGCTGTCGATCGATTAGATCGAATCTGGCCAACAGGTAGCCTACCCAGAGGATGCCCAAGCGAAGCGGATTGGGTAGGTACACCACGAGTCTGGTGGGGGTTAACCAGACCCGACTAAAATGCCTTCCAAAAGCGGCAGGATGCGATTGAACCGATGGACGCGTCGCTCAGGAGGAGTAACAGTAGTACCGGAACGTCAGCGACGTCCCTTTACAGGCGTTCCAAGTTCGTGGCTCGCGGGCCCTTCGCCCCCGAGGTAATCTCGAACTCGACTTCTTGGCCTTCTTGCAGATCCTCGCCGCCGACGTCCTCCATATGGAAGAAGACGTCCTCGTCGGAATCGTCCGATTCGATAAATCCGTAGCCCTTCCGATCGTGGAAAAAGGCAACCGTACCAGTTGGCATTCGCTTTAACTCCGCTTTGTACCAACGTCCTAATACAGAAATACCTGCCGGTGCTGGCCCTTCAGTGTCATACCTTCACACGAAAGCGCCCGCCAGGGACCTCACGATCGCTCTCGTTGGGTCTCCTTCGCCAGCGCCTCCTGTTGTAGCTGCTCGCCGCGTTCGCTCTCGATGGTTAGCTCTGGGACGGCCGTCGGGGTGCGATCCTCATCGATCGCCACGAAGACGAAGTACGACGCGGTGGTCAACTCCTGCTCGCCGGTGAACGGATCCTCGCCGTAGGCTCGGACGCGAACGCGCATGCTCGTCCGGCCGACATCGTAGACGTACGCCTCGATGAGGGCGGTATCACCGAGCTCGAGGGGAAGCTGGAAATCGACGGCATGGATGTGTGCGGTGACACACGCACGACTCGAAAAGCGCATCGCGCTCATCGCTCCGACCTCGTCCATCCATCGGAGCACGTTGCCACCGTGCGCCGTCCCGAGGTTGTTGGCGTGATGGGGCTGGATGCGGTTTCGGTCCTGGAGCAGCGTGTCCACGAGGTTGGGCATGCCTCGGCATTCGATGGCCCTCGACTTAAGGGACGCCCGAGTTCAGGAGGCGGAGGACAGCTCGTCGGTCACCTCATCGACGGGGATGACCGAGTAATCGATCGAGAGCATTTCCTCAGTCGCCCGAACCCTCCCGACGAAGGTCGATATCTCGTCGAGATCGCCCTCGAGGATGAACAGCTCCATACAGATGCCGTCGCCGACGTGGCTGTGCAGGTTCGACGTGACGAGCGTCTCGTACTCGTGTCTGAGGTTGGTCATGGACTGCTCGATGTCGGAGGTCTCGAAGTTGAACAACACGGTCACGATGGACATGAGCTGGCGACCGGCCAGGTCCCGATCCTCGAACTCGTCGAACAGTGAGCGAGCGCCTTCGCGAATGACCTCACTTCGACCGGTGTAGCCGTGCTCCTCGACGAACCTGTCGATCTGCTCGATGAGTTCATCGGGCATGGAGACACTCACGACGGTCATTGGGAGAACTAGCGTATAGACACCGTTTAACGGTTGTGTCTGGTGGGTTCGACTGACCGGCTAGAGTTCACGCCAGCTGAGGGTCGGTGACCTGGCAGCGGCGACCTGATCGATCTTCGCCCCGGACATTCGTTTCGGGTGCTCGGCCAGCTCCTCATCGTCGAGGTCGCTGACCGCCTGAAACGCCTCGGCAAGGGCATCGAGCGATTGTTTCGTCTCGACCTCGGTCGGTTCGGTCATGAGCGCCTCGTCGACGAGCTCGGGCCACTTCGTCGTCGGCGGATGGACGCCGTAGTCGAGCATCGCCCGGGCGATCTCCCCGGCATCCTGGTCCCCGGCACTGGCGACGAACTCGTGTTGCACCGGACCATACGGGATGTCGTAGTCGGTGAGTTGCTCGGCGAGATAGTTGGCGTTCAACACGGCCTTCGCGCTCGTGTCGAGTAGCCCCTCATCGCCGAGGCGTGCGATGTAGGCGTAGGCCTTCAACAGGACGAGCCAGTTGCCGTCATAGCCGTGGACCTTCCCGATCGAGTGCGCCGGTGACACGCGCTTGAACGTCCCGTCTGGATCGCGTTCGACGACCGGTTCAGGGAGGTACCCAGCGAGCTCGTCGATGACACCGACGGGACCGGCCCCCGGCCCACCACCACCGTGAGGCGTCGCGAAGGTCTTGTGGACGTTGTAGTGGGTGATGTCAAAGCCCATGTCACCCGGTCGAGCCCGACCCAGCAGCGCGTTGAGGTTGGCGCCGTCGTAGTACAGCAGGCCGCCGGCGTCGTGGACCATGCTCGCCATGGTCTCGATCTCCCGCTCGATGACTCCGAGCGTGTTCGGGTTCGTGAGCATCAACGCGGCAGTCTCAGGTCCGAGGGCTGCCTCGAGCGCCTCGAGATCGACTCGACCCTCCTCGTTCGAGGGCACCGTCACCACCTCGTAGCCACCCATCGCCGCGCTCGCGAAGTTCGTCCCGTGCGCGCTCTCGGGGACGATGACCTCGCTTCGGGTTTCGGCCTCGCCGTTATCCTCGTGATAGGCGTGACAGATGCGGATGCCGGTGAACTCACCCGCGGCTCCGGCTGGCGGTTGGAGGGACACCGCGTCCATCCCAGCGATCCGACCGAGATAGTCCTGCAGTCGGTACATGATCTCGAGGATCCCCTGACAGGTCTGGTCCGGCCGGTCGGGATGCAGATGGGCCCGTTCGTCACCGGCGAGGCGCTCGGTGAACTTCGGGTTGTACTTCATGGTACAGCTACCGAGGGGATAGGGTCCGTTCTCGATGCCGTAGGTCATCTGGGACAACCGCGTGTAATGGGCCGCTACCTCCGGTTCGTCCACGCTCGGTAAGGTCACCTCGTCTCGGGTGAGCTCATCGGGCAGCCCGTCGACGTCGACCTCGACGGTGGACTCGTCCTTCTCGATCAACAGCGGTTCGTAGACATCGTCGTCGGGGCGCTGCCAGCTGGCCTGTTCGTGCACCCTCATGCGAGCACCTCCGTGAGCTCGTCGACGAAGCGGTCGACGGCTGCTTGGGGGTGATCGGTCACCGACATCTGGAGTACCTCGTCATCGACCGCGTGGACGGCGAACCCGCGCGTCGCGAGGAGGTTGGCCACCGTCTGGGCATCAGCACCAGTCGTCCACGTGAACTCGCGGAAGTGATGACGGTCGTGTAGCGGAGCCGTCACACCGCCGATTTCGTCCAACCGATCGGCGACGGCCGCGGGCCGATCGACCGCTTGGGTGGCGAGATCGACGAGGCCATCGGGACCCAGCCAGGCCGCATGCATCGCCGCACGCAGCGCGACCCAGGCCTGGTTGGTACAGATGTTGCTCGTCGCTCGTTCCCTGCGGATGTGCTGTTCACGCGTCACCAATGTCAGTGCGTATGCCCGGTTACCGTCCATGTCCTCGCTCGCGCCGACCAGTCGACCGGGGACCTGTCTGACATAGTCATCGCGGGTCGCGAACAGGCCAAGGCCCATCCCGAACGATTCGGGGAGCCCAAGCACGCCTGCATCACCGATGACGATATCTGCACCGACGTCTGCTGGTCGCTCGAGAATGGAGAGCGCCACCGGATCGGTCCCGATAGCATAGGCGGCGTCGGCCTCGGCAGCGAGCGACCCGATCGTCGCGAGGTCGGGCTCCAAGGTCCCTCGAACGGTCGGCGATTCCACGTAGACCATGACGGTATCCTCGTCGATGGCTGCCTCGAGTGCCTCGACATCGGCGGTCCCGTCGTCCATCGGATAGGTGCCGATCGTGAGCCCGGGACCGGCGCAGTAGTTCTCGAGCGTCGAACGTCGCCCCGGATGGAGCTGGGACGGGACGAGGATCTGATCGCCGTCGGTATGGCGGAGTCGGTCGGCGAAGGTTGCCGCTTCCCCGAGTGCGGTCGCCGCATCGTAAAGCGAGCAGTTCGCAACCTCGAGGCCGGTCAGCTCGACGATCATCGACTGGTATTCAAAGAGCGCTTGGAGGAACCCCTGACTGGCCTCTGGCTGGTACTGGGTATACGAGGTCAGGAACTCAGATCGCCCGGCGATATGGTCGACTAATGCCGGGATGAAGTGGCTGTACGAGCCTCGACCGAGGAACGAGACCATGTCGTCGTTCTTGTCGAGCAGTTCCCCCACCTCACGCGTGATCGCCTGTTCCGATCGGGCAGGGATATCGAAGGTATCGTCGAAGCGGACGGCCTCGGGAATGTCAAAGAGCTCCTCAACCGAGTCGATATCCAACGCGTCGAGCATCGCGTTCGTCTCGGCTTCTCGATTCGGTGCGTACGGGCTTCCCTCGGGTCGATGTGGATGTGACATGATGGTAGATGGGCCCTGTTGCTCCGTCTTTGATAGTCCGAAAGCAGCGGTCTTGAGGGTCTTGGTTTCAGCTCAGGCGAGCTGGTCGTCGTAGTCCTCCGCAGACATGAGCGAGTCGCTCTCGCCTGTGACGTCGACCTCGAGCATCCACGCGTCGTCGTACGGTGAATCGTTGATCAGCTCGGGTGCCTCGAACAGCTCCTCGTTACGGTCGACTACCTCGCCTGAGACCGGGGAGTACATATCGGAGACCGCTTTGATGCTCTCGATCACGCCGAATGACTCGTCGGCCTCGAGTTCGTCTCCGACTTCGGGGAGTTCGATGTAGACGATATCACCGAGCTCATCCTGGGCGAAATCGGAGAGGCCGATGCGGACCGTTCCGTCGGTCTCGAGGACCCATTCGTGAGTGTCGAGATAGCGTCGGTCGTCACGGACGTCGATTGCCATATGTCAGCCAACGAAGGGCAGGGATTCAACCTTTCCCCTTTTCTCTTGACCCCGGACATCGACGAGGAGTTCAGTGCCAGGGTCGGTGAAGTCACTGTCGACGTATCCAAGCCCGATTGGCCGATCGAGCGTTGGACTTTGCGTCCCGCTCGTCACCTCGCCGATAGATCGGTCCTCACCGTCGAGTATCGCGTAGCCGCCACGCGGGATACCGCGTTCCTCGAGACCGAACCCGATGAGCTGTTGGTCGAGGCCGCTATCGCGCTGGGCAACGAGGGCGTCCCGGCCGATGAACTCAGTATCGAGCGAAACGGCGAAGGCGATCCCCGCTTCGAGGGGTGTGCGTGGATTCTCCACGGGGTCGAATTCGTTGCCACCCAGTAGCAGACCAGCCTCGAGGCGGAGGGTGTCTCTTGCACCTAACCCACACGGCTGACACGCGAACGCGTCCCAGACGGCGGGTGCCTCGTCGATCGGGACCAGGAGTTCGACGCCATCCTCCCCGGTGTATCCCGTCCTGGCGATGGTGACCTCGACGCCCGCAATGGTTGCCTGTCGGTGGCCAAATCGCGGGAGCGATTCGATCGAGTCGGCGATCTGTGACTCGATAAGATCGATGGCCTCCGGTCCCTGGATGGCGATCATACCGAGCTCCTCGGTTCGATCGGTCACCGTTGCATCCAGGTCGTTCTCGTCTCGATAGGCCTCCCACCGATCGGCCATCTCCTCGTTATGCCCGGCGTTTGGGATGAACAGGTATCGCCCAGCCTCGAGTTGGTAGACGATGGTGTCGTCAAGCATGATCCCCGCCTCGTCGGTGATGGCCGCGTACTGCGCTTTGCCCGGCGTGAGCGCCTCGACATCGTTGGTGACCAGACGTTGCATGAGGGTCGTCGCGTCGTCCCCGGTGACCTCGATGTTCCCCATGTGCGAGACGTCGAACTTGCCAACGGCCGTCCGGACGGCCTCGTGTTCGACGGAGATCGAGTCGAAGCTGACGGGCATCTCCCAGCCACCGAAATCGGTGAAGCGAGCGCCGGCGTCCTCGTGATCGGCGTACAGCGCTGTCCGTCGTGATGCCATGATCGGGACTTGACAGGCGCCATCAAAGTGTGTTCCTGTCCGGGTTCGTGTACGGGTCCTTATGTCCACTCGACTGGAGTCCACCGACATGGAGACGCTTCCGACGCCGATACTGGATAACCATCTCCACCTCCATCCAGCTGGGGACGGCGCCGAGGCTGCTGCAGCCTTCGCCAGGGCTGGCGGGACCCATCTGCTGGTGGTCAACCGGCCCTCCTGGCACTTCGTCGAGGGGGAGACCGATATCGAGGCCTTTCGTGAAACCTTTGAGCGGACCATCGAACTCGTCGAGGCGGCGTCTTCGGTCATCCCCGGCACCGCCTGGCCAGTGCTCGGCATCCACCCGGTCCTGTTGCCACGGTTGGTGAATGATTTCGGGTGGGACCTCGCCGAGGCGGTGGAAGTGATGCGATCGGGCCTATCGCTCGCGGCGGAGTACGTCGCCGATGACCGTGCATTGGCCCTAAAATCGGGACGACCCCACTTCGAGGTGGCCGAGTCGATTTGGTCGGGCTCAAACGAGCTGATACGCCACGCATTCGAACTCGCAGCGAGCGCCGAGTGTGCCGTCCAGTTACATACCGAGACGAGCGACGATATGAGTGATCTCGCCGAGGTGGCGAGGGAGGTGGGTCTCGATCCGAACCGCGTCGTCAAGCACTATGCGGCCGGTCCCGTCGAAGGGGTAACACCGAGTGTTATCGCTCGATCCGAGGCGATAGCAGCGATCACGGGTGTGGACACACCGTTCTTCCTTGAGACCGATTTCCTCGATGATCCAGCACGACCCGGGGCCGTGCTCGGCCCGAAGGTGGTCCCCCGGCGAAGCCGTCGACTGGCAGAGGACGGCCATGTTGACCTCCTCGAGCGGGCTCACATCGAGACACCAGCGATGGTGTATGGGATCGATACTGAAGCGACGCTCAAGTAGGCGGACGAAGGAAAGGCCTTTCATCGCGGCTCGGTACAGCCCCTGTATGGATGAGGATGTAGTGGAGTTCTACTCACGCGAGCGTTGGGATAATTGGCTCGACCGTCTCGAAGAGGCAGATCTTGAGGACGAGGAGGAGTCCTCTCAGCTCTATCTGAACCTGCAGAACGATGCGGCGATTGCGGTGGCCAAGGTGCTCAGTGCATACGAGGAAGACCGACTGTCGTCAGACGAAGCGATGGCTGAACTCGAAGATATCCGTGACATCGTCTTCGAGGAACCACCGCTGGAGGACGAGGAGGCACTCATACTGATCGATGCGGTCCAGACGAGCCTGCTGTCCATCTTCGTCTCGATCGATCGAAGCTTCGCCGATGAATCCACTGCCGTCGAGTCTGTGGACGACCGCATCGACGCCGCAATGGAGGCCGAGGCAGCGGAAGATTTCGATGCAGCGCTCGCACATATCAGCGAGATCGGGGCGACCATCATCGAAGGTGAACGCTACGATCTCACCCCTTCAGAAGACATGGAATTCGGGTTGGTGGCCGAGTGGCTCGGTGGCCTCGACAGCCTACAAGACGCGTTACAGGGTCCGAAAGTAGTCGAGGAGTAGACGGTTTTCCGCGCTTGCGTGTCTGGATTATCGACATCTGTCGAATGTACCATCGACATAGCCAAATAGCTCCACCATCCACGACTCGGTAACCATGACAACCGTGGGAATCGACGCGATGGACCTCTGGGTGGGCAACTTGAAACTTGACCTCCCGAAGACCTTCGCCCCGGAAAACGATGAAGATCCGGACAAGTATACCAAGGGACTCGGGCTGTACGCGAGCTCGTTCCCCGATAGCTACGAGGACATCGTCACGATGGCAGCGAATGCCGCCCATCGATTGATGGAGCGAAACGATCTGACCCCATCCGACATCGGTCGGATCGATGTCGCGACGGAGAGCGCGTTCGACAAGTCAAAACCGGTTTCGACGTACGTCGCAGGTTGCCTGGAATCGGTCTACGACGAGGACTTCCATCACGCGAACAAGGGTGAGCGCAAGTTCGCGTGCATCTCCGGCACACAGAGCCTCAACGATGCATACAACTGGATCGCCTCCGGACGCAATCGAGACCGAGGGGCCCTCGTCCTCGCGACCGATACCGCGCTCTATGCGCGTGGCGATGCTGGCGAGGCGACCCAGGGTGCAGGCGCAGTTGCGATGTACATCACCGAGGATCCGGATATCATGGCCTTCAGTGCCGAACAGGGCATCGGGAGTGCCGACGAGACTGACTTTTTGAAACCCAATCAGCAGTTCCCGAGTGTCGACGGACACCGCTCGGTGCAGGTCTACCTCGCCCGGATGCGCGAGGCCCTGGAGGATTACAAGTCGGTCGCAGGCGACATCCACCCTGACGATATCACCTACGGTCCGTTTCACACGCCGTTCCCGGGGATGGTCAAGAAGGCAGCCGTCCTCGCCTACCGAAACGTCATCAGGGGGACGGACGTCGCTGACGAGATCGAGTCAGAGGTCGGGAGACAGCCCGAACCGGAGGACTTCGATGATGACGATGCGTACCTCGCTGCCCTTCGAGAATTCACCGAGACGCTTCGCAACACCGACCGGTACAAACAGTGGTACAGCGACCGTATCGAGCCGACCTTGCGGATCTCCCGGGAGGTCGGTAACTGGTACACCGGCTCGGTCCACGTGGCACGCGCCAGTGCACTCTTACACGCGTATGAGAACGACCGTGATCTCGTGGGAGAGAAGATGATCTTGGCGTCCTACGGCTCTGGTGCCCAAGCTGAGATTCACGCGGAAACCTTCCAGCCGAACTGGAAGGACAAGATCGCCGACCTCGACGTCGATGGCCAGCTCGACTCACGCTACGACATCACGTTCGACGAGTACGAAGCGATCCACGACAGCCACAACCTCGATATCGAGACTGAGGTCGAACCGCTGACGACACCCCAGGAGCAGTTCGTCTTCGATGGATGGGGACCGATGGGCGAACGTCAGTACCGCTACGTCGCGTAGGACTCACCCGCCTTCCTCGCGAGCGCGTTCAGGACTCGTCGTAGAAAACTGATCCCTCTCCGGGCGTGTGTACATCGTCACCTGGCGGGGTTCACGGGAGGTCCCGTAACCGATCGAGCACCTCGTCGATGGGCGTATCGCACGTCGCCAACGCGTACCCATCCATGCGTGCGAGTGCCGGCGCGTGGCTCCACAGCTCCTCCCGGTTGAGTCCATGGAGGACGACCACGTTCGGCGTCGGCGTGACGACTCGAAGGGCCACCAGTGGGGATTCACCGCGGCTGATCTCGGTGAAAACGAGCGCTCGACTCGTACTACGACCATAGAGCCGGAAGAATTCTTCATGTGAGAGGCTGGTGATCGCTTTGACACTATTGATCACCGTATGTCCGGTGATCCGGTCCCAGTCACCGGATTGGACCTCCTCGGCATCGATGGTGTCGTAGAATCGATCGACCGAGACGGCAGCCTCGTATTCGCGAAGGTCAAGGACGACATCGCTATCGAATCCAGCAGAGAGCACCCGTTCGAACTGACGAATCCGATTGCCGCCCCGCTGTTCATCGAGTTGGAGCAACCCCTCGACGATCCGGTGAACGATGTCGATGCCAGGACTCTCTCGTCTCCCACCCTCGTAGTCGCTGATCACCGACGAAGACACCCCGATCTCGTTTGCGAGGTCGATCTGGGTCACGGCGAAATCCCCGCGCCATTTCCGGATCGTCCCTCCCGGATCGTCACTGACGACGATCTCCCCGGCGATCTGCTTGGCCAACTCGGCCCGGGGATCGGAACCGCTCATCGGGTCGAGACAGGTGGGCTGGAACTTAATGGTTGCTGGCCGCTTGATGCCGGTGGCTGCAACGGCTCGCCGAGGCGCGTTCCTCCTCTCAGGCCGGCACGTTTTACTGGATGGATGAGGTACGGTGTATGCAATGGTCGAGGAACTCAAAGCGGACGTGTTGCAGACGCTTCTCGACGAGGGTGCAGCCGTGCAGATCGTCGATGTCCGCACTCCAGAGTCCTTCGCCAGTGGCCACATTCCGGGGTCTGAGAACGTCCCCTTCGAGACCTTGGTCACGTCGATCGAATCTGTCGCCTGGGAGGATCGCATCGTTTTCGTCTGTCCGTATGGACAGCGGTCCCAGCAGGCCTGTCAACTTCTCGCCGCGTTCGAGGGCATCCCCCCGGAGACCGAGGTCTACAATCTGAAGGGCGGACTGCAGGCCTGGGATGGCCCGATTGCCGTGGCGCATCAGGACTGACAGGCAGTCTCGCGTTGCTGGGCGCTACCGGTTGCAGCCGGTTCCACTTTCAGGATACCACCACAAGGGTTATCGTATTGGTGTGTGATGACATATCACATGGGATCAGCACCTGAGAATGTGACTGATACCGTCGACCGTTTCTTAGTTCAAAACGGCCACGAGCCAAGCGACCCCGAATGGCTCTGGGACCATCGAAAGAAGCAGTGTCCCGAGTGCTATAGCCTCCATGGTGTATCTGCGAGTGAATGTAGTACGTGTGGCTGGTCCCCCCACGCGATATCCGGATAGAGACTCAAGAACATCCACCGCATTTTGAAGTCACACGCCGGATAGGGACGCCTCAGTCGTCCGATTCGAAGGTCCGGCCGTCGTACGCCTCGATGTCGCGGGTTGCGCCGACGACCACGCTACCGGCTGCTCGGTCAGGATCGAATTCACCTGCCTCGATGGCCGAGGCGATGTTCACCGTTGCGATCGGCAAGTCGGTGGATTCGGCGATCGTAGTGACTAGCTGCTTGATCGCGGCTTCCCCCGCTGCGAAGGTCCCGGGGACCTCTCGCGAATCGGTGATTGGGACGAGGATTCGCGTGGTTTCGTCACAGTGGGGAGCGACCTCGCGAACCGTCGCGAAGACCCCTCGGATGTTCGTCCGTTGCTCGTCATCGAAAGCCGCATAGGAGGTCTCGATAACCGGCGCATCGGCGTCGCCATGGCTGACGCGAGCCGCCGGGATTACGAGGTCCAACGGGTCGTCACCGTGTCTCGAGGCGGTCTCCGCCAAGCGTTCGATATCGAACTCATCTCGAGGATCGGCTCTGACGGGATGGATTCCTTCCGAGTCGAATCGGTCTGCTACCTCGGTGAGTTGCTCCTCGTCGGCACCACCGATGATGATTTCATCTGCGGCTTCGGACAATCGATCGACGATGGCGGCACCAAACGGTTGATCACCGCCGGTGATCAACACGGATCCATCGATCATCGTGTGCTGATGTGGGGACAACCACTATAGGTTCACCGGCCGGCGATTGCCATGCAACAGTATTAGGCACCGCCGTGGCAACACGCGAGATATGAATGACGCAGCTGTGGTGTTACTCCCCCACACCCTGAGAGATGCTGCAGCAACATCGTTGTCCGATGAGCTCGCTGAACGGATCCCTTCGATCGATGTTCACCGGGCGGAGAGCGCAACCGAGACCATCGACGGTTTCGAGGAAGCATCGATCGTGGCGACGTTTGGGTTCGAACCAGACTGGTACGACCATCTCGATGAAATCAACTGGGTGCAAGCACTCACCGCTGGCGTCGACAGCTACGATCTCGATCGGTTTCGTCAGCACGATGTTATCCTGACGAACGCGTCGGGGGTACACGCTAAGCCCATCGCCCAACAGGTTCTCGGGTACATGCTCATGTTCGAGCGGAACATCCATCGAGGCGTTCGCCAGCAGGTAGAGGGTGTCTGGGATCGGTATGGTGGGAACGAACTCGGTGGCAAGACGGTCGGTATCATCGGTACCGGTGCGATCGGATCCGAGGTAGCTCGGGTAGTCGCTACCTTCGATACGCATGTTCTCGGTACGAAACGAGACACGTCGGAGTCGGTACCGCATGTCAATCGGTTACTCTCGCCAGCGCACACCGACGAGGTCCTCGAGGAGGCTGATTATCTGGTCATCGCGTGTCCGTTGACCGGGGAAACCCGCGGGCTGATCGATTCCCAGGCGTTTGACCGACTGTCTGAGGATGCCGTCTTGATCAACATCGCCAGAGGGGAAGTGGTCGATGAATCAGCCCTCATCACGGCGCTTGAGGAGGAGCAAATTGCCGGGGCCGGACTCGACGTATTCGAAGAGGAACCACTGCCTGAGGATTCTCCCCTGTGGGACCTCTCGAATGTGATCGTCACTCCACACATGGCAGGGTCCACACCAATGTACTGGACGCGGTGTGGCGAACTGCTGGCGCGGAACTACGAACCGTTCATCGAGGGCGCGTTCGACGAGATGGACAACCGAATTCTCTAGCTCATCACTCGACGATATCTTCGATCGTGAAGCGAACCTCGCAGTCTGTGCACCGATAGGTATCGATGCCGTCTTTCACGACCGAAGCGGTCGAGTCACATTCGGGACAGGGGATATCGTGAATGGTCGCCATGGATCGCTGGATCCGTCCGTTGCTGTGCGAGCACTGCTCGGTTCGTCTGTATCTAGTCCCCGTGTTTGGCGGATAAATGTGCCACGGAATGGTGGTAACGAGGCACTTCTACAGCGGATATTTGAGCCACCTGCGGTGTTAGATGATCCCTTTGAGTTTGACGTCTCTGGCGAACCACCGATACCAGATGAGCGTGGCCACCACGATCGCGATGCCGACGCCGATCGAGAGCAGGTCCATGAACAGCACCAATCCGAATGAGGCTATTGCTCCCAACGCAGGTACGATGGGATACCCCGGAGTGGTGAAATCGGGGTCGTACCACGTCGGTGGGTTTCGCCGGAGGACGAGCAATGCCACACAGATGAGCCCGTACATCACCAGGTGAAGGAACGACGCAACCTCGGCGAGCAACTCGACCTGTCCAGACGCGGTCAGGATGAGAATCGGAACCCCTGCCAATCCGATCGCGATGTGAGGCGTATTGAAGCGGAGATTGATCTTGGCTGCTCGCCGGGGCAACAGTGCATCGCGACTCAACGCATAGACCGCTCTCGAGGCACTCAAGATCGAGGCATTCGCCGACGAAATCGTCGCCAGCAATCCGGCGAGAAGGATGGCGACGGCACCAGGTAGACCGAAGAGCTCTCTCCCAACCTCGACCATCGCTACCTCGCCCGCTTCGGCGAGCGCTTCGGAGCCAACGAGGCTGGTGGCGACGAGCATGGTGATGACGTACAAGGAGCCGACGATCACCACCGAGCCAACCATCGCCAATGGCAGGTTGCGCGAGGGGCGTCGGATCTCACCAGCGACCGTCGCAACCTGTGCGAATCCGAGGTACGAGGTGAACACGAGTGCAGCCGTCGACAGGAGTGCCATGGGTGCGAAATCGAATCGTGGACCACCGGTTGGTTGGCCGATGATACCGGTGACATCGAGCGCACCCGTACTGAGAATCACGGCGAGGATGATCAGGAGAAGGCCGACGATGACGTTTTGCAACTTCGCCGTGTTGTCAGTACCGGTGAGGTTCAACCCGACCATCCCAATCCCGAACACCAGCCCAAGGGCCAGCACAGGACTGATCGGAACGTCGATCCCGATTTCAGTGAGGACGGCTGCTCCATAGTGGCCGAGACCGACGAGATAGAACGAGGTGGCGAATACCAAGCCCAGCCAGAGTCCAAGTCCGACAATAGCACCGAATGGGGTCCCTAACGCTCGGGAGATGAAGTAGTACCCACCCCCGCTTCGGGGCATCGCCGTGGCCAACTCGGAGGTCGGAAGGGCGACCAGGATGGCGATGATCGCTCCAATGGCGAACGAGATCGCGCCAGCCGCCTGCACCTCTGCCGCGGCGAGCCCGGGGAAGACAAAGATACCGGCACCGATCATGGTCCCGATCCCGATGGCCAGGCCCCCAGTGAGTCCGATCGTCCGCTCGAGTTGTACCTCGTCGTCAACGATGGTCACATCGTCCTCGTCGCTACTCGATTCTGGCAGGGGAACCTCTCCAACGAGATTGTCGTCAAGAGACGATGGGTCGTTCATCGGTCCACCCTCCTCTGTTCGTGCCCTTCGAATGGCTTACCACGCTGGGACAACCCTCCGTTCATTGTCGAGTAGCCAGCGTGTCGCCACTCGTCCATCGTGTAGGTCCTTCCCCACCTCGCCCTTTAATTTATCCCGCACCCAGACCCCAAAGCGCCCAGATACCCACCGTCACGACCACCGCGATCAAGAGTTGCAATGGAGCACCCACTTTGAGAAAGTCCTTGAATTCGTACCCGCCGGGGCTGTATATCATGAGGTTCGTCTGGTACCCGATCGGTGTCATGAAGGACGATGCCCCACCGAACATCACCCCTAACAGGAAACTAAATTCGTTCGCTCCCAGTTGTGCGGCGGTGTCGACCGCGATCGGGATCATCAACACGACGCTGGCGATGGGGGTGATGACACTCGCCAATACGCCGGTAAACACGATGAGGAGGAACAGCACACCGATGAGGGGAAGTACCTCTCCGGTCTGATAGATCCAGTCTGCGATCATAGCGGCCCCTCCGGTTTCCTGTAGGGCGAGTCCAAGGGGGATCACCCCGGCTAAGAGGAAAATAATGTTCCAGCTGACCGCGTCGTAGGCGTCAGCGGGTCTGAGACAACCAGCTAGGATCATCGCGACGACGCCCATGAACGCGGCGATCACGATGGGGAGAATCCCCAACGCAGCGAGCCCAACGACACCCCCCATACTACCGAGGGCGAGCAGCGCGTTTCGGTCGATCGGGTGCACCTCATCGGGGTCAGCGGTGAGCAGATCGTACGAGGGTGCGTCGATCCGTCGCAGGTCTCCACGATTGTTGAGGTATGATAGAGCAGCTTCGTTCGATCGGACGAGGAGGGTATCCCCGTGCTCGAGCTCGAGGTCATCGAGGCCCTCGAGGATGTTCTCGTTCTGGCGGCGCAAGGCCAGGACACGGGTCTCATAGCGGTGGCCAAGCCTGGCCTCCTCGAGCGTCATGCCGATATACTCAGAATCAGCGGACACAACCAGCTTCGCCAGTGTATCGCCCCGTTGCGGATCTGCGAAGGTCGAATCATCGACGGTTCGGCCATAGAGCCGAAGCAACTCATTGCTCCCAGCGAACTCCTCAACGGCCTCGTACCGACCGAGCACGACGAGTCTGTCGCCCTGTTCGACCTTCAGATCGCTCGTCTGTGGGGAGAACGACTCCCGGCCACGGTCCAACTGGATGAGATCGACCCCTTCTGGTTCGGTCACATCCTGGATTCGTTGGCCTACCAACGGTGACTCGGCTGTGACGCCGAGTTGATAGAGGTGATCTTCCACCGAGAACAGAGCCGTGAGATCCTCGGCGGGTGACAACCGGGCGGGCGTTAACCGCCACCCGATCGTGAGCAGGTACGCTCCACCAACGATGACGATCAGCACACCAATGGGCGTAAATTCGAAGAAGCCGATCGGACCTCGATCTTCGATCAGGACATCAGCGAGATTGCTCGCAACGAGGTTCGTCGAGGTTCCGATCAGCGTCAGGGTCCCGCCCAGGATGGCAGCGAACGAGAGTGGTAGTAGCAGTTTCGAGGGCGAGATCCGACTCCGATTCGCGAGGTCGGTGATCATCGGGATAAACACCGCAACGACCGGGGTGTTGTTGATGAATCCAGCGAGGGGACTCGTCGTTCCGATGGTCGCCAGTAAGACACGGTGTTCGTCGCCCTTAGTCAGTCGGGCCAAGAGGATCCCCAGTCGTTCGACGAGACCGGTGTTCTGGATACCTGCACTCAGCATGTACATCGCCACGATGGTGAGCGTCGCAGGATTCGCGAACCCGGCGATCGCATCCGCTGGTTGAACACCGATATCGATGCCTAGCAGCGGCTGTGTCGAGGCGAGCGCGACGATGACTCCAATGGCGGTTATGTCATTGGGGATGAATTCACTGACGAAGAGGACAAGCGCCACCGCGATGATGAGAAAGACGACGGCCGCTTCCACTGGAGGCACGTTCTATCACCGTTGACGCCAGGAGTAGATACAAGTTTTGTAGCGGATACTCTCGACGATTGCTGAGCGGCGTTGACCCAGGTATCGAACTCGGTTTGATCCTACCTGCCCAACGGTCACTCCGAGATTCTCTGTGCTGTGGTCCCGGCGTGTGCGCTTATACCCCTCTCGACCGAAATGACGGGATATGAGCCAGCACAATTTCCTCTTCTGTTCGCTTGATGCGGCCCTGATCGGTGATGTTGCGTGGCAGGTCCAGTCGGAGGGCCACGGCGTCAAGTACTATATCGAGGCTGAGACGGACCAGGAGATAGCAGACGGGTTCGTCCCTAAGGTCGATGATTGGCGTGCTGAGATCGACTGGGCCGATGTCGTGATATTCGACGACATCTGGGTCGACGATGATATCGGAACGGGCCAGCTCGCCACCGAGCTTCGAGATCAGGGGATTCCGGTCGTCGGCGGGTCTCCGAATACCGACCGGTTGGAGGCCGATCGGGGCTATGCGATGGAGGTGCTGGAGGACAACGGGATTCCCACCCTCGATCACCAGGAGTTCGACGATTTCGATGTCGGTATCGAGTACATCCAGAACAATCCCGGGCCGTACGTCATCAAGCCCCTCGGCGAGGTTCAAAACGTGAAACGGCTGCTGTATGTCGGCCGTGAGAACGACGGGAGCGATGTCATCGACGTCCTTCGCGCCTACAAGAAGGCATGGGGGCATCGGATGAAGGGCTATCAGCTACAACGGCGCGTGGATGGCGTCGAGATCGCTGTCTGTGGCTTCTTCAACGGCGAGCGCTTCCTCGAACCGATCAACTTCAACTTCGAGCACAAGAAGCTCTTCCCGGGGAACATCGGTCCCTCGACCGGCGAGATGGGGACGTCGATGTTCTGGGCCGGCCGGAATCGAGTCTTCAACGAGACCCTTGGACGCCTCGAGGAGTGGTTGGCGTCGGAGGGCTATGTGGGCAGTATTGACCTCAACTGTATCGTGAACGAACACGGGATCTTTCCCCTCGAGTTCACGCCACGGTTCGGGTATCCAACGATCGTCCTGCAGACGGCAAGCCTCGAGATGCAGACGGGTGAGTTCTTCTACAACCTCGCAACCGGGGAGGCGTTCGACATCAGCGCCCACGGCGGGTATCAGATCGCCGTCAGGGTCTGTGTGCCACCGTTTCCGTTCGACGATGAGAAGACGTTCGATGAGAGCTCACGGAATGCAGCGATCGTATTCGAAGATGCGGAGTCGCTCGATGGGATCCACATCGAGGACACGAAACGCATCGATGGCCAGTGGCGCATCGCCGGCGAGTCGGGGATTGCGCTTATCGCCACTGGGATGGGGTGGACGATGCGCGAGGCCCGAAGCGAGGTGTACGAACGGATCGACAACATCCTCATCCCCAACATGTACTACCGGGATGATATCGGCGAACGATGGATCAATGTCGACGGTGACAAGCTCCATGCGTGGGGATACCTCGGCCCCTGATTGGTTCGGTCTGCGAACGGTATCGCGTCGTTAACAAACCCACCACTCGAAGCGCCCGTATGGGTTCACATGGAGCTGCAGACGTAGTCATCGTCGAGGGAGCCAGAACACCGCATGGTGAGTTGCTCGGTTCTCTCACGGATGTCGAGGCCCCGGAACTCGGTCGAACGGCTGTCGATGGACTGCTGTCGCGGGTTGCTATCGATCCAGCCGAGATCGACTGGGTCTCCTTGGGCAACGCGATCCAGGCCGGTATCGGGCAGGTCCCAGCCAGACAGGTCGTGATCCGCTCCTCACTTCCGAACGATACGGCGGTCACGACGATCAACGAGGCCTCTGGATCTGGGGTTCGAGCCATCTGCATGGCTGCTGACCGGATCAACTCCGGCGAGATCGACATCAGCCTCGCAGGCGGGTTCGAATCGATGACGAACGCCCCGTGGATCCTCCCGGACTATCGGACGGGACGGCGACACGGTCATGTCACGGCCAAGGATTCGATGATACTCGACTCGCTATGGGATATGAATCTCGATGTGCACATGGGGGAGATCACCGAGGGACTCGTCGATAGAGAGGATATCAGCCGGGCAGCACAGGATGAGTACGCGCTCGAGAGCCATCGTCTAGCCGCAGCATCGATCGAGGAGGGGGTCTTCGATCAGGAGATCATCCCCGTGGAGACGCCGAGCGGGACAGTCGAACGAGATGGGGGACCACGGCCTGATTCAACGCTCGAGGATCTGGCCAGTCTCCCGGCTGCCTTCGCCCGCGATGGAACCATCACAGCCGGGAATGCCTCGAAGCTCAGCGACGGGGCGGGCGGGATCCTGCTGATGAATGAAACAGCCGCTGATGAGCGTGGACTCGACGCACCGTGTCGCCTCACCGATTACGAGGTGGTCTACCGGGAACCTGATGAGTTCAACGAGGCGGTCGGCGATGTGGTCGCCGAGCTTCTCCAGCAGAACCAGCTCGAGGTCGGCGACGTCGACGCCTTCTGGATCAACGAGGCGTTTGCCGCCCAGGCGGTGTACGTGATGGACCGGCTGGACATCCCGCGTGAACGGATGAACCCCCACGGTGGGGCGGTCGCGTTCGGTCATCCGATCGGTGCCTCAGGTGGCATGCTGGCGGCCTCGGTCGTTCACCAGCTGGTGAACGAGGATCTGGAACGAGCGCTCGTCGGTATGAGCATCGGTGGTGGCGGTGCGATCATGGCTTTGATAGAACGGCGATAACCGGCATGTAACCCCGGTAATTCCGGTCAATGCATCTATACGAGTGGATTCCTTACACCGGGTGATGACATCGGCGAAGACTACCCATTCGGCTCGTGCGAAGGTTGACCCACGGGCCCCCCGGTTCGGCCAGGCCATCACGGCCAGCGGGTTGGTCCTCGGCATCGTCTTGCAGCTTCCGGTGTTCGTCTACGCTGTCGCAACTATCCTCGCCATCGCCGTCCTGTCGCGATGGCGTATCGACATCTATGGGCTCGTCTGGCGCCACATCGTGTTGCGGGTCGTCTCGAAGCCCACATCGATGGACGCGGCATCTCCGCATCGCTTCGCGAAGCTCATGGGTGCGACCGGGACGGTCGTTGCCAGTGGGTTCCTGCTTGCTGGCTTCCCGATCGTCGGCTACGGGATCGCTGGGGTTGTCGCAGCGCTGGCGGCGTTGGCCGCAACGACTGGCATCTGCGTCGGATGCCGAATGTATCGCCAGGTCTCCTTCTTACACCAGTACGATATCGTGTAGTCGAGGGAGAGTGGCTCCCACGGCGACAACGAAAGTTTACTGAATGAACCGGCCGAATAGTCCGCCCATGGTCCTTCCCGAGATGGACGATTACGGCCACGAGCAGGTAACGTACGTCTCAGACCCGGAGACCGGTCTCGAAGCCATTATCGCGATTCACGATACGACCCTCGGACCGAGTCTTGGTGGTACCAGGCTCCGACCGTACGAGACCGAGGAAGACGCCCTGTGGGATGTGCTCCGGCTCTCACAGGCGATGACGTACAAGGCCGCCGCGGCCCACCTCGATCTCGGTGGGGGAAAGGCGGTCATCATCGCCGATCCGGAGGACAAAACGCCCGATATGATCCGATCGTATGGACGAGCCGTTGACTGGCTTGGCGGACGGTACATCACCTCGGTCGATATGAACACGGGTGTCGATGATATGGAGACCATCGCCGAGGAGACCGACCACGTCGTCGGCCGGGAGGATGGGCTCGGCGATCCGTCGCCTGTTACCGCTATCGGTGTCTTCAGTGGTGTGAGGGCCTGTGCTGAGGCTACCTACGGGACTGCGGACCTCTCCGATCGCTCCGTCGTCATCCAGGGCGTCGGTAAGGTGGGACGTGACCTCGCGATCGAGCTTTCGGATGCAGGCGCCCAGGTAACCGTGAGCGATATCGACGAGGAGAAGGCCGCCTCGTTCGCCGAGGAACACGGGTTCGACCTCGTCGATCCAGCTGACGTGTACGATGAACCGTGTGATATCTTCGCCCCGTGTGCCATCGGTGGCGTCCTCGACGACGACACCATCCCCCGACTCGACTGTGATATCGTCGCTGGCGGGGCGAACAATGTATTGGAGGACAGATCACATGCGCAGGATCTCAAGGATCGGGACATCCTCTACGCGCCGGATTACGTGATCAACGGCGGCGGACTGATTACGGTCGCCACGGAGGCAGCCGGCGGCACCCTGGATGATGCCATCGACCATGCTGAGGATATCGGGGACCGATTGCTCACGATGATCGAAAAGGCCGAAGCAGAGGACACAACCGTCCTGGCGGCGGCCGATGCCTACGCCGAGGAACGAATCGAACGTGGTCACTGAGTGGACAGTGAAGTTAGACAAACGCCGATAGTCCAAGCCACAGGAAGATCGCTCCGAAGGCGGCGAGGATGATAGCGCTGATCGCAGCGATGACTGGGCCTGCTGCATCGATCCGTTCCCCGATGGCACCGACGGTGACTGGATAGATGATGATCCAGGCCACAATCCCACCGAAGAATCCACCGAGCAGACTGATACTCCCGGTCTCGATGACGAACGTTCCAAGCAGCTGCGTGTGCTCGCCGAGATCGATCGTCCCAGGCCTTACGAGTGCCACACCGACGGTGACCCAAAACGCCAGCTGGAACGGGTTGGTCAAGCCGAGCACCAGTGCCTTTCGAAACCCGGTGGCCGTTCGATCGGTGTCGATATCGGTGTAGGCGGTCGACGAGAGCGTCGCTCTGGCGGCATCGACCGCGAAGACTAGCATCAAGAGCCCGCCGAGTACGTAAAGGACACTCTCAAGCTGGCCAAGATTCTCGATAATGGTGGCCACCCCGAGCATAGCGAGGAGGAAGAACACGATATCGGCGAGCATGGCTCCGACACCCGCGAAGGTACCAGCAAGCCAGCCGCGAGTGACGCTCTCCTCGGCGATGACCGCATTCATCGGTCCTGGCGGAACCGCTAATACCAGCCCGAAAATGAATCCAGCAGCGATCGACCCAAGTTCAAACGACACCGACACGCTCACTCATCGCCACGGTTCGCTGTTACGTATGTCTTGCGAGTCGCTCGAGTGGTTCACTTCCGGAGTCTATCTTCGAGTTTGCGCAGGTTGAGCCTGATCTCTCTGATCGTCTCGGCACTGACGTCCTTGCCGCGGTCGAGGTGGTCATCCAGTTCGTCTTCGATCTCATCCAGGCGATCGCGTAGCTCCGCGATGGTCTCTTTGGACTGATCCGTCCCTCGATCGAGTGTGGTCTTTGCCCTGGTGGACGCTGATTCGATCCCGGCTTTACCCTCCTCTGCTGCGTCATCGACCTCTTCTTCGAGACGGTTGAACAGGCGCTTCATGTCGGCGATCAGTTCAGATTGGGATTCATCTGCCATGGTCGTCTGTTCGTCCGGACACCTCCTTTAGTCGTACGATGATTCTCACGCCCTGACATACCTGGCTCTTCCAGTTTCGGTTGGCCACCAATTCGGTTCGGGTCGACAGCTCAGCGACGGTGTTCCGCCAGCTCTTGGTCGACCGTCCCGAGTTGGGGCTCCCCCGGACCAATCCGACTAGACACGCCTAAAGGACACGACACTATACAACGAATGATGCAGTCGTCTCGCGTCCGCCTCTGGCTCGTCATCGGAGTGGTGGTTGTCGCAGCCGTCTTCGTCGGTTGGCTCTTCATCACCGATGTGGGTGCGGATGAGCCCGGACCGGTGGCGTTCGATGAGACGGTGCAGGTCGGGATGACGGAGGCGGATACGCTCGCCCTTTCAGATGAGGTCGTCTTGCCGAAGGCCCAGGTCGCCTACGGGAACTATCGCTACATCGTCGGCTATTTCGGTATCGAACGAGCCTCGTTCGATCTCATGTCTTCCGCGATACAGCGCCGACTTGGCCAGCCACTGTCCGTGTTCGTCACCGACTATACGTTAGCCGAGGTGTCGCTCGATGCTGATGGGTATCCCGTGACGGCGAATCCGGTTCGGTGGCGCCCGGCCGCTGAGCTCAACTACGTGATCGACAGCGAAGCGAGAACGCCGAGGGGACCGGCGACGATCCCGTTCGCCGACCGCAACGCCGCGGCCGAGTTCGTCGAAGCGCATGGCGGTGAGGTCGTCGGTTGGGACGAGGTACGAGACCGTTCGAGCGAACTATCTCCTCCTGAACCAACCGGGTCCGGACTCGAGGCGCAACACGCCACGGCAGATGGGCATCTCGATCGAGCTCAGCAACAGCTTGATCGTCCAGTATCAGCGGTCGTTGGACGGGATGCTGAGACGATCCAGGGTACCATCGACGCTTCCGAGAACGACTCGACCGTACTCGTTCCCGAGGGGACATACCACGAGCAGGTGACGATCGATCGACCGATCACACTCCGTGGGGAGGGAGCGACCCTCGACGGTGCTAACAACGACACCGTCGTTCGCATCGAAGCCGATGGTGCAGCCGTTACCGGGATGCAGATCGTCGGGACCGGCGATCAGTTGCAAGACCCGGAGGGGGCGACCGACGATCCAGATGCGTGGGACCACAACATTGAGCTCGGGTATGGCCATGGTGACGCCGGTGTCGCCGCCATCGACGCCGAAAACGTCTCCATCGCCAATATAACGATCCAGACACGAGCGAACGGTGTCTTGCTCCGCGATGCCCCTGGAGCGGTGGTCGACGATAGCAGAATCAGTGGCACCGAGGAGTGGCGAGCTGGGTTCATGGGTGTCATGGCGATGCGATCACCCGGCGTGATTCAACATTCGACCATCTCCGGGGGCCGCGATGGGGTCTATATGCACCGTTCTCACGGATTGGTGGTCCGAGAGAACCGACTGGAGGATGGCCGGTATGGGGTCCACGTCATGCACTCCTCTGGCACCCTCCTTGCGGACAACATCATCCGAGGCGAGGATCTCGGTGGAATAATCCTCATGACCGATCCGGAAGCGAATGCGATACTCGGCAACGATATTAGAGAGAGCTCGAGCGCGATCACCACGGTGGGGTCGCGGAACCTCGTGGCGGACAATGTTGTCGTCGACAACATGTTCGGACTCAGGATGCTCGATCACGATACCCGGTATGCCGGTAACGTCGTATTCGACAACGATATCGGCGTCAGGGTGGCCGGGTTCCTCCCGACAAATACGGTCATCAACAACGACTTTGTCGACAATCATGAGCAAATTCAACTCGGTTTCGGGCCACTCGAAGTATGGACACGAGGGGGAGTCGGGAATTACTGGGGCTTCGACCCCGGGTCGATGCTGAGTTCTGCCATCGATCGCCCGTTCAGTCCCACCCATCCCGTTGACGAGCGCCTCGAACGAGTGGACGGGCTGTGGACGCTTGCGAACGCCCCTGGAATCGCCCTCGCCGATGCCTTCCAGGATTCGATACCCGGCCTCCGACAGGGTGTCGTCGACCTCGACCCACTGTCATCACCGGCCAATCCTGAGGTACTCGAGCAGGCCATGATCGACTCGAGCAACGCGACGGTGATTTCACCATGAGCGATGGGCCCGGCTCACTCGCAGCCCACGACGTGAGTCGTCGATTTGGAGATGTCCAAGCACTCGCTGACGTCTCACTCGACGTTCGCCCCTCGTCGGTGACAGCTGTCATCGGTCCGAACGGGTCCGGAAAGACCACGTTACTTCGCCTGATGGCCGGGTTACTCGAGCCCGATTCCGGTCGTATCGAACGTCCAGTCGAAGGGATTCGACCCATCGGATTTCTCCCACAACATCCATCGTTCAGACCTCACTTCACCGTTCGGGAGACGCTCAGCTTTTACGGGCGCCTCGCCGGGGCGTCACCGTCCGATGTCGACGGGGTGCTCGAGACAGTCGGTCTCGCTGAGGCAAGTGATCGCGAGGTCCAGACGCTATCTGGCGGGATGTCTGGGTTGCTCGGTATTGCCCAGGGGATCCTTGGAGCTCCCTCATATCTCATCCTGGATGAACCGACAACCGGATTGGATCCGGGGATCAAACGCCGTATCTTCGAGGTCATCGATACCCTTCGCTCTGAGGGCAAGGGAATCCTGCTGGCCTCTCACGACCTCGAACACGTCGAGAAGCATGCCGATCGGATCGTTCTCCTCGAGACGGGCCACACGAGAGTGCACGGGGCGATCGACACCGTGCTGGAGTCATCGGATGTCTCGTCGTTAGATGCCCTCTACCACACGCATCTCTCCGGAGATTCAGCGACGATTGATATACGCCGAGCAGAACCATGAGCGAGCAACGCCATTCCACCCGTTCAGACGCCCTCAGACACCGCCTCGGTCAGGTCTGGACGATTTCGATGCGGGAGCTCCGAACCGTTCTTCGCTCTCGTGGGGCCCTCGTCCTCGCAGCGGCGTTCGTGCTGGTCGCCCTGGGAATCACGTACCTCGGTGACGGCTACGAACGCGGGTACGTCCCGACCATCTTCGATCTCCTGACACCCTTGGAGCTCATCGTGCCCATCTTCGCGATTACGCTGTCGTATCGATCACTCCTCGGTGACGCGACGCGTGGCGAGTTGGATATCTTACGTTCGTACCGATTGGCCCCGTCGACACACGTCATTGGGACGTTCCTCGGTCTGGCACTGTTCGTCACAGCGACGATCGTCATTGCCCTGATGCTGGCCGGGGTGGCCATTGCCCTGACGCCACCGGAGACGGTGCGCGTCTTCGCCACGCACGAGGTAGCGGACTCCCCCATCTTCTTCGCCAGACTGGTGGTCTTGACGGTTGCGCTCGGTCTCGTGTTCCTTTCGATCGGGCTGGCAATCTCAGCGCTTGCAAGCTCGACGAGAACTGCGGTCGCCGTGGTGGGAACGGTACTCCTGCTGGTGTTCGTGGGGTTCGAGTTCGCCCTGGTCCAGGGACTCGAGATCGGGTTCCTCCCTGACGAACTGGTGTCGACGGTATTGGGACTCGGACCGACCAGTGCCTTCCGTGGATTGGTCCTCGAGACCGCGGTAGCGATTGATCCTGGAGCAGAGACAGCCGCTGCCTCCCCGATCGTCAGTACGTTCGGTCTCCTCGGATGGATTATCTTCGGAATCGGGATAGCTTCCCTCGGATTGCGGACGCGAGATTGAATGCGGCCACCATCCTCCTTTTACTGAGTACGTTCGGGGGTCTCCAAGCGATAGAGCCGCCCCACGTAGGTCTTACCAGCGTTCTCGCCCAAATTTCTCACAACGACCCCACCGGAGCAGTGACTATGACCGTCCGTCGATTGAATTGACGGAACGTGGCGGAAAGGGCATACCATTCGAGCCCGATGGTGTACTAAATGGACAGTCACCCTTCACCGCCTTCGAGCCATCGCTCGACGTCGGTGACCAGATTCGAATACGTTCCACCGGTCGTCCTCGCGGGCCAGGGTGCCGCAACGGAGTTGGGCGCTGAACTCACCGAGCAGGGGATCGATTCTGCACTTGTTGTTTGCAACCGGTCGGTAGGATCGACGCCAGCGGTGATCGACTCGATCATCGAAAGCCTTGGAGATCGGTCCAAGGGTGTGTTCTCTGAAGTGCAGTCACACAAACGGCTTCGGACCGCCTGGGAGGCCGCCCAGCAGGTCAGAGAACACGACGCATCTGGGATCGTCGGGGTTGGTTCTGGAAGCGCGATCGATGTGGCAACGGTGGCCAGTAGCTTGGTGGATACCGATCGTTCCTTCGATGAGATACGTGCGTACTTCCGTGAGCACCATCGCCTCCCACTCGAACACCTGCCCAGGCCGGTTCTCACCGTACCGACCACCCTTGCCGGCGCCGAGTTCTCCCAAGGGGCTGGTATCACCGCGACGACGCCGGACGCGGAGGGGATGATCGCCGGTGGTGTCAGCGACCCGAAGCTACAACCCCTGGCGGTGGTCTATGATCCAGAACTCGTCGTCCATACACCAACCGAGGTGCTCACAGGATCGGCGATGAACGGGTTCAACAAAGGGATCGAGATGCTCTACAGTCCGGCTGCCACCCCGGTGACGGATGCAACAGCCTCACGCGGCCTCGAAGTGCTGGTCACGTGGCTCCCCGAGTTGGCCGCGAGTGAGCCATCTGTCGAAACGCTCGATGCGATCCTCGAGGGGTCGATGCTGGTTCAATTCGGTGTCTCCCGTCCCGATACGACGGGGCTTTCGATCATTCATGCCTTCGGCCATGGGGTCACTTCCGTTACATCGGTACAGCAGGGTATCGCCCATGCGATCGTCACGCCGCATGTCCTTCGAGCCCTGTTCGACCGCGGAGATTGTCGCCAGGACCTGCTCGCCGAAACGTTCGGTGTTGACAGTGCACAGGGGGTGATTAAAACGATCGAGGACCTCCGTGACGACCTCGGGTTACCCGACCGTTTCAGTGCTCTCGACGCGTTCGATCGATCGATGCTCCAGGATATCGCCGAGGCCACTGCCGAGGATCGTCTCATGGAAAACCTCCCCCACGGCGTGACGATATCCCTCGACGACATCCACGATATCCTCGAGGCTGCCTGGTGAACGAGCACTATCAGGAATCGGTTTTCAAGAGATATCCCAACAGGCTTGGTACCAGCGTGCGTAGGATTCGCCACCAATGAGTTACACGATCGATCACGTAGCACTGGGTGTCGAGAATGTGACCGAGAGTACCGACTGGTACGAAACACACCTCGGCTACACGGTCGAGGATGAGCGGACGCTCGATGGGACGACTTCGGTGTTTATGAGCCCGAACCAAGCGGCCGCAGACGGGGCCGGAATCGAGCTGCGGGAGGTCGGTGATGACCCATCGATCGGTGATGCCTGGGGCCATATCGCGGTACGAGTACAGGATCTGGAGGGGTCTTACGAAGAACTCATGGCTGGTGGCGTCCCCGATTACCGCGATCCCGAGTCATGTGGCGGGCGATACGCGTTCGTCAAGGATCCTGACGGCCACGAGATCGAGCTCGTCACCCGGGACTCCGGTGCACGTTGGAGCATCGATCACGTGATGATGCGCGTCGAAGATGCGGATGCGGCTATCGGATTTTGGACGCGCAAATTCGAGTACGAACATGTGGGCCGGTGGGAGGCCGACACGTTCGCGAACTTCTTCATGCGGCCACCGGAGGCGAGCGAGGACGCACTCGCCGTCGAGCTGACGTACAATTACGATGGCCGTTCGTACACCTTCGGCGACGCCTGGGACCACGTCGGGATCGAGGTCGATGACCTGGAGGCGAGCTGGGAGGAGATGCAACTTCGTGAAGCGGCCATCGACCGGACACCATCCGATTCAGATGAGTTCGGTGGCGCCGTTCAAGATCCCGATGGCCACAGGATACAGCTCTTCGAGTAACTGCGAACTCGGTGTCACGCCTCTCCGTAGACCGGGACCGAAGCTCCACTCGTAACGCTGGCTTCGTCCGTGCAGAGGAACGCGATCACGTCAGCGACGTCTGCGGGATCGACCCAGTCATCTGAGGGCTCCATCATCTCTCGATTCATCGGCGTGTCGAGCGTGCTGGGCATGACCGCATTGGCTCTGATTTCCCCGAGGTGTTCCTTCGCGATCGATTCTGTCAGGATTCGAACTCCCGCCTTGGTGGCTCGATAGGGACCATCTCGAGGTCCTCCCTCGAGCGACGATCGTGACGCAACGGAGACGATGGCCCCCTCGGCGTCGACGAGGTGTGGAAGGGCCACTTTCGAGGTCAGGAACATCGTCCTGAGGTTCACATCGACCAGGAGATCGAAGGTGGCTTCATCGGTATCGTGAATCGGACTCCCTCCACGCCAGGTGCCGGCGATATTGCACAGGATATCGAGACTGCCATGGTCTTCGATGAGGCGCTCTACCACGGCCTCTACGGCCGCTGCATCCGTTAAATCAGCCCGATAGTAGGTGTCATCTTCGCGAAGGCCGAGAGTCTGGTTTGCCTCCTCTGCCTCGACGATATCCACCGCCGCGATGGTGGCGTTCGCCTCCTGCAAGGTCTTCACGACTGCGGTACCCAGTGCTCCAGCAGCGCCGGTCACCAGTGCGATGTCACCGCCGAACTCGAACGTCGCTGTTCCGGTCATGGGGCATTATGCGCTCGGGAAGACTATAAATCGACCACCGTTCTCAGACTATGGCTACCTGAAGATTGAACGGAGCATACATCGAGTATTGGATGGGCCCGATTAGAGCTACTGGGCTATCGATGGTTCTTGTGGCCTAACTGCCAACACACAACGAGCAGCGAGCTGTCTCACTTCAATTTACCATGGCAAAGCACATATGTTTGTAGTCGGACCAGTTCATTGCATAATATGCCTGGTAACGATGGTACTGACCGATCAGATATTCTCTCTCATATCCTCGTACCCGTTGCCAACAAGGAAGATGCGCTTGGGACAGCCGAGGCGCTTGATTCCTACAGTCCCGGTCAGGTGACGACATTATTCGTCGTCGAAAAGGGGGAAGGAGTTCCGGACAAGACACCCGTGGAACAATCTGAGGAGATGGCCGAGAGGGCGTTCGCTGCAGTCAGGACCGTGTTCCCAGACGCGAAGACGAAGACCGTGTACTCGAGGAGTATCGTCGATGCGATATTCCAGAGTGCAGATGAGGTAGATGCAAGTGCCATCGTCTTCCGAAGCCGAGGAGGGAATCGACTCCTCCAGCTCCTCTCAGGTGATTTGGCGCTGAAGTTGGTCACTCAAGCGGATCGACCCGTCATCGCCCTTCCCCGGCGTAACTAGACCCATGAGCGAGCAAGAACTCGCCAAAGACCTCGGTCTCATCTCTGCGTTGACCATCGGCATCGGTACGATGATTGGGGCTGGCATATTTGTCCTCCCTCCCGTGGCTGCGAACGCCGCGGGACCGATCGTCGTCGTCTCGTTCGTCGTCGGTGGCTTCATCGCGATGGTCAACGCGTTGTCAATCTCCGAGCTGGCGACGGCGATGCCGAAGGCTGGTGGGGGGTACTACTACATCAATCGTTCGTTGGGGCCGATGTTCGGCTCCATCGCAGGGATGGGTGATTGGATGGGACTGGCGTTCGCCTCTGCCTTTTACTGCATCGGATTTGGCCAGTACCTCGCGGAATTTGTCAGCCTCCCCACCGTCGCGTTCCTCAGCCCCATCCAGTTGGGCGCCGTGTTTGCCGGCATCCTGTTCGTCCTCATCAATTACATCGGTGCGAAGGAGACCGGCGGTGTCCAGACCATCATCGTCACCGTGTTACTTGGGATACTCACCGTTTTTGCCCTCGTCGGATTCTTCTCGTTCGACTACTCGACGCTTGTTGCAGATGGAGGTCTTACCCCCTTCGGGACTCGAGCGATCTTACCCGCAACGGCGCTCGTGTTCGTCTCGTTTCTCGGCTATGCCAAGATCGCCACCGTCGCCGAGGAGATGAAAAACCCCGGGCGGAACCTACCGATTGCCCTCATCGGGAGCGTGGCAGTGGTCACCGTTGTCTATGCCATCTTGGTCACTACGATGCTCGGGATCATTCCGTGGCCTGAACTCAACGAGGCTCCGGTTGCGCAGGCAGCCCGGGCGGCATTCCCGGCCTCACTCGGTCCGATCGAGAACGTTGCCGCCGGTGCCGCAGCAGCGATGACGGTTGCTGCCCTGTTGGCTACGGCGTCATCCGCCAACGCCTCGATCCTCTCCTCCGCTCGAATCAACTTTGCGATGGGCAGAGACAAGATCGTCACCAACTGGCTCAACGAGATCCACCCGCGGTTCGCGACCCCGTATCGCTCGATCCTGGTCACGGGAGTCTTGATTCTCCTCTTCATCACTGTATTGGGTAAAGAGATCGAGATCCTCGCGAAGGCGGCTAGTGTATTGCACCTCATCGTCTATGCATTGATGAATATCGCCCTGATCGTCTTTCGCGAGGCCAATGTCCCCGATTATGATCCTGATTTCAGCGTTCCGCTCTACCCGATCACCCCCATCGCAGGGGCGCTCCTGTCGCTTGCCCTCGTCGGATTCATGGATGGGTTAGAGATCGCACTCTCTGGTGTATTTGTGCTCGTAGCCGTCCTTTGGTACTTCTTCTACGCTCGGGACAAGACGGACAAGGAGGGCGTATTGTCCGATTACATCCGAAGCCGTGAGGAGGAGCTACCTGACCGGGTTGTCGACGCGACCGAAGCGGTTGCTCCAACCGGTGGTGAGGGACCCACGATTATGGTTGCCCTGTCAAATCCCCGGACAGAGGGCGCACTCATCACGTTGGCGGGGATCCTTGCGAGGCACAAGGGCGGTCGCGTGCTCGCGACGCACATCGTTACAGTCCCCGATCAGACATCCCTCGAAACAGCAGCGGCGAATCGAGAGCGTATCGATGCCTCGTCTGAAAAGCTGCTCGATGCCGCAAAAGAGGATATCGAGATGTACGATGTCCCGATAGAGACGACGACCGTCCTCTCTCACCAAGGGATCGCAGCGGTATTCGACACCGCCAAGAGCCACAACGTCGACGCCGTGGTGATGGGATACGGTGGTGCGAAGTTCACCGGCGGCAGGGTAGAACACGGTCTGGCTGAACTCACAACCCATCTTCCATGTGATTGTCTCGTCTTAGATGGCGAGGAACTGGATCTATCTGATGTACTCATACCAACTGCTGGGGGGCCATCTTCGGATCTCTCAGCTGAAATTGCCACTGCGCTTCAGGAGACGGTCGGTGTCGAGCTCTCTCTCCTCCATCTCACCGAGGCCGGGAACGAATCGGGCGGCGAGGAGTTCCTTCAAGGGTGGGCGATGGATCATGGGCTCGATGATGCCGAGTTGCTGATCGAGACCGGTGATTTCGAGACCGTAATCAAGCGCTTGGGAGAACAGTACAGTCTCGTCATTATCGGCGCAAGCGAGCGCGGGTTGCTCTCACGGATTATCCGGGGAACGCCGACACTGGATACGATCGAGACGCTCGAGACCCCGGTTTTGCTGACCGAACGCGCATCCTCGCGTTCGTTGTGGGAGCGCCTATTCGGTTAACGGTTTCACCGACTCCCACCGTGGACCGACGGTTCCTGGGGCTTCATGCTATCCATCTGAACCCGCTTTCCATTGTACACGTGGAGACTAGCTCTGTTACCGCAGGCGATGATACCGGTGAGCAAGCTTCAAGTTTAGATTGATCTAAACCACGGGTAATGCGACTCAGCGATGTCATGGAGGACTATCTGAAGGCGATTTACCACCTCCAGGCGGATTCCGAGGAACGAATCCGAACGAAGGACATCGCTGGGGAGCTCGACGTCACCTCGCCCTCGGTCACCAGTATGCTCGACAAGCTCGAAGATCAGGGGTTGGTCGAACGAGAGAAATATCAAGGTGTTCGACTCACCGAAACTGGTGAGACCATTGCCCTCGAGGTGATCCGCCATCATCGTCTCCTCGAGACGTTCCTAACCGAGCAGCTCGACTACAACTGGTCAGAGGTTCACGAGGAGGCCGACCGGCTCGAACATCACATCAGCGAAGACTTCGTCGAGCGGATCGCTGCGACGCTTGGATACCCCGATATCGACCCCCATGGGGATCCGATCCCGAACGTCGATCTCGAGGCCCCAGACCATCCTCAAGCGAAGGCCATCTCGGACTGCGATGAGGGAGAGCGCGTCGTCGTCGAGCGGGTCAGCGACCGTGATCCAGAGGTACTCGAGTACCTCGCGAACCGAGGGCTTGAACCAGGAACCGAGGTTCACATCGAGGAGATTGCCCCGTTTGGCATGATCACGGTTCGCCCGGCCAACGCGCCTGAGACCATCTCACTGCCCGAGCTGGTTGCCAGATACGTGTGGGTTACCACAGCGTCCCCAGCAACGTAGCTACTCTGTCCTCTCGGGGATATCTCCCGGATCGCTCACGGAATGCCACCGCCGGCGATGACTCGTCTAACTCAAGTAGCTTCGTTCTCTAACGCCGGTAGTGAGCATCCCCGTTCCGCTCCAGAACGCCAGCCCCCGACGACGGTTGGCGTTCGCCATCCTCGGCGTTATCACCCTCGTTTCGTTGCCCTCGTTTCTCGAGCACGTGTACTATTTCATGTCATATCAAGCGAATGTGATCCAGGGACGGTGGGATCTCGTCGCGCTCAATATCGCGGTCTTCATCGGGTTCGCCATTCCACTTGCACTTGGCTTTCGTTGGCGGGTTAACTGGCAATCAGCCTCGCTCGGGGTCTATGCCGCATTCATCGTCTCACTCTTCGTCGAGATGTACGGGGTTCCGTTGACCTTCTATGTGACATCAGCCGCGATTCCCGGCGGTGGAGGTCTCGGCGCATCCGGTGGGCAAGAGGTACTGTTCACCTTCACCTTCTTCGGCCAGGACATGGCCCTGACGTTCTGGAAAACGG
>CAZXER010000015.1:0-2578 GCA_964639975.1 uncultured Halobacteriales archaeon | reverse complement strand
CTGTTCACCTTCACCTTCTTCGGCCAGGACATGGCCCTGACGTTCTGGAAAACGGTGGGCGTGCTCATCATCATCCTCGGTGCCATCCTCATCGCCGTCGGCTGGAGCACGCTGTATCGGACTGATGAGGAGCTGGTGACGTCTGGCATCTACCGGTATTCCCGCCATCCACAGTACCTCGGCTTCATGTTATTCTTGTTCGGCTGGTTCGTCCACTGGCCATCGTTATTGACGGCCGCGATGTTCCCCGTGTTGGCGTACTTCTACTATCGGTTGTCGAAGGTCGAAGAGGAGGAGGTTATGGAGACGATTAGTGTCCCGGACGCGTACGAGGAGTATCGCCAGTCGACACCGAGATTCATCTGATCGGGTGCGCCAATCGCTCTGTCACTGACGCCACTAAGTTGCAAGCTGCCTGACCGATCGACCACCATCAGCGACGGGGGCGGAACATCCCATCGGGCGTTACCCCTGCGTTGATCGGTTGGGCTACGCAGGGATCGAGAGGTCGACCCGTCTGAGCAGCTGGGCGTTGATGGCGACGATCACCGTGCTGAGTGACATCAATACGGCGCCAATCGCGGGTGAGAGCAACACACCCACCGGTGCCAGCACCCCAGCTGCTAGTGGAATCGCGAAGACGTTGTACCCAGCCGCCCAGACGATGTTTTCCTGCATCTTCCGGTAGCTAGACCTGCTGAGCTTCACGAGGCGGACCACGTCCATCGGGTTGTTCTTGACGAGGATGACGTCGGCCGACTGAACCGCGACGTCGGTGCCGCTCCCGATTGCGATGCCGACGTCGGCCCGCGCCAGTGCGGGTGCATCGTTCACACCGTCTCCGACCATCCCCACGAGTTTACCCTGGTCTTGGAGTTCTTGCACCTTCTTGTCCTTGTCCTCGGGGAGGACCTCGGCGAACACCGTGTCGATGGCCAGTTCGTCTGCGACCGCCTCGGCGACGTCCTGAGAATCACCGGTGAGCATCGCGACCTCGATGTCGAGGTCGTGTAACGCCTCCACGACGCGGTAACTCTCCTCGCGAATCACGTCAGCCATCGCGAAGGCACCGATCAACGCTCCATCGCGAACGAGGTACACTACCGTCTGTGCGTTCTGGCCGGCTTCGTCAGCGAAGTGCTGGAGATGGTCAGGGACCTCGCGATCGAGTTGGTTCAACAGATTCGGTCCGCCGACGTACACCTCGGAGCCGTCGACAGTCGCACGCACGCCCCGGCCTTTGATCGCCTCGAAGTCGGTCGCATCTGGTGAGCTGAGCTCTCGTTCATCGGCAGCCTCGCGGATGGCACGGGCGATCATGTGCTCAGAATCACTCTCGACGGCCGCCGCCAACGCGAGCGCGTCGTCCTCGCTGACACCGTCGACAGTCGCCATATCGACGACGCCATGCTCACCTTCGGTGAGCGTCCCGGTCTTGTCGAAGATGATGGCATCCAGCTTTCGGGCCTCCTCCATGGCGATCCGATCGCGCACGAGCATCCCGTTGCGAGCCGCCAGCGAGGTGTTGATCGCGACGACCAGCGGGATCGCGAGCCCGAGGGCATGTGGACAGGCGATGACGAGAACCGTGACGACACGCTCGATGACCGTTGCTTCGAACGACACCGCGAGCGTCCACGCGATGGCTGTCACGCCTGCTGCTGCGACGGCAACGTAGAACAGCCAGCCGGCCGCCCGGTCTGCCAACACCTGCGTTTTCGATTTACTCTGCTGGGCATCCTCGACCAGTCGCATGATCCCCGCGAGCGTCGTCTCATCCCCGGTCGCGGCGACCCGAACCCGGAGGCTACCGTCACCGTTGATCGTCCCGCCGATGACCTCGTCTCCAGGTGCTTTCGAGACCGGTTTCGACTCGCCCGTGATCATCGCCTCGTTAACGTCGGAGTCACCCTCCTCGACGATACCGTCGGCGGGGATACTCGCGCCCGGTCTGACGAGGACGAGGTCTCCTTCGGTGAGTTCGTCCACCGGTACCGATTCTGTCTCCCCATCATCGGTTATCCGCTCAGCGGTGTCGGGCATCAGTTTCGCCAGCTCGTCGAGCGCACTCGAGGCTCGCCGTACGGATCGCATCTCGATCCAGTGGCCCAGCAACATGATGTCGATCAGCGTCACGAGCTCCCAGAAGAACGCTGACTCCGTCGGGAAGAACACGCTGGCGAGGCTGTAGACGAACGCGACGCTGATCGCCATCGAGATGAGCGTCATCATGCCGGGCGAACGGTCCTTCACCTCCGGTACCGCCATTTGGAGGAACGGGACGCCACCGTACGCGAAGACGATCACTGCGAAGACCGGATTGATCCACTCGCTACCGGGGAACGCAGGGACGGAGAAGCCAAGCCACGATTGGAGTGATTCACTGTAGAGGAGCACCGGGATCGAGAGCAACGTGGACACGAAGAACCGCCGTTTGAACATTGTCTCATGACCAGCATGCATCCCGCTGCCATGGTGACTGCCATCGTCCTCTGAGTCGCCGTGATCCATCTGATGGCTCCCATGCTGGTGAGAATCGTGGTCTTCCGGGGGTGCGTTGGCTTCCTCCATTGATTGG
>CAZXER010000014.1:40967-47338 GCA_964639975.1 uncultured Halobacteriales archaeon | reverse complement strand
TGCTGTATGGCATCCGTTCGGAGACGTTCGACTTCAAGCGCGAGACGTCACCCGCCGATCTCACCGCTGCCGCGTACCTCTACCCGTTCGCCGACCACGACGTGCTCGAACAGGTCGAATCACCGAGTCTCAGCCAGGAGACGTTCGATGTCCTTGCCGAGGCGATCCAGAACCGTGAGGTTCGGGGTAGCCACCTCATCTCGAACGCCGGGTTCATCCATACGGCCGATGCGCTCGCCCAGGCCGCTCAGCAGCTGTTGAACCTCGAGGGGATCACCACGGCCGCGGTCTTCGGTATCGACGAGGAGACGATCCACATCGAGGCACACTCGAAGGATATCCGAATGGACATCGGCTCGATCCTCGATGACGCCGTCGGCGAATCCGGTGAGGTCGCCGGTCACTCGACGAAGGCCAGCGCCACGATCCCACTGGGGATCTTCACCGGACTTGAGCCGGCAGACGAGGACCGAGAGGCGTTTCTCGACCTCGTGGAGGATGCAGTCAAGTCCAAGCTCTTCAATGCGATCGGTGTCGAAGTCTCCGCAGAGAACGGTACAAACGGGTAGACCTTCACTCGGACGCCGAAAGCAGGCTATTGCGCAGTCGTTGCTAGTCTTGAGAGACGAGAACCAGCTATTCGTCGTCTTCCTCGTCGTCGTCCTTGACCCGCTCGACGATATCGTTCACCAGGACGATATCTCCGACCGATCGGACCCACCGATAGGGGACCATGACCCCGCGGTTGCCACCGACATAGTCATCGAACAGTTCGTCGTTCAGGCGATGCAACGCGATTCCGGTCACGGTGTTGCTCTCGATATCCATCCGCAGGTCCTCGACTTCACCGATGAAGACACCGTTGTTGGAATAGACTTCACGGCCGACCAGGCTCGTTATCTCTTGTCGAATCGGCTCCATGCTCCGCGGTACACGTGGCCGACTCATAAGCGTTGACCAAGGGACCCACCCTTAAGGGGGCGCGAAGCCCAGCACACGGTAGATGGCGGGAGAACCTGCGGGTCCAACGTACCACGGCCCAGAGGTGGTCGCCTCACCACTGGCCGAAACGTTGGAATCCCGCCTCGAGGGCGAGGTCAGGGCCGATCGATACACACGCCACCTCTTCGCGACCGATGCGAGTCTCTATCGCGCAGTACCCGAGGTCGTCGTCTTTCCGCAGTCGAAGGCCGATGTCGTGACGGCCGTCGAGGTGTGTGCTGCTCAGGAGGTACCGATCCTTCCCAGAGGTGGCGGTACGAGTCTGGCCGGGCAGACCGTCAACGAGGCGGTCGTGCTGGATTTCACCACCCACATGGATGCCATCGTGGACATCGACGCGGAGAACGCCACGGCAACCGTCCAACCAGGTGTCATCCTCGAGGCGCTCAATGAACGGGCCAACCAGGACGGACTCCGCTTTGGCCCCGATCCTGCTGCTGGCGATCGCAGTACGATCGGTGGCGCCATCGGAAACAACTCCGCGGGGGCGCATTCGCTCGAATACGGCCCAACCGATCAGTATATCGCTGAACTCGAGGTCGTCTTCGCAGACGGAACGGTTGGTACCCTCGGCCCAACCACCCCAGCGGAGATAACCGAGCGCGCAAGCACGGACGACCATCTGGGCGCGTTCTATGCGACGGTGGATCGGCTGCTCGAACACGAGCTCGACCGTATCGAGGAGGCCTATCCGAAGCTCAGCCGGAACGTCGCCGGATACAACCTGTCAGCGCTCCTCGAACCCGACGAAGCGGGTCGGATCAACCTCGCGAGGCTGATTGCCGGCAGCGAGGGGACCCTTGCGGTTATCCTCGAGGCGACAGTCGAGCTCGTCGAGGAACCGACGGCCGCGGGAGCCGTCTTGCTCTCGTATGCGGACTTCATCGCGGCGACGGCCGATGTCAAGGACATCCTGGACTACGAGCCGGCGGCGGTCGAATCGATCGACGAGCCGCTGTTGGAGAAAGCCCGCAATCATCCGAAGTTTGCCGATCGAGCCGCTGTCGTTCCAGAAGGAGCGGAGGGGGCCTTGTTGATCGAGGTATTCGATGATGACCCAGATACGGTCGAATCGGACCTCGAGACCATCGCGTCGATCTTCGGACCGGATGGGGGTGCGGCGATCGATGTGAGGGTCACCACCGACGACGATGAACGAGCCCGCTACTGGGCCCTTCGCAAGAGCGGACTGCCGTTGATGCTCTCGGAGACGACCGACGAGAAACACGTCACCTTCGTCGAGGATGCGGCGATCCCCCCGGCGAACCTGCCCGACTTCGTCGAGCAATTCCAATCCCTCCTCGAGGAGCACGACACGTTCGCTAGCTTCTACGGCCACGCTGGTCCGGGGGTACTCCACGTGCGACCGCTCATCGATGTCACCTCGGTCGAAGGGCGCGAGCGGATGCGAGCGATCGCCGAGGGTGCGTTCCAGCTCACCATGGAGCACGAGGGGAGCATCGCTGGTGAGCACGGCAACGGACGGGTCAGGACCGAGTTCACCGCTCGACAGTACGACGAGGCCGTCACGGGTCTCTTCGCCGAGTTGAAACACGCCCTCGATCCGACCAATCTCCTCAATCCCGGGCCGATCACCGGCGATGTGCAACTCGATACGGACCAGCGGATCGAACCTGCCGACGAGGTCGAAGTACCGTTCGAACCGGCGCTGGCCTGGGAGAACGACAACGGACTTCGCGGGATGGTCGAGCTCTGTCACGGCTGTGGTGGCTGTCGGACAACGCAAGCATCAGCTGGCGGTATCATGTGCCCGACGTACCGGGCGACCGACGAGGAGATCGCCAGTACCAGGGGCCGGGCCAACTTGCTTCGCGAGGCGATTCGAGGGCACCTGCCCCCAGAGACGCTGTTCGAGCCTCGATTCGAGGCCGAGGTCCTCGACCTCTGCATCGGCTGCAAGGGGTGCCTCCATGACTGTCCAAGCAGCGTCGATCTCGCCACGCTCAAAACCGAACTGCGCCACCAACGCCACGAGCGAGCAGGCACGACTCGTCGAGAGCGCATCCTCGGTGCGTTCCCACGGCTGGCCAGATGGGGCTCGATCGCAGCACCGGTGTCCAACTGGCTCTCGAGGATTCCAGGAGCCCATCGACTCCTCGCGAGGACGATGGGCTTGACTCCATCCCGGCCACCACCTCAATTCGCCACGACGGCCCTCACCGAATGGGCCAACGGGCGGGTCGCATCGCGCACCGACGGGGAGGCTGACCACCACGTCATCCTCGTGCCTGATGCCTTCACGAACTATCTCGAACCGGCCGTCGGTCGCGCCGCGATCGAGCTACTGGAGACGGCGGGCGTGTCAGTTCACGTCCGTGACGATCTCCCCCCAGTCGGCCGCGCAGCCTATTCGCAGGGGTTCGTCGATCGAGCACGCGGATTCGCCGAGACGATGGTTGCGGAGCTGGAACCAGCGATCGAGGATGGGTGGGACGTGATCGTCCCGGAACCATCGGCTGCAGCGATGATCCAATCCGATTACACGCATCTCCTCGGGGAGGCAACGGCCACTGGGCTCGCGGAAGCGACGTATACCCCACTTGAGTACCTCGATGTGATCGACGCGGAGCTCCCGGTCGCCCCACCCGAGGAGCGGTTCGTGATCCATGACCACTGCCACCAGCAGTCGATCGATCGGGGTGGGACCGTAGAACGGCTGCTCGCGGAGCACGGCTATACCGTTGAAACAGTCGATTCAGGGTGTTGTGGAATGGCCGGGAGCTTCGGATACCATCGGGAGCATTACGAGCTCAGCCGGTCGATCGCCGACATCCTCCTGGAGCAGTTGAACGATTACGAGACCGACAGGGTGCTCGCAACGGGCACCTCATGCCGGTCACAACTCGAACACGTCGCACCGGACCTGGTTGTCGAGCATCCGGCGATCCGACTGGCTGCAGATTTGACCACCGACGGCTAACCGAAGCGAGATACCAGGGACGGCCAGAATGGAGTCCCACGGATCCGATCCCGACTGCAGACGTGGATTACTTCGCTCTTGCTCGTGAAGTGATTGGATATGGGCTCCGACATGACCAGCTCACGTAGCACGAGCTGTCATGGTATCCGGCTCCACACGCTGATAGGAATCCGCAGTTGTCGGTGAGCAATCCCCTGTCGAGGGAGTTGACGAACCCCCAACTAGTGGGCGTGATGGTGAGCTGTGGCCGGATCGCCGGGGTAGGCCTTCTCACCGACCTCGATCGGGATGTCCAACCAGTTCTCCATGGGAATCAACGGACACTCGTAGGCCTCGTTGTACGCACAGGTAGGATTGTAGGCCTGATTGAAATCGAGGATCCACTGTCCATCAGCTGTGCGGTGGTGCTCCTCAAGGAGGTCGATGTATCGACCTGCTCCATAGGTCGACTCCCCATTGGTCTCATCGCGGAATGGGACCCAGAGGTGGTCCGCATCCCCATCGGACTTGTACGCCTGCAGCGTGATAGCCGTCCCCTCGACCGTCACACGGAACTCGCCCCAGCGGAGGTACTCGCGTTCTCCCTCGGCGGTCGTCTCGACCACGAGCGTCTCCTTGTCCTCGTGTTCGTGCAGTTCAGCTTCGAAGAGATAGTCCTCATCCGGTGGGAAGTGGTCGAGACCAGGGAACGCATCGCCGCGTTGTTCCGGTGGAATCGGGGAGTGTTCGTTGTTCGCGAAGTACTCCTCCTTCTGGTCGCGTTGCTGTTGTATCTGGTCGATGTACGCTGTCTCCATGGGTATTTCTTGGAGACCTGGAGGGATAACTACGGTGCTAAAGGAACACGATATCGGTCGACGCCTCGGTGGTCATCACGCGCTGTGCGCGGCAACGAGCTCCGACGGTGCATCCGCGAACTCGCGCAACGCTTCAGCCTCGAGATCATGGAGATCGCCCGGAATCACCAAGAGGTGCAATGGGTCTCCGAACGCCTGTCCGGCCAAGGCGTCGAGACGGTCTGCGGTCACCTGTGGTGCGTCGCTCCCGGCGCGAGCGACGACGACAGCCAGTGTATCTGGCCGATCGACGGCGAGCTCAGCGGCGGCCGTACCCGCATCGAGACACCGATCGGCCAATGCTGTGGCAAGTTCCGAACGTGATACATCGCCGAGGTTGATGTCTAGATACAACAGGGTGTGCAACCCCCGGTCACGGTTTGCATCGATCGTCTCAAGCACGCTCGGTGGGACCCCATCATCCCCGAATTGACCGGGGTGGGGGACGGTTGCCGCTTTCCCGAAGCGCCGAGCCTGCAGGCCACACAGACCACCGGCAGCAGTGGCCGCCGAGGTGCCGTGAATCACCCGCGTCTCGATCCCCCGTTCGGCCGCGCGTAACCTGAGATCGACATGGGTGGTTGCGACCATCGGATCGCCACCGACGAGGAGGACGACCTGCTCGTCTGCGGCTCGATCCAGGAGAGCATCTGGAGCCTGTTCGATGGTCGCCCTGTCAACGACCTCCACCGGACGGCCGTGATGGGCCTCGATATCGGCGATCGTTGCCCCAGCGAGAACACTGGTATACGCCTCGAGGTAGACGATATCAGCCTCTGCGACGGCCGAGGCGCCCCGTTCGGTGATCGAGCGCTCATCGTAGAGGCCGAGACCGACGAATTCGAGCATACGAACCCGTGCACTCCCCGTCGCAATACCACCAGCGAAACGGTACGGTTAACGACCGTCGCCTCCGGACCTCGACGTATGCGCCGCTTGTGCGTTCGCGTTCAACGGGACGCTGGTGAGCGAACGCGCCAAGCACTCGAGGCCGAGGGCCATCGGGCGATGGATGCGGCGATCGACAGCGACGGCGAGTACATCTACATCCCGGTGAGTGACCCGTCCCGCCTCGAAGACCGGTACGATATCGTCGAACGTGAGGTGGAGCCACGAGCTGAACAGACGATGCCCGAGGACCTCCTCGGGTTCACTCCGACGTATGAACGACTCGGTGATCTCGTCCTGCTGCAGGAATCCGACCCCGAGCGAGCCGAGGCCGCAGCTGCAGCCTTCATCGAATCAGATCTCCCTGTCACCGCGGTCCTCAATCGTGCATCTGACGTCGAGGGAGACTTTCGCGTCGCCCAATGGGATCTCCTCGAGGGCGACCATACGGAGACGGTCCATCGGGAGTACGGCGTCGAGCTCCTCGTCGACCCGACGAAGGCGTACTTCTCACCTCGACTGGCGACGGAACGCCGCCGAGTCATCGAGCAGGTCGAAGCGGGGGAACACATCGTAGATATGTTCGCGGGCGTGGGCCCATTTGCGATCCGAGCCGCTGTTGCCGGCGCCGAGGTGGTGGCCGTCGACCTCAACCCGGATGCGGTCGAATACTGCCGGGAGAACGCCAGACGAAACGGTGTCGA
>CAZXER010000014.1:0-40867 GCA_964639975.1 uncultured Halobacteriales archaeon | reverse complement strand
TCAACCCGGATGCGGTCGAATACTGCCGGGAGAACGCCAGACGAAACGGTGTCGACGACCGTGTCACCGTGATCGAAGGAGACATTCGCGACGTCGCAGCGGACTACGAAGACTGGGCGAATCGCCTCATCATGAACCTCCCACATACGGCTGAGCAGTACCTCGACGCTGCGGCCGTCCTTGCCGGGGACGTCTGTCGGCTTCACTACTACGACATCCAACCGGAGTCTGCGACGTTCGCGGGCGAGACCGAGATTCGTGACGCCTTCGAGCCCCGGTATCGGGTCTCGGTTGCCGAGCGCCACATCGTCCGATCGTATGCACCTGGCGTCCTCAACGTCTGCCTCGACGTCGACGTAACCATCGACTGAGTTCGGTTCACCCGAGTTCGCCGAACAGAACCTGTCGAAGATGTTCTGCAGTTGTGGAGAGGTGGACATGCGCAGCCGTGGCGACGACGATTGCCCCGAGCGTGTTGAACATCATATCGCGGATGGTGTCATCGACACCGTGCTGGGCCAGGGGCATCTCCAGGCCGGTCTCGATCGCGATCACATCGAGGCCGAATTCAAAGAGCTCCCAGACAACCCCGAAGGCCATCACGAAGACGACTGCGTACACGAACATGTACCGCCGGGGGAGGCGGATCTCTCTATGGTGTAGATCGACCGCTCGCACGGTGATATACCCGATTCCGGCGATCAGCGTCGCGGATAACGCGTGGGTCAGGTGGTCCCACCACCCGACATAGCCGTAGAACCCAGCCGATCCAAGCGTGTGGAGGAAGACGGCCGTCGTCACCCACAGCGCGAGCCACGGATCCAGGGTGAGTCGGTAATTTCGTTTCAGGATGGCCGGGGAGAACGTGATGAACAGGGCGATCGCCGCGTTGATGATGACCTTCGGATTCGGCTCGATGAGACCAACCCCCAGCAAGAGGACCAACACCACTTGCATCAGTCGAGAGACCCGCCGTTGCCAGCGAGACGTGAACCGACGACGGAGCGGGCCGATCATCGCCCGATCACCCACAGTAACGAGCTTCTGAGACGGCGGGCTCGACGCCGGAAGTAGAGGTCGAAGAAGATACCGGCGACGATACCGGCCAACAACACCCAGAAGAACTCGAGCATCAGTGCCTCGTTGGCCGCATCTCGATCAACGGCCTGCCGGATGAACTCGGTGTCGAAGTACCGATCGAGGGTCCACCGAAGGATCGACCAGGCGGCTGCCCCGGCGAGTGTCGACAGCACAACGGTCGCGATCGCGAACCAGTGGGTCACCCTAACCGACGAGAGAATGTGAAGCTCGACAGTGACGATCAACGCCAGCGCAGCGATCGAGAGGTACGTTGCAAAATCGTTGGCCAGTTGCGATATCTCAAGCGCTCGGGCCACGACTGGGAAGGAGGCGAACACGAGCAACTCCCATGGCAACATCACCATGGGCGATCGGTTCGTCACCGGGGGTGCCAGAACGATAAGGAGCAAGGCAGCCGTGAACACGATCCACTGCAGATCACGGCTGAGCAGACTGTCGATCCAGACGAGGATGAACAGGCCGATCATGAGCCATGAGAGGATGGCGTTGGCTCTACCGCTCTCGAAGAGCTGCTCAAGCACATCCTCGGGATCGGCCTCCATATCGACGGGATGTGTACCCAGGGAGAAAAGTTGCGCCCCACAGTCTGTGCCGGTCGATGCGATACGCTTAATGGGTCCTTCACCACTACGTTGTGGCACGTGCCGGCGTAGCTCAGACTGGCTAGAGCGATTCCTTCGTAAGGAATAGGTCGAGGGTTCAAATCCCCCCGCCGGCTTGAATTTTAGAACCGTATTGAAACGAATCTCAGACCAAGGCCACACGATACTGCTCGTATGACTTATAGCTCACCAAACAACATCTTAAGGCGATTCCATGTGGACATACACCTGTGCTCGATGGCTTGGGACTTGATCCAGCGGTCTGGGCCATCCTACGTTCGATGGCGATCCCCCTCATCCTCCTCGCATTCTATATAGACGGCCTCATCCTCGGGAAGGTCCTTCCACCGGCGGCCATGTACATCGCCTACGTCGGCCTGGTCTCAATGACAACAGTGGCGACTGTCGGGTTCACTGTGGCGTGTATCGCGGCATCGACCCTCGGACAGTGGACGCTGTATCGATGGCTGAAACGGGATCCAGCTGCGGTGAATCGACGGTTGGAGCGCATTCCGTACCTGATCAGGATAACGGCATATACCCGACGACGGGTTGGACAGCGACGTCTGGCAATTATCTCGAGAAACTTCGATCGTTTCGGTGGACTAGCGATCGGGGTGAGCAATGCAATACCGGGGATCCGGAGCCTGATGACCATCCCAGCCGGATTGAGCAGTTATCCCCAGCGTCGGTTCCTCCTGTTCTCGCTGATCGGGAACACCGGCTATCTGGTGCTGCTTTGGCTCATCGCACGGGGGATTGTCCGGTTGGCTGGGATCCTCCCGAGCCTCTAAGCAGCGACACCGGCCCCGTGTGATTGCTCTGTAGCGATTGGACCGAACCGTCAGGTCTGGAAGCGCCAGAAGGCAAAACCGCCAAGCAGGACTGCGACACCAACGACGCCGACGATGAGGAGGCTGCTCCCGCCACCATCGCTCTCATCTGGTGAGCTCGATCCACCATCGGGTGGCGTTTGATCCGCAGTGGGTGTCGGCGTCGGATCATCGAAGCTCAGTCCGAGACCCGTGACGGTTCCCGGTTGTTCCTCACCATCACCGAACCAGAGGATGTCGTTTGTCGTGTCCAAATCAGCCGTGTATATCGTATCATCGTGGCTGTAGGTCTGGACAATGTCATCAGTGGCGACATCGAAGAAGGCGATCGTTCCAGAACCGCCCGCGGAGACGATCATATCTCGTTGGTCATAGTACTCCACTGCAGCTGCCCCGAACCCGTGTGTTGCGTACTGTGAGAGTTGTTCACCCGACTCGATATCGTAGTGAAAGACGGTGTCCCAGCCACCGCCGATGACGATCTCATTCGCATCAGTCAGCGTGGTTGAGACGACATTGAACTCGTCGTCCTCGATATCATCGAAGGTTGGCTCGAAGGCGACCGACTCGCCCTCGATATCGTAGACGATCACCTCGGGCTCCCAGGTGGCAACCGACGCGACGTAGTCCCCGTTTACAGCGATCGAGTTGAGTCCATTGTTGCCGTGCTCGTCGTGACTCATCACCACCTCACCCGTTTGTGCATCGTAGGCAACGACCGTGCCGGTCGCACCGGCAGCCACCCAGATGAGGTCCCGAGTTGCATCGTATTCCATCGCACCGGCCGCGTGTTCCATGGTCGCCAGCTCCGAGGCCTCTTCTGTTGATACATCGTACTCCCACAGGGTGTTCTGATCGGCGATATAAACGACACCATCCCCAACTGCCAAGGCGTGACCATTGCTGAACGTCTCAGTGACGACCACCTCCGAGGACTCCACGGAATACCCTGCGAAGACGACGCTCGCTGCCTCGGGGTCTTCTCCTATCGACCACACGATATCGTTCTGTGCATCGTACTCCACATCGTTGATCGAGTGGTCGTGAGCAGAGTGTTCATGATCCGGCGACACATCCAGTGCATACACGGCGCCCAACGTGAGTGCGACAACCACGAGACTGGCAAGAATCATCGTGGTACCAGCTGAGTGAAGCTTCATTACTGATGGATAGTTCAGACGAATATCAATAAACCTTTACCAGCTAATTCGACCGGTTGAGGACGTTCCATATCCCCACAGAACACGGCTCACCGTATCGCTGCAATACCATCCTCGACTCAAACCTCTACCCGTGAGGTACTACCGACAGGTCATGCGTATGAAGGTCACGTCACTTACTGTGAACACAGCAATACCCGCCACAGAACAGAAAGTACATCCGAGTCAATCGGTGCTTTCACTGTTCGAACTCCGGTAGCCGCCAAGGAACCTCTCCGAGTAATCGCTGACCGATCTCCACCCGTTCGCTCGCGAGGGGCACCTGCTCAGACAGCCGCATCGGCGTCACACTGATTTGTCCTGTTGAGAGCACCGCTCGGTCGGTGTCGCCCTCGGAGACGAGTTCCCCTGTGTGCAGCAACTCGAACTGCTGGTCCTGCAGGACTACCTGGCCATCGTTCTGCTCGGAGACCGTGTAATACCCATCGGCCGGGGCCGTCATGTGCACGAGGGGCTCCTGTAACTCGCCGCATAACGGGGCATTGACATTGAGGTAATCAACGCCAGATGGGACCCCATCCTCCAGGATACCCTCGGTGAGGCGCGTGGCGACGGTCGCCGCCGGGTCGTACTCCGCAGGCTCCGGGGAGTACTCGGTGAAGTCGCCCTGAATGCGTTCGAAGGGGATGTACGTGGAAATCGCGATGGACGGGTAGCCGAGATACGCGGCCTCGACAGCGGCTCCAACGGTGCCAGAGCGTCCCAGCATCGGGGCCCCGAGGTTCGCGCCCTTGTTGATTCCCGATACGACGATGTCCGGCTCGAGATCGAGAGCCGACGCCGCGAGGACACAAGTGGCTGGCGAGCCATGGATCGCATACCCGAGGCGATGCTCCTCGAACTCGGCTGTCGCTTCGATCGAGCGGCCGACTGCACTCTGGTTGGTTGCGGGGGCGACCGCCGTGACCTCACCGACTGCGGAGAGCTGCTCGACGAGTCGTTGCAAGCCAGGGCTCTCGATCCCATCATCGTTGGTCACGACGATCGTTGCATCCGACATGGTCGATTGTCGGCTTGTCTGCCGGTTAAGCGCTCCGTTCAGGGCGCCAGTTGCTCGACGAACGTCTCATCATCGATGACCAGGTTGATCGCCGCCTCGTCATCGTTCCACAGCACGAGCGCGCGTTCGAATCGCAATACTGCTCCATATGGGGCCTCCTGCAGTGAATGGTTCATCTCGGTGAGTGACACGTGCGTGCCGAAACAATCCTCGGTCTGGCTCCCATCGCCGACCCGATAGACCGGGTTCCCATCCGTGGCGAGATCACCGCTCAGTTTGACCACGATCACATCGACCCGCTCGCCGATGACCGATGGAGCTCGGGCAAGCAGGAGCGAATCGGTTTCGCTCGCGTCGAGCTCGTAGCGACGGAGACCATCGCCCCGCATGATCGAGTAGCTGTACCGAATCTCGGTGTTGACGAACGCGTCACCATCGTCCTCTGCCTCCTCACGAAGCCGCTGTTGGAACGGTGGTACCGATAGGTCGGGCCACTCCACGAACGACCAGCAGTCATCGGTGGGCTGGTACCCGGGCCACAGCCGTATCGTCGGCGAGAACACGGTCATCGACTCCTCGAGAGAACGTTCGACCGCTCGAAGTTGCACACTCGTCCGTGGATCTGCTGGCGCGATAGCTACCCATGAACCAGACGAGGTGAGAAACTCAAGCGAACGGTGGGCCAGCTCGATCGGCTCACTCACCTCCGAGAGGAGGTTACCAAGCAGGAGGACATCGAACTCGCGCTCCAGGGGGAGCTCCTCTATGGGGACCTGGTGCACGCTCACGTGCGTATTGCGACCCAACCGACGCGTCGACAGCGCTCGGAGGTGTTCCACCAGCGGTGAGGGTTCAACCGCCACGTACTCCACGAGCGTGTCGTCCGGTGTGAGATCGTCGATGGCAGCGAGATGCGCCCCCACACCGGCGCCGATATCGAGGACTCGAAGCGTTCGGTTGAGCAGTCCAGCCTCGAGAAGCTCGCCGAACGTGTACCAGGTTGCCGCGTATGACCTCGGGAAGTGATAGAGGAGATAGGCATCCGCATCGAGTCGATCGTAGTCGATCGAGCCCCCGACGAGATACCGCTTCTTTAGGTCACGGATCCGATCTCGAATCGCTGCTCCACGCTCTCCGCTGGCCCATGCTGAGCCGTGTTCGCCAGCTAGGCGCTCCTCGATGAACGCACTGAGATCAGGTGGAATCGCTTCAATCGGGTCGATCGGCCCCGCGAGTTGCTCCTTCGAGGCGGGACGGAACAGCCCGTCGTCACCCTCGACCAGGCCCAGCTCAACCGCATGGTTCCTGAGCACCTCTCGAACCTGGTCCACCGTCGTCTCCGTCGTGGTGTACTCGAGAAGCTCGGACGGATCGAGGGGGCGGACCGATCTGAGATACCGGGCCGCATCGAGGATCTCGTGTTCGAGCGATCCCATTGAGTGGCTCCGTTTACTCGATCTGTAACTGTTTGGGGTATTCGGTCACGTTGTGGAACCCGTCCTCGGTAACGACCACGAGATCTTCGATCCTGACACCACCGACGCCGGGGTCGTACAGCCCCGGTTCGACGGTGACGACCTGGTTCACCCCGAGTTCCTCACCGGATTGCGAGAGCGAGGGCTGCTCGTGGATTTCGAGGCCGACACCGTGGCCGGTCGAGTGGATGAACCCCGTTTCGGTCTCTGGGTCAGCCCGAAGCGTCGCGTGTCCGGCGGACTCGTACACATCGCAGACCGAATAGTGGACGTCCTCCCCGGTGATTCCCGCCCGCAGTGAATCGAACGCCGCCGTCTGTGCGTCGAGGGTGAGGTCGTACCAGCTCTGGTGTGTCTCCGATGGCGTCCCCTTCACGAACGTGCGTGTAAGGTCGCCGAAGTAGCGTGACTCCTTGTGACGCGGGAAGATATCGATGATGATGGTCTCATGTGCCTGCAGGGGACCGCTCCCTCGATCGTGTGGATCGGCCGCCTGTGCGCCACAGGCAACGATCGTATCATCGAGCGCACACCGGTGCTCGAGCAGGGTCCGTTCGATCGCCGACTTCACCGATTCGCTCGTGAGTGGCTCTCCGTCGAGGACGAGGGTTTCGTCCTCGTCGATGACTGCCGCCTCCAACAGGTCCTGTGCGGTGGCCATTGCAGCTTCTGCAGCAGCCTGTGCCTCCGCGATCGCCTCGAGTTCGACCTCCATCTTCGTGGCTCGAATCGTCGAGATCGTGTCGTAATAGTCAGGTGTGACGCTGATCCCCTCTTCGATCAGCGCGCTTGCGATCGCATGTGGGAACCGGGAGGGGACAGCGATGGACTCGACCTCGTGCGTGTCGCAGAAGTCACTGATACACGAGGCCCACGCTTCGTGGCGTTCGAGCTCCTCGAGGCGTTCGAAGAAGTCGTAAGCTGCGACGTTCTCCACCGATGCAGCCCGGCTCTCCTCGCGTGCGCGCCCGAGTTCGAGTGGCTTGACGAGGCAGTGAACCTTGCCATCCACGTAGAGACTCACGTACGGATCAGGGGCCCAGAACCCACTGAGATAGCCCTGATCTGCGGATTCGCTGCCGGCTTCGATGAGATAGCCATCGGCTCCGGTGCGATCCAGCAATTCGTTCAACGGTGTGGGGTCCCCCAGCATACCAAAGGCCGAGGACCGCAAGACGCATTAGTCGCTATGGTTGGCGACGGTAGGCTCTTGGCTCGTCGTAGAGTATGCGGCGTATGGACGCGGAGGTTCGCCCGAGCGACATTGCTGGGGAAATCACGCCCCCACCCTCGAAGAGTGAAACACACCGTGGGCTGTTTGCCACGGCGTTGGCCGGCGATGGGACGGTGGTGAACCCACTCGACAGCCACGACACTCGGGCGACGGCCATCGTTATCGAGACGCTGGGCGGATCGATCAGCTGGTCCGACGAGCACGTCAGCGTCGACGGGTTTCCAGCGTGTCAACCCGAGGTACCCGATGACCCAATCAACTGCGCCAACAGTGGCACTACCCTTCGATTGGCCACCAGCATCGCGGCTCTGGCGACCGGGGACGTCACCCTCACCGGTGACAGTTCACTTCGACGGCGACCGAACGGGCCTCTCCTCGAATCGCTTGAAGAGCTCGGAGTGCAGGTTACCAGCCACCGGGGAGATGGGACCGCCCCGCTCACCGTCTCTGGGCCACTCAAGGGTGGAGCGACCTCGATCGACGGGTCAGTCTCATCGCAGTTCATCTCCAGTCTCTTGCTCGCCGCCCCGTGTACCGAGGCAGGTCTCACGGTGAGGCTCACCACACCGTTGCAATCTGCGCCGTACCTCGCCCTTACGCTGGAGACGTTACGTGCGTTCGAGGTCGATGTCACGGCGTCCGATGAACGCTATGAGGTACCTGGTGGGCAGCGATTCCGAGCACCGGACACCATCACTATCGGGCCCGACCCCACCGCTGCGTCGTATCCACTCGCTGCCGGTGTCATCGCTGGTACCACCTCGGTCACCGTGACCGACGTCGGCGATCGAGGTGGTGAGGCAGCGCCGATACTGTCAGTGTTACGCGATTTCGGTATCGAGCCTTCGGTGACAGGTCGAGCAGTCACCGTTCACCAGCAACAACCCGAACCGGCCACCATCGACCTCGGTGCCAGTCCGGATCTACTCCCCACCGCAGCGGTCATCGCAGCACTCGCCGATGGAACCTCTCATCTGACCAACTGCGAACATGCGAGGTACAAGGAAACCGACCGGATTCGAGCCACTGCAGACGCCCTGCGTGAGCTGGGAATCCCGGTCACGGACCGGCAAGATGGTCTGACGATCCGAGGGCGGCCATCGGGGTTCGTGTCCGGTGAGATCGATCCACGAGGTGATCATCGCTTGGCGATGGCAGCCGCGATCGCCGGGCTCGGGGCTGACGGACCGGTTCGAATCCGAGGTGCAGACTGTGTGGAAGTGTCGTACCCAGGCTTTTTCGACGACATCGTGTCGTTGGGGGCCGATATCGCCTTCCCGAGTTGATAACAGGGAGAACTACATACCGGAATCGCCAAACTCCGCATACTGGCATCGGATGAACGAACTCGAAACACTGCGCTCCAAGCGAGAGCGCAATGGCCGGATCACCCCGAGTTACGATGGATGGAGCGTCGCAAATGTCCCCGATACGGTGGCCCAGTTACTCGATATTCCGGCTGACCGTCCCCTGTCGAATCAGGTTGTCTCCACCCTCATGGAGGACGAAGACCCCATCAATCACGTGGTGCTGGTGGTCATCGACGGCTTCGGGTGGAACCAGCTCGATTCATGTAAAGCGTACCTCCCACGCCTAGGCCAGCTCGTCGAGGACACCACGGTGTCTCCGTTGACCTCGACCTATCCGAGCGAAACAGCGGCGGCGATGACTACCCTGTACACGGGGCTGCAGCCCGTAGAACATGGGTTGATCGGGTGGTACACCAGATTCGACGATCCGCCGATGATCGGTCACTCGCTACCGTTCCTGTCTCTTGACGGTCAGCCGCTCGATGAAAAATACGGGGTTGATCCAGCCGACCTTTTCGATACCAGCCACCGAGAGCCAATCACCGAACGACTTGTCGCGGCCGATGTCGACGTCGGATACCTGAATCCAGCGCACATTGTGGACTCCACGACGAGTGAGCTTGCGGCTGGATCGGCAACGCTTCTCGGATACGACGAGCTGTCCGAGGCATTCACAACGGTGACAGATCGGATCGAGGGGGCCGCCAACCAGACCTACCATCTGGTCTATTGGGGCGAGACAGACACCCAGGGACACCATCACGGTACCGAGTCAAGGGAGTACCGCCAGGAAGTTCACAACGCCATCGAGCCCCTCTATACCGAGTTCGTCCCCTCACTCCCCACGGATGTCGCTAAAGAGACAGCCATTCTCATCGTCGCCGATCACGGGCAGGTGAACACCGATCCATCGATCAACACGGACATCACGTCCCTCGAAGCGGCAGGTGCGGTGCACGTGTCAGACCACCTCGAACAGCGAAGTGAGGGGGAACCACTGTACCTGGCTGGCGGACCGAGAAACGTGCAGTTCCACCTCAAACCCGGCTGTACCCAATTGCTTCGGTCAGCCCTCGAGGCTGCGGTACCAGTGACTACCTACGAGGAGGCAGAGTATCGGGAGGCGAGCCTCTTCGGTGACCGTCTCCCGAGTGAGTACTTCGACCGACGCGCTCCAGAGCTGCTTGCGGTTCCACACGAGGGGTCACTGTGGTTTGACGACGGTGAACTCGATCACGTCGGGATGCACGGTGGGATGCACCCCGATGAGATGCTCGTACCGCTCTTCGGTGCTCGTGCGAGTCGCCTGCAGTAAGGTGCTCCACAAGCCAGACGATTATTGTCACCCTCCCTCCAAAGGGAACTATGAACGGTAACGGGTTCGGCCGGTTGTTCCGACTGACCACGTGGGGTGAGAGCCATGGACCGGCGATCGGCGTTGTGGTGTCCGGTTGTCCTGCGGGGCTCCCCCTCGATAGTCGCGACATCCAGGCCGAATTGGATCGTCGACGACCGGGCCAATCCACGCTGACCTCAAGCCGAGATGAATCGGATTTGGTCTCGATCGAAAGCGGCCTGCAGGATGGCTTCACGACCGGGACCCCGATCTCGATGCGGATACCCAATACCGATGCCAAATCGGCGAAGTACGAACCCTTCATCACGACACCCAGACCCGGCCACGCCGATTACACCTACTCAGCCAAGTTCGGCACCCGTCACTGGGCCGGTGGAGGCCGGAGTTCCGGCCGGGAGACGGCGAACTGGGTTGCAGCCGGTGCGATCGCGAAGAAACTGCTGAATCGACACGGTATCGAACTCGGGGCACAGGTGCAACAAATCGGCGAGGTTCGAGCGCCTCGCCCCGAGTTCGAGGAGATGGTTACCAGCAGTGAGCAATCAGCAGTCAGGTGTAGCGATCCGGAGACGGCGGCGGAGATGCAGTCGGTGATCGAGACCTATCAAGAGCAGGGCGACAGCATCGGCGGGAGTGTCTACTTCGAGGCGCGAGGGCTTCCCCGAGGTCTCGGGGCCCCTCGATTCGACGCGATCGATGCCCGCCTTGCGGCGGCGATGACGAGTATCCCAGCGGTCACCGCCTTCGAATACGGGCTCGGAGCACAGAACAAGACGGTCAGTGGCAGCGAGCGCAACGATCCGTTCGAAGTTGAGGACGACGAGGTCGTACCCGCCTCAAACGCGCACGGTGGGATCCAAGGCGGGATTACGACCGGTGCACCCATCTACGGCGAGGTTGTCCTCCACGCTCCGGCCTCGATCCCCAAGGAACAGCGATCGGTCGACTGGACCACCAACGAGGAACGGACAATCCAGGTGCTGGGGCGACACGACCCGAGCCTCCCGCCACGGGCAGTACCGGTGGTAGAAGCGATGTTGGCCATCACGCTGATCGACTTCATGCTGCTCGGTGGGCACATCAACCCCGATCGTCTCGACAACCGGCCGGGAGTGTACTCCACGGACTACCACCCAAACCCGGCTGATGGGGACACTCATTCATCATGATTGATACGTTCAATTCCTGGTGCCACCGGTTCTAACCGTCCGGTATGGGGCCCGTTCGTGGCTCGCTGACCTCCAACCGAGTTTATCATGAAAATTGAGTGTCAACATATAGCAAAGCCTTTTGGTTCTAAAAAGCGAACTTTTTGCTTGTGATGGCCACGCCACGGCTAGGAGCACACAAACCATGCTAGAAGAGGAACTGATCTGGCGCATCTCCGGAGGGTCCGGCGATGGCGTGGACTCGACGAGTCATAATTTCGCGATGGCGCTGATGCGGTCAGGGTTGTCCGTGTTCACGCATCGACACTACCCATCTCGAATTCGAGGTGGGCACACCTACGTCGAGATACGAGCGAGTCCAGAACGGGTGAAAAGCCGGGGCGACGGGTACAATTTTCTGCTGGCACTTGGTGACTCCTTCGCCAGGAACCCACAAGAGGAGGCATACTACGGGAACGAGCAGATCAAGCCGCTTGGGGAGAACCTCGACGAGCTCCGTGAGGGAGGTGTCATCGTCTACGACAGCGGGTTGATCGATATCGACGACATCGATGACTTCGACCAGCGAGTCGAGGACAACGACTGGCACGTGTACCCCGTCGATCTCAGGTCAATGGCTCGAGAACACGGTCGGGAGGTCATGCGCAACACCGCGGGTGTCGGGGTAACCGCTGGGCTGCTCGATATGGACCTCGATATTATCGAATCCCTCATGGAAGACGCCATGGGCGGTGAGGTCCTCGAGAACAACCTCACTATCATCCGACAAGCCTACGAGTACGCGAACGAGGAGCTCGAGCATACCCACGGCTGGACCGTTCCGACCGGGGAGCACGACACAGAACAGGCGTTCATCTCTGGATCGCAGGGGATCGCGTATGGAGCGATCGACTCGGGCTGTCGGTTCATCGCGGGATATCCGATGACGCCATGGTCAGAGGTGTTCCACATCCTCTCGAACGAACTACCCAAAATCGGCGGTATCGCCGAGCAGGTAGAAGATGAGATCGCTGCAGCCTCGCTCGCGATCGGAGCGAGCCACGCCGGCGTCAAAGCGTTGTCCGGGTCCTCCGGCGGTGGGTTCGCACTGATGTCAGAACCACTCGGACTCGCCGAGATGACCGAGACCCCTCTGGTCCTGGTCGAGGCGATGCGAGCGGGCCCCTCCACCGGGATGCCCACGAAACCAGAACAGGGGGACCTGGAACACGTCCTCTATACGAGTCAGGGTGACTCCTGTCGGGTCGTGTTCGCTCCGTCGACCCCACAGGAATCCTATGAACAGACGAGGACCGCCTTCGAGCTGGCATACGAGTACCAGGTACCAGTCATCGTCATCACCGATCAGATGTTGACTGGTATGAACGTCAACGTCGATCGTGAGTTCTTCGATCGTGAACCCGATCCAACCCTGGGAAGCACCCTCACCGAGGAGGAGATCAAATCCATGGGCAAGCAACTCACCGGGAAGTTCAAACGCTTCGATACCGACGCCCCAGACAGTGGTGTGAGCCCTCGCTCGTTGCCGGGGCAAGCCGAGGGGCGGTACCTGGCAACCGGGAACGAACACATGGAGATCGGTCATATCTCCGAAGATCCGTCCATACGGGTGAAACAGGTCGATCGACGGATGCGAAAGCTGGATTCGATCCGTGAGGAGCTCGATTCCAGCGAGGAGAGTCATCAAACGGAATACGGCGACCCGGACGGAACGTATGGTATCCTCTGCTGGGGATCGACACAAGGGGTCGTCGAGGAGGCGACCGACCGGCTCCTCGATGCCGGCCACTCGGTGCGAGCGCTATCGGTGAGCGACCTGATGCCGTATCCGGTTGCTGAAGTCGAGTCGTTCCTGAACGACGTCGACCAAGCGCTCGTCGTCGAGATGAACGCCTCAGGCCAGTTCCGAGGACTCACGCAACGCGAACTCGGACGCTTCGGCGACAAGCTGACGAGCCTGCTCAAGTACAACGGCAATCCATTCGAACCTTCGGAGGTCGTCGAAGGGTTCGAAGTCCATATCGATGGGGGCGAGGATACGCCCACGCCAACGACCCGACTCGAACCAGCCCACGGTGACTAATCATGAGTGCTTTTAGCGCAATCGGACGAGATGGCGAATCGGATCAGAATGAATTCACTCCACGTATCGAGCCGCAAGCGACCTGGTGTCCCGGCTGTGGGGACTTCGGTGTCCTCAAAGCGCTCAAGGGAGCCATGTCGGAGCTCGGTCGTAACCCCGATGAGGTCCTGCTCGTGTCGGGTATCGGCTGCTCAGGGAAGCTCTCGAGCTATTTCAACAGCTATGGATTCCACTCGATCCATGGCCGGGCACTCCCCATCGCCAGAGCCGCAAAGCTGGCCAATCCCGGGCTCGAGGTCATCGCAGCGGGTGGGGACGGCGACGGATACGGTATCGGTGGGAACCACTTCATGCACACCGCCCGGGAGAACCACGATATGGTCTATATCGTCTTCAACAACGAGGTATTTGGCCTCACGAAGGGTCAGACATCACCGACCAGTCCGAAGGGACACAAGTCGAAGTCCCAACCGTCTGGAAGCGCCAAGGATCCCGTTCGACCGATGACGCTGGGGTTGGCCAGCGGGGCCTCGTTCATCGCTCGGACCGCAGCGGTCAACCCGAATCAAGCGCAGGAGATCATCGTCGAGGCGATCGAACACGATGGCTTCGCTCACATCGACTTCCTGACCCAATGCCCGACCTGGAACAAGGATGCCAAGCAGTACGTGCCATACATCGACGTGCAAGATAGCGAGGACTACGACTTCGATATCAGTGACCGGCGCGAGGCCGCCGATATGATGACGGACGCCGAACTCTCACTCGCCGAGGGTAAGGTGCTCACCGGTCGCTTCTACAAGGAAAGCGGTCGACCGTCCTACGGCCAGGAGAAGCGGGCCATTGGTGAAGTACCCGAGGAACCGCTGGCCGAGCGCTACTTCCAAGAGGACGCAACATGGGAACGCTCATACGACATCGTGGAGCGTCACACCTAGGCTCGGTTGTTACCCGCACAGGCCATTTTTCGGATTCGAAAAGAATTTTTTACTGTAGCGTAAACCAGTAGCTATGGCGGCCTCGTCGGTTCAGGAAGAAATCCTCTCGATCCTCGAAGCGGATGCCAAAGCGTCCTACGGAGAAATCGCCGACCGAGTGGGGGTCTCCAAGCCGACCGTTCGGAAATATATCAAGCAACTCGAGGAGGACGGGGTCATCACTGGGTACGGGGCCGAGATCAATCCAAAGAAACTCTCCGGGCAGACGATTGCGGTGGTCGGTATCGAGGTCAAAAGCGAGTGCTACGTCGAGGCGGCTGATGCCCTCAAATCGCTGAAAGCCGTCGATTCGCTCTTCACCTCGAGCGGGGATCACATGCTGATGGCAGAGGTACGAGGTACCAACGGAGACGAGGTCGGAGACGTGATCAAAGAGGACATCTTGACCATCGATGGCGTGATCGAGGCGCATCCATCGTTCCTCCAAGAACGCCTGAAGTGACGGCCGTTCAAGCCTCGTGTTTTTGAGGCTGGCTCACTGACGTTGACTCGATGCTCGTCGATGGAGAATGGGATCCTGATGCAACACTTGAGCGTGGCGACGACGGTCGCTTCGTCCGCCAGGAGACGACCTTTCGTGATCGGGTTCAACCCGACGCGGACGCCCGCTTTAGCGTCGAACCCGGTCGGTATCATCTCTACGTGAGTCTCGCCTGTCCGTGGGCACACCGGACATTGATCGGGAGATCGTTGCTCGGCCTCGATGAGGCGATTTCCGTCGACGTCGTCGATCCACTCCGGATTGACGATGGGTGGGAGTTCTCCCCAGAGAAGTCCGGCTGTACCTCCGATTCGATCAACGGCCACGCGTATCTCAGGGACGTCTATCTCGAGGCCGATCCGAACTATACCGGTCGGGTGACGGTTCCGGTGCTGTGGGACACCCACCATGACACCATCGTCAACAACGAATCGATCGAGATTCTCCGAATGCTCGATACCGCCTTCGTCCAAGCGTTGGACCGGCCATTCACCCTGTATCCGGAGGAACTGGCTGACGAGATCAACTCGGTGATCGAGCAGATATACGAACCGATCAACAACGGCGTGTACCGCGCTGGCTTTGCAACCACCCAGACAGCATACGATGAGGCAGTCTCGAGCTTGTTCGAGGCATTGGACCACTGGGAGAGCGTCCTCGCAGACCAGCGGTACCTTCTTGGAGAACGCCTCACCGAGGCTGATGTCTGTCTGTTTACGACGTTAATCAGGTTCGATCCAGTCTACCATATTCACTTCAAATGTTCCCGGTGTCGCATCAAGGGTTATCCGAACTTGTGGAACTATCTCAAAGAGCTCTACCAACTTCCGGCGATCAAGGACACCGTCGACTTGGAGCATATCCGGACACACTACTACGGAAGCCATGGGTCGATCAATCCGAACCGGATCATCGCAATCGAGCCCGAGCTTCCGTTGGAGGAGCCGCACGATCGAGATCGCTTCACCGCCGCCCCGCTTGCCGGTGCGCTCACGAGATGAACCGGATGGAGATACGGCTGTGTCTGAGGATGACTCCATCCTCGAACCCTGATGACTCCCAGACGTTCGTGCTCGAGTTCCCGTCCCACATATCATGGGTCTCGAGATACCCGTTCCAGGCTTCGATGACCGCGTCAGCTCCATCGAGTTCGAGCTGAATGGTATCGATGTCGTAGAGGTGACTCCGGTTGAACGGTTCGAGGAGCTGTGTTCCCTGGTGATGGCTTTGCATCTGGACGAGCTGGGCTGTGGTGATCGATGTGACATCACCATGGGGATCCACCCGAAGCAGATTCAACCGAGCCGCTGATTCGGTGACGAGGAAGGGCGGGTCCTCGAGCATGACCGCGTGCCCGTCATTCGCTCTGATGACCGCGCCACCGGCCACGAGTATCGTCGTACCGTCGAGTCGGTAAGTCACCGTCCCGAGGTCGAAGCTGCCGTTCCACAGCTCCTGGCCCGCCCCATCCAAGACCGTCACCTGCATCGAGAAGTCATCCGTGATGGAGACGGTCGCACCTCCGGTCCGAAGCTCACTCGCGCGGACCGGCGCCTCGTGATCGGCGATGCCAGACAGCTGTTGGGCAAGCTCGGCCATCGAGAGCTCTGCGCTACGCAGCTGTTCTTCTTCGCTAATATCACCCACCGTCTGGAACCCCACCGCGCCGATGATACCAACGCTGGCTATCATCACCGCGAAGATGAGCGCGAACGCCAACACATCGCTCACACCGCGGTCATCCTGCCTCATGATGGACGTTCCTCCCGCAGTTCGATTCCTCCAGCCTCAGCCACGATCCACAGCTCACCACCGTCGACGGTCCCCGAAACATTCTGATTGAGGTCAACCGGGACGTGCTGGACGCGAGAATCCGTCTCTACGATCACACACGGGTTGAATTCCTGTTCGAACGGGCACGGCTCATCGGCCACCGTGATCGTGTACGATGACCCCGCCACACCGGGAGGTAACTTGAGCAATGTAGCGTATGTCCCGGTACCGTCGGAGCGCTCGACGATGGTGTCGACCTTGGTGAGTTCCGTCGCCACGCCCTCACTGAGGACTCGGAGCTCGCTGTCTGTCGCTTGGTCGATATTGCCATCCATGAAGCCGCCAAATGAGAACACCAGACCGCCGACGAGGACCACCGTGATCCCCATGGCCAAGGTGTACGACACGGTGGTGGACACCCCACGATCATCGGATCGAAGCGGCCCATCGGTCATGCCCACGGCACCTCCAGAAAGCCCGCGGTATGTCGATAGTCGTAGATCACGAGGTCAGTGACGTGCTGGCGTTCACTCGCGACGGCCAGTTGCGTGAGTGAGACTTCCACTGACCAGGCGATTGGTGCGATGTACGGTCCGTCTGCGGTCGTTTCATTGTAGGCGTCATACCGGGTGTCCGCCTCAGACAACGTCGTTCCAACCACGTAGTGGTAGCCACCCGTCGCGTTGGCTGGATTGACGAACACGAGCCCGTACTCATCTGTGTCAATTGGGTCGATCTGATCGAACGGATTGACATGACAGGTGGCAGAGGTCCGATTGTACCGGGTCAGATCGATATCAGCGTACGTGTCTGCCTCGCATTGATGCGTCGTGGCATTGCTGAAGTCAGGCTCATCAGACTCATTTGCTGGATCATAGGTATCAAACGCGATTGTCACCGACCCTCCATCGGAGGAGAGCATGGCTAACGCGATGGCTGAGTCGTCCCCATGGATGCGAATCTGGAAGGCCGTCTCGGTCGTGTTCTCGAGGCTATCGACCGCGAGGGACAGTCGCATGCCCGCAAGCGGGGCGGTGTCATCATCCGGGTCGAGTTTGATCAACGTCGTCGAATTGTCCGCATCAGTGAGGTTACTCTCCAGGTCCGGGTCGGCGACATAGGTGCCATGCTGGGTGATCTGCGCCCCGTCAAGCGTGACGTGTGTCGCCCGCCGGTCGCCCGCCGACTCGTAGAGGATATCTGTGTACGCCTCGAACGATTCGTTGATCGTCGTCTGGAGGCTCGCGTTGCTCGAAAATCGAGTTACTCCCTGGAGCTGGCCTACCAGCCCCGCGCTCCCATACTCGATGTCCTGCGCGAGGCGATCAGTCTCCACGAGATCGGTGGCAGGATCATCCGGCGAGCGTATATCGGTGGTTGCCGCTGCGTTGAGAAGGACGGTTAAACTCAGGATGATCAAGGCGAGCACGACCGCCGTCGTGAGGAGCAATTGCCCCCGATCTCGAACGGTCACCATACGATCACCCGGACATGAACGACGTTGTGCAGCGGGCCGTCAGGATCGACGTTCGGGATCGCGAACGTACCCGCCTCTGTCGCCCTCTCGAGGGTTGTCTCGTTTCCGTTGGGGCCGGTGAGCGTCTGATTACTGTACAGGGTAAGTGTCGTGGAGGCGACCGTGGACGCGCTCGGTGGCGAGCCCCGATAGATCAGCCTGAGCGTGTCGGTACCAACCGATCCGTTGGTTGAGTACTCGACGATGACATTGACGACCTTCCCTCGTTGATAGAGGGTATCGTTGAGTAGTGTCCCAAAGTGTGTATCAGGGAGGTGAGATCCGTAGCCCACAGTCGGATTCTCAGCACCAGCGAACGTCTCAGAGGAGTCGTTATCGAAGTATCGGACCATCTCACTGAGAGATCCATCCTGGCTGGCGATATCCAGTATGTCGACCGCCTGTTGCCTGATCTCTGGTTCGACATCCGCCCCTGGTGAGCCGGGAGTCACGACCACCGCCTGCATGGCGAACAGCAACGCTCCGATGATGAGCAATCCGGCGACGAGTCCCTCCAAGGTGAAGGCCTGACCGCGATCGTGGTGAGGGTGGTGCATCGGTCACCACACCCGTACGACGAGGCGACAACCCGGATCGCACCCATCGGTGGTGGTGACGATACGGGTCCAGGTCCCTGCAGCGTCTCCGGCATACTCGTCCCCACCGCTGATGATAGTCCCATCACTGGCGAGTGGTGCAAGGGTGGCATTGACCGACCGATGCTCAGGTAAGCCAAACGCGGTCGAATCGTTGAACAACGAAAACACACGGTCGAGTTCGTTGCTATCGAGCGTGAGACGCTGGTCCTCGACTCCAGCCTGCTCGAGGACCTCGATTGCTACCCGCTCGGCTTGACTCGATCGCTCGGTTTCGTCGACCGAATCGAATGGCGCGAGCACGGAGGGAAGAAAGGTGACCACGAAGACGACCACCAGCAGGAACAACCCAATACCGATGGCGTAATCCTGGGTTGTTTGACCTCGGTCCCGAGCGGTACGTCTCCAGCCGTTCATGGTACCATCACCCCACGATCATCCACACGAATAGGGCGACTGTCAGCAGGCCAACCGCGTACTTGATCCCGCTTCGCAAGTCGGCCTCCCGCATGTACCCAGCGATGAACCCGGACATGATCGCATGCAGGGTCACCCCGTGGAAGAAGAGAACATTGAGTGTCTCAGTATCGATACCGCCCCCGAATCCCATCCCACCGACCGCCGGCGCGTCCTCGACACTTGCCTCTGACCCCAACGCACCCATGACATCGAGGAACTGGACCTTGAGGATCGCCATCACCGCCAGCATCGTCAGGAACGTCATGATGATGATCGTGATCTGCATGCGAGTCCGTGCCTTTCGCTCACGCTCGATTTCGTCGTGATTCTCGCTCGTCTTCGCCGCGGTCGTGAGCACATCTGTGATCTCGCTTGAGGCCTCCTGTGCCTTGGCCACGAGTTTGACCGTTCTCGCCAGTCGTGGGATGTGATATGTGTTATTGAACTGGATAAGTGCCTCTCGCAGTGTCATCCCGTAGCTTACCTTCGAGTGAATCTCGTGGAATTCAGTCGAGAGCTTGCCCGTCGATGTCTCGGCAACCGTCCTGAACGACTCGAGCAGGGTCATACCGGTGTCGTTTGCGCTAGAGAGTTTGCGCAATTCCTCCGACAGATGGTCGGTGATCCCGAACCGCCTGCGACGATCTAGCTCCACGAACACGCCCAGTGGAGCGAGGACGACATACAACGGAAGATAGAGCCAGACGAAGGTCCCCCAGACGGGTCGTTGGACCATCTCTCCCCACGACGTGGGGACCGACCCGGTGTTGAACGCGATGGCGAGGACCACGACGACGGCTGGGACCGTGACCGCCAGGGAGTACAGTGGTTGTTCCATGAAGAACGCATGCGGTCGCCTGAGCAACCTGAGGGTCGCTCGAGTGCCTTCCTTCGAGCGGATGCGACCGAAGATGCTGAACTCGCTCGACCCCGAAAACCGGTCGATCAATCCGAGGTTTCGTATTCCCCCGTGTTGGTCGCTCATGCCCGTGGCTCCATCGGGGACATCGAGATACCCATCACCGGGTTCGTCCTGCTTGACGGTGGAGACGAGGATGAGAAATCCCATCCCGATGAGGGGAATGAGCGCATAGACCGTGAGATACATGATCGTCATCGGCACCTCACCCATCATCAACATGACCACCAGTACCACGATGAGCAACAGGGGAAACAGCGAGAGCGTCATGTACATCTCGCCGAAGAGCTCCAGCGATTCGAGGGTCTGCTCTTGCTCGTGTTGGGCGGTGCGCATGTGCTTGTCCTTTTTGTCGTCGAGAAACGATTCGAGATCGCCACCGCTGTTGATTATCGAAAGCATGTCGGTGAGGAACTGGCTCAACTCCTCACTCGGCGTCAGCAGTGCCTGCTGGCGAATCGCCGTCCGGTAGTCTGTATCGAAGTACTCCGTCTCGTAAAGGATCGACTGGAACTCCCGTGAGACCTCTCCGTAGGTATCCTCAGCTTGCGCGATCGATTCGATTATCTCGAGTTGATTCAGCCCTCCCACCGAGAGGGCATACATGAACGATACCGCGTCGCTCAGGAGCATATTGATCTCCCGGCGACGAGAACCTGCTCTGGAATACGGGATCATCAACAACGCGCCGAAACCCAGACCGAACCCGATCGTCCCCAACACGACGCCGGTGATCCCAATCAGGAACGGAACCTTTGCGCTGTTGATGAACTCAAGGAGCGCCTCGTTTGGTATCTGCGCGCCAAGCAGCGGGCCGCCATCGATGAATCCAGCCGCGTGCAACCAGTACCCGAGCACCGTCCCGAAAATCCACAGCAAGAGGCCGACCAGGACACCGACCGCCAGAGCCTTAGACAGATACAGCTCCACCGGTGTACCGATCTGTGATTGATGTAGTTTGCGTTCGAATTCCGCAACGAAGTTGCTATCATCAGCAAAGAGGCGGTCGTACAACGGGTAAAAGGCATCACCGAGGGTGCTTGTCCCGGCATCGAGTCCACCACCGCGGTCACCGAAATTGTCAATGCTCATCGTTGCTCGGTTAATCGGATTCAGTGGGCGTCGAACCGGTCCACTCAGACTCATCCAGCGGACCGATGTCCGACCGGTCCTCCATCGACGGTGGGACCAACGCATCGGCGAGGGACTCCGGTGTGTCCTCGACGTACGGGCTGAGTAGCTCCTCTCCAGATTCGAGAACCGACCGGACCTCAGTGAGAACGTCCTCAGGGGGCTCGGGTCGAGGGACGAGCTCCTCGATAGCTGGATCGATATCGATGATCACCGACTCCATCTCCCGAAGTTCGGTGAGACTCGCGTCGAGGCTATCGCTGGCAATCAAGCCCAAGACCGTCTCGGGATCGTTGATGAACGCCTGCACGGTCGCCGCAACCTCGGCGTATTCGTTCAACCCCTCATCGATGAGATAACTGAGGACGAGCTTGCGGAGGCGAAGTTCCCGGGTGAGACGATCCTTGGACCATCCACGGTCAAATCGGATCTCTTCGAGGACGTTCGATGATCCAAGCTGGAAGAACTCATCCGACTCAGCCTCCCATTGATAGATGTCCTGTACGTTGATTTCGTCATTCTCGGTATCGTAATGGTTGATCTCGGTCAGGACCTTGGACCGTCGAACCTTTCGACCCTGAATGCGGGTCTGGGTCTGGATCGAGACGAGATCCAGTGCAGTAAACATCGTCTTCGAGACGTTGATCGGATCCGTTGTGAAGCGTTTGAGCACTTCTCCGACACTGTCTGCGTGGAACGTGGTATACGTGGTATGGCCGGTCGACATCACCTGAAAGAGCGTCCGACCCTCCTCACCGCGGATCTCACCCATGACGATGTAATCTGGCCGTTGGCGCAACGCTGCCTCCAGGAGGTCGAACTCGTCGACGCTATCGCTCTCGTTGCCGGTGAACGAGGGCCGGGTGACACTCGCGATCCAGTTTCGCTGTGGGAGCTCCACCTCGCGAGTGTCCTCGATCGAGACGATCTTGGCATCGCTCGGGATGAACAACGAGATCGCGTTCAGTGACGTAGTCTTCCCCGAGGCAGTCCCCCCGGCGAAGAGGAGTGATTTGTTGTTCTCGATGCACATCCACAGGAACGCCATTTGGTCCAACGAGAACGTCTTCCAGTTGATGAGATCGACCGGGGTGAATGGGACCTCTTTGAACTGACGGATGGTGTAATTCGTCCCGTGATCAGACACCTCCGCTCCAAGGGTGAGTTGTGCCCGAGAGCCATCGGGTAAGGTAGCATCCACTTGCGGTCGTCGCTTGCTGATACCCTTACCCGAACGCTGTGCGAGCTTGACGACGAAGTTATCGAGCTCTTCAGTCCCGTGTTCTACGTTCGTAATCAGTTGTTCGTAGTCGGTGTGATAGACGAAGACCCGTGAGTTCCAGCCGTCACACGAGATATCCTCAACGTTGATGTCGTGTTTGATGGGGTCGATCCGCTCATAGCCGACGAAATCGCGTTTGAAGTAGTACAGCAGTTTTTCGATCTGGTACGGCGTCAACGATGTCGGGTTTTCCGCCAAAATGGCGGGTTCGGGCCGGACTGGGGCTGACAGGGCGGAATCGTCATCCCCACGATAACGATCGCCGATACGGGGAACCTTCGAGAGGATCCGTCTCGATACAGGAGGTCTATCTGGCGCCTTCCTGAGGTCGTATCGGTCGAGCAACGCGTTCGTCTCTCGTTCGATGACCTCCCGTCGGACCGACCCATCGGTGTCATCGACGGCGAGCGACTCGTCCGCGTACTTGATCGAAGTCCGCAGTTTTCCCGACAGGAAGTCCCGAACCTCCTGTTCGAGCTCGGTGAGATGCGGTTCGACCACGACGTACTTCTTCTCATTTTCCCGATCAGAGTGAAAGATGACGACGAACGCGTAGGGTTTGTTGACCCAGTAGCGCTGTTCTTCGTGATACGTCGGTTTCTTTTCAAGAGGTATCGCCCGTTCCAGATCGTAGCGAGTGACGATCGTCGAGGTTCCATCCGGATGACTGAAAAAGGCGTCCTCATCGAGCCCCTGCTGTACGTTCACCGTCCGCTCATCAATCAGCTCCTCGACGGTGTCAGCGGCTGATGAGCCGCAGCTGCACATCTCTGTGAGCTCCTGAACTGCTTGAGCCCGTTTGGCCTGAGCTGCTTCCTCCTCCGCTTCGTCGACCTCTTCCGCGAAGATCATATATGAAGGTCGACCAGAATCGGAGTCCATCCACAACGGCTTGTTCCTGCTTCAAATATAACCTTTGCCCACAATTATCAGCAGTGAAGATTATAGACGCCTGGATCGACTTCACCGTGGTCGTCGAGCCCTGGCGATTCTCACCGGTATCGAAACGGGATAACCACCGGTGAACGGTGTCTATCCCCCGTCTCAGTCAGCTATGCCTCCATGGGATCACCCTCAAATCCGACAAGAAGCACAACCCCAGAATCCGAACCTGCCACCCAAGACGGGCATGACGGGATTCGAACCCGCGATCAGAAGGTTAGGAACCTCCTGCCCTATCCGCTAGGCCACATGCCCCACGTAGGCAGTGACTCGGGGACGACCAAAATCAGTTCGCTTGGGCAGCGTCGTCTTCGTCGTCGATGACCTCCTGTTCGGCGGCCTCGACCTCTTCCTCTGCCGTATCTCGGATCTCTTCGAGCTCCTTTTCGACCTCTTCACGACCTTTCTTGAATTCACCCATCGCCTCACCAGTCGATCGTGCGAGCTGGGGGATTTTGTTTGCCCCGAACAGCAGTACTGCGATCAGGAAGATGACACCAAGTTCGACGGGCCCGAGCCCACCGATGAACATGGGGAACATCGTTGACGTGACCATTTCGGTATCTCCTAGTTCGGATACGATTATAAGGCTTTTCGCTTACCAATACCGATCGAACCCCGTGACCTAAGTCCATCAGACCGCCATCTAGATATAAATGGTCTCCACAGGAGACACGATTGACGATATCGAGATAACCGTTGTTGATGATGATATCGTTGCGACACGACTTGGTGCCCTGACAGATGCCAACCCGGTCGTACTGGTCTTCTTCCCGGCTGCGTTTACGGGCACCTGTACCAACGAACTCCAACTGATCAGAGACGAGTACCCAAGAGGTATCGCCGGCCATGAGGTGTACGCAGTCAGTGTCGACTCACCGTTCGTCCTCCAGGAGGTCAAATCGCAGTACGACCTCCCCTACTCGCTCGTCAGCGACTTCAATCGTGAACTCATCGACACCTTCGATATCTCGATTGATTTCCCCGATATCGGCATCGATGGCCTGGCCCAGCGATCCGTAGTTGCCCTCGACACTGACCTGACGGTAACGCATGTATGGGTCGCGGACAACCCGGGGAACTTACCGCCATTTGAGCAACTCGAAGAGACGCTTGTAGCGGTCTAACGACTCGCCTTTATTGGGAGACCCCGCATAGTGAGACCATGGTTGTGCTGGAGGCTGTCGAGTTCGCGTCGGCCGAGCACGCGTTTCCGGTCGAACCGCTCAACGAAATCCTGCAGACGGTCGAGAGTGACGAACGAACGCAGGCGCTCATCGAGGCACAGAACGTCAACCCGGTCGTCAGACTTCGGTACAACGATCATGGACCCAAACACGTCGAGACCGTGTTACAGCGGGCTATCGAGCTCTACGACCTCCTCAAACGCGGCGGCGTACCGTTCAACGGTGCAGCGGATCACGACCTCGACGAATCCGTCGAACCGGTCATCGTCGCGCTTGGAGCGATCTTCCACGATGTCGGACACGTCGTACACCGCCATCGCCACAGCTACTATTCGGTGGAGGTCGCCAAGCCTCGAGTGACGACGATACTCGAATCGGTCTACGAGCCTGGAGTCGCGGCCAAGATCACTGGAGAGGTCCTCCACGCCATCGTCTGTCATCACCGCGAGGAATCACCACTGACACGCGAAGCGGGCGTCGTCCGGGTGGCCGATGCGCTCGACATGGAACGGGGCCGATCGCGTCGACCGTATGAGGCCGGCGGTCGCGGAATCAACACGCTCTCCAGTCAGGCGATCAAGCGTGTCAGCCTCCTCGCCGGTGAGAAGCGACCAGTCGACATCGAGATCGAGATGACCTCTGCAGCCGGGATCTATCAGGTCGACGAGCTGCTAAACTCGAAGGTGAAGGATTCTCGACTCGATGACTACATCCACATCGTGGCAGTTAGAAGCGACGAGGAAGACCGATTGATCGAACGTTTCGAGCTCTAAGAGTTCCCATCGACAGCAGTCTGATGTGTTCCATCGATGGTCACGATACGGTTCTCACAGGGTTCACACCGCCATTTCTGTTTGATCCCGAGGTGCAGTATGGTCCTGGCGATCAATCGATGTGAGGTATCCTCATCGCAGTTCGGGCAGTACAACTCCTCCGTCGGCGCCATTGTCCAACCCTAGCCGTGGTGGCATCAAACCTCTTTTCCTCCGCAGTTCCCCAGGAGGCTAAGGGTGTTGCTGCAGAGAGCTAGCATATGACCATCTATACGGGTCGCGGCGACGCTGGGGAGACCGATGTGCTCGGAGAGGGGCGTGTCTCCAAGGCGACACCGAGGATCGAGGCGTACGGCTGTGTCGATGAACTGAATTCGGTTATCGGGATGACGATACCGACCGGATATGAGGATGTCGACGAGCAGCTGGAACAGGTGCAACAGCACCTGCACATCATCCAGGCACAGCTGGCCGATCCATCGAACGATCCCGACACACCGGTGATCTCCGCAAATGAGATCGAAACCCTCGAAGCATGGATCGATGATGCTGACGAGGAGCTCGAACCGCTCACGGCATTTATCCTCCCGGGTGGTTCGACCGGTGGTTCGAGGTTACATCACGCCCGGTCGGTCTGCAGGCGTGCTGAACGGCGTGTCGTCGAACTGCTTGAGAGGACCGACGGCGCGGAGACATCGCCACTTGTGTATCTCAACCGGCTCTCGGACCTGCTGTTCACCCTGGCCCGATTGGTCAACGCCCGTGAGGGCCACACCGAGCGCCATCCATCTTATTGATCGACTCGGCGATAGCGGTAGCGTCCGTCCTCAAGCGTGCGTTCGACCTTGCCCCGAAGCTCCAGAACATCGAGGTGTCCGACGGCCTCGCTGATACCACCGAACATCTGCGTTACCGGCAGATCGCCGAAGAGGCTTCGCATGATCGCCACGGCGGTAGTAGGTCCCTCTATCGCGTCCATCACCTTCTCACTACGGCGCTCATGGTACTCGAGCAAGCGCTTGATCCGATGGGTCGGGTTCAAGATACGGTCGCCATGACCCGGGTGGAGCGATTCGAAGTCCCTGGTAGCCAACCGTTCGAGGCTCTGGTTGGAGGCCGGGAGGACCCGGGGACGGGGAGAATCATCATCCGGTGGCGGTTGCAAGAAGGGATTTGGTGTGATCTGCTGAAGCACATGGTCACCGACGATCGCGTGGTCTCCTTCGGTGTCCGTCCACCAGTACAGCACCTCCCCCGGTGCATGGCCGGTTATCGATTCAACCTGTACGGTACCGTCCGCTAACGAGACCGCGTCCTCATCACTGACGGCGTCATCGACCTCGCAGGAGGGCGCAAACTCGAGGTACGCCTCGGGGAGTTGGAGGATCGTCGATACGACATCATCCGGTAGTCCGTGGCGTGTGAGGAAGGGGTGAAAGAACTCCTGCTCGTAGGCGAGGCGTCCGGCAAAGTCCTCGATGATCCCCACGGCATCCGCACTGGCGAGGATCGTCGCACCCGCATCGGCCAGTCGCTTGGCCATTCCGAAGTGGTCTGGATGTGGGTGGGTGATCATGACTCGCTCGACATCACCGGGTGTCAGCTCCCGCTCGGAAAGCGCATCTGTGAGAACATCCCAGCCCTCATCACTGTCCGGGCCGGGATCGACGAGCGTCCGGCCTGCGATATAGCAGTTGACCGGCCCGACCTCGAATGGGGTCGGGATCCTGACTTGGTCGAACATTGCCGGAGGTTGGGCCCGTATTCGCTAAAGGGACTCCATTCAGAGCTCGGTGACGACAGATGATAACTCTTCGATCAGTGGTGATAGCTCCGAGAGTAGAAGACAACGGAGTGTGTGACCCCGAGCGTTGGGAGGAACGAGAAAGGCTTTTGCGTCGACTTGTACAACCTTCGTCCTAGCGGGTCGGTGGTCTAGCCTGGTTATGACGCCTCCTTCACACGGAGGAGCTCGGCAGTTCGAATCTGCCCCGACCCACTGCGGGATTGGTGTATTGTTGGAGCTGTTTCCCCAGTAGGTACCATCCGTCCAGTAGGTTCGAGAACATTCATACGAGGGTTTTGCACCGCTAACCCACCACTACAACTGGCCGAACGCCGAGGCGACCCTCGACTCGTCCAGGGGTTAGGGTTTAAGGAGCGGGCAATCTGACTGTATGGCATGGTCGACATCATCGGCATCGCCCTCATCGTCGTCGGGCTCGTATTGTTGCTCGCTGGGGCAGCCCTCTCGATCTATGGCGTCGCACTGCTTGGAGCACTCCTCGGTGGTGGCCTCGGGTTCATCGCCGGACCCATGCTCGCCGACGCAGTCGGCGTGGGAGATACAATTGGCCTCGTGATCGGGATCGTCGTCGGCGCATTGATCGGGATCTTCATCGCCTACGCCATCCTCAAGTGGGCCATTGCCATCCTCGGACTGGTCGTCGGCAGCTACTACGGAGCGATCGTCATCGTCCCGGCGTTCACCGATCTTGGAACCTACTCGACCTGGGCGCTTGGTCTCGCCTTGGGCCTCGTCATTTCAGCGCTGGCCATGGTCTTCGCCAAAACGATCCTCATCATCGTCACGTCCCTCGCCGGTGCGACCCTCGTCTCCCAAGGTGTCACGCTTGACGACCTGACCGCTGCCAGCGAAGAGGTTGCCCTGGAACCCCTCGAGTTCGATATCGGCGATCCCGTGTTTCTCGTCTTGCTCGTGCTCGGGCTACTGTTCCAGTTCGGCCTCTTCAGGTTCAGCTACGTCGGCAAGCTTGTCGCGAGCCTGCCGGGCGCGAGCGTCGTACGTAATCGCAGCGAGGAAGAGTGAACCGTCACTGCTGGTTATATAATCTGCCAGGTACGCAGCAGTTCGATCCAGGCCTCGGTGATCCCGAAGCCGATACCGAAGACGAGATAGGCCGGTAGGACGGCCGCGAGCAACGCCCGCCAGATCGAGGTCTTGTGGACCACCTTCAACCCATAGACGAGCAATAGCGACCCATAGAGGGCGAGGAATGCCTGAAATTCAACCACCGGGATCGGCAGGAATACCGCGGGTGCCAGTGCATAGGAGATCGCCTGGACGGTTTCGCTAACCGTTGCTCTCTCTGGGACGGCCGCCACCAGCACGAAGGTTGCAACCAGTGTCAGGAGATGAATGCCGACCGGCCCGACGAACAGCATGAGCAAGGCGGTCCAGATGAGAAAGGAGATCGCCGGCTGTTCGCCGAGGACGGGATAGCTGGCGGTGCCAATCAGGAGACCGACCAGTGACCAGGCGGCGATGACGAGCATCGTGAACCCGATCGCCCGGGTCTGATCGCGCTCCACGCTGTACTCACGAAAGCAATGCCAGGGGGCGAACAAGGCGGTAAGCCAGATGCGGGCGTAGAGGCTACCGGTCACGATGACCCACCGCGCACCACTGCGAGCGACCGTGTTAGTGCTGGAGCTCGATCGTGATCCCATCGTGATCACTCAGCACCGACATTTTCACCGGCCGGCATGGTTCGGGTGTCCCGACCAACACCGGCATACCGGGTGACGTTTTCGCCCAGTGAACGCAATCGGTCTCGTAGCTCGTCGTCGGTTATCCGTCCATCCCTCGTCTTCGAGCTCGCTCGTGGGACAGCCGTCTGTTTGGGAAGCACCCAGGCGTTGAGCGAGCGACACACCTCACGAAGATGGTTCAACGGTGGGATGGGATATCGGCCTCCGGCGACAGCAATGAGTCCGATCGTTTTGTGCTCGAACTCATCGAAACCGCAGTAATCGAGGGCATTCTTCAATGGAGAGGAATACGACCCGTGATAGGTCGGTGTGCCAAGAACGATCGAGTCGGCAGTGGCTAGTTGCTCGCTTAGTCGGTCTGCAGCAGCAGGTGTCTCGAGATCTGGATCGAACACGGGGAGGTCGTAGTGGCGGAGATCGATGAGCTCGATTTCTGCGCCTGCCTCAGCCGCTCCATCGAGGGCGGTCCGTACGGCAATCCGGGTCGTACTCTCATCGCCGAGGCTCCCGCAGATGCCGGCGACGCGGGTATCAGTCATCGTTTGTCGATGTCAGTGCTTCGGCGTGTTAGCCGTACCGGATACCCTTCGCGCTGGATTACCTCGGCAAGCGGACACGATCGTCATGCAGTTCGACCAACCCATCATCCCCCATCTCGTCCAGTAGGTCCCGTAGCCACTCGCGATCAGCTGCGGCACTCGGGTCGAAGTCCACCTTGACTCGCGGTCCGAGCTCGGCAATTGACTGTGTGTCAGCGTCACGCAGGGCGCGCAGGACTCGACCACGGTACTGCCGACGGCTACCGTCGAAGGTCGGCTGGGTTGGCACATCCGGCGCGGTGAAATCTCCTACCTGGTAGGCATGACACCACTCACGCAGCGGACACGACGCGCCATCACACCGTGGCTGCTTCTCACAGGCGATGCCGCCGAGCTCCATGATCGCACCGTTCCAGCGCCCGATCGACGCTGACGGCGCGAGCACGTCAAGCGCCAGCTCGTACGCCGAATCGTCATCGGGGACATCGAACGCCCGATACAGGACCCGTTTGACGTTGGTGTCGATGACGGGTCCGCCGGTATCGAACGCGAAGCTCGCGACGGCGTTCGCGGTGTATGGTCCGACCCCAGACAGTTGCGTGAGTGTCTGTGGATCGCTGGGTACCTCCCCGTCGAATGACTCGACAATCTCGGTCGCGGCCTCGTGCAAGTAGGCTGCCCGGCGGTTGTAGCCGAGTCGATGTTCGCTCCAAAACGCGATTACCTCGCCAGTGCTAACCGACACGAGCGACTCGGGGGTGGGCCATCGCTCGACGAACGCCGACCAAGCGTCGGTGACCCGATCGAGTTGGGTCTGTTGGCTCATCACCTCGAGCACCAGCAACTGCCACGGATCGTCAACGTCCCGCCATGGGAACGGACGGCGATTGGCGTCGAACCACGCAAAGAGTGCTGAGCGGACCCGCTCGACATCGGCCGGTTGAGACCACTCGTCACCCTCCATCGAGTGCTGGGTTTTACTCGAAGATGGAAAGCTCGACCGATTTATCAGCAGTCACCCACGGATATCGGTACAATACGAGCCGAACGTGAACGGATTTCGACGCCTACGTGGTGGCCGCAATCGCATCTGACAGGAGGTCGATCCCGAGATCGATCTCCCGTTCGGTCACGTCCAGCGGAGGCAGTACTCGCAGCGTGTGATGGCCACAGCCAAGGACCAGCAGTCCGCGTTCGAAGGCCGCATCGATGACGGCATCTCGCCGCGCCTTTGAATCGAAATCTATCGCCAACATCAAGCCAAGTCCACGGATATCGGTGATTCCCGGCAGCCGCGCATCGGCGAGGGACTCTCTGAACTGGCGGCCTCGTTCGACGACATTGGGTAGGAGATCGTCCTCCTCGAGGGAGGCAAGAACGGCGACACCACGCATCGAGCCGACGATGTCGCCCGCCCCCCACGTCGAGGAGATCCGACCGGTCTCCTCGGGGAACAACGATTCACTCGCGATGGTGGCCCCGACGCGAAGCCCCTTCGCAGACGTGATGACATCCGGCTCGAGTGAGGTATGTTCGATCGCCCAGAGTTTGCCCGTCCGGCCAAGTCCTGATTGGATCTCATCGGCGATCAGCCGGATATCGTATGTGTCGAGGATGTGCCCGATATCATCGATGAAATCGGCCGATGGCCGTCGATACCCACCCTCACCCTGCACCGGCTCCAAAATGATGTACGCGACCTCTGCAGGATCGAGGTTGCCCTGCTCGGGATGCAATCGATCCGCGAGAACGTTCCCGCCCGGCCCATCAGTCCGCCAGCCACAGGTGCAGTCGTCAGAGCAGCTGCAGTAAGGGACCGAGATGACGCCCGGGACCTCTGGATAGCCCTTGCGATGGACGCGCTTTGAGCGGTTCAGCGAGAGAGCACCGAGGGTCCGTCCATGGAAGGCCTTCTCGAAGGTAACAGCACGGTGACCGCCGGCAGCGTAACAGATCTTGATCCCGTTCTCGACGGCTTCAGCACCGCTATTGGAGAGGAACACTCGATCGAGTCCGTACTTCTCTGTGGTCTCGACCAGTCGATGCATCAACTGGGTTGGACCCGGTGCTCCAGGGTCCTCGGGCGGCCATCCTCCACTGATGTAAAAATCCTGCCCGGCGATGCGAAGTGGATCCTCAAGACCCAGCGCCTCCAGCCGATCGGTGATCTTCGGGTTGTTGTATCCAAGTGGCGCCGAGGCCACGTGGCAGGTGAAGTCCAGCAGAACGTTCCCATCGATATCGGTACAAAATGGTCCCGTAGCAGGGGCCGTGGCATCGAGGACGAAGTCGTACACATACGTGCTCGGTGCCGAAACTTCGTGATGATACTCCACCCATCGCTTCGCCCGATCACCAGGAAGTGAAGTGACAGATGGTTCTGCAGTATCCCGATCCATACGTTCGACATCAAATGCTGGTTATAACTGTTTATCGACCCTTCGCTGCTGGTTGCATGTGCGAAGTGCTCACCAATCTGAAATGGATCACGCGAGAAAAGCGCGTGATCCGTGCCGCCCTGTTTGGTCCCCGCTGACGCTTCGGCCCTCCAGACGAAGCGTCACTATGTTACTCTCACATCCAGCGTTATAAGCTTACCTTCTCGGGGTGTTTTGCGAGCTCAAATGTAGTCAAATATTCAGATGTGCTCCTCTTCCAGCACCCATCCGAGCGCACGTTTGTAGTGGGTGAACAGCTGTCTCACGCGGTCGTGTCGCATCTCCTCGCTCTCGAGTTGTTCACACAGGAACTCGTACTGCTCCCGCACCGCAGCCTCGTCTCGCATAGCGGATTGAACGTGGCGGATCGTCAAGAACGTTGACCCGATGGATCACTCGGAATCGTAGGCAGGATACGCCGAGGCGAGCTCGGCCACACGGGACGCGACAGCTGAACGAGTGGCATCATCATCAGGTGCCTCCATGATCTCGAGGATACAGTCAGCGATCTCCTCCATCGCGTCGGCGCCCATGCCACGACTGGTCGCGGCTGGGGTCCCGATCCGGACGCCACTCGTCACGAAGGGAGACCGCGTTTCCCCCGGCACCGTGTTCTTGTTCAACACGAGACCAACGGCTTCCAGTGCCTCCTCGAGGTGCTGACCGGTGAGATTTGGATGGCTCTCTTGGAGATCGACCAACATGAGGTGCGTATCCGTCCCGCCGGTCACGAGTGATAACCCCGCCTCCTGGAGCGTGCCTGCCAGGGTACGTGCGTTGTCGATGACCGCCTCGATATAGGACTCGAATTCCGGGGTGAGTGCTTCCGCGAATCCGACCGCCTTCCCGGCGATATTGTGCATCAACGGACCGCCTTGCCCGCCTGGAAACACGGCCGAATCGATGGCCTCTGCATGGGTATCGTCACACATGACGATCCCGCCCCGACCAGCACGGATGGTCTTGTGCGTCGAACCGGTGACGAAGTCTGCCACCCCAACCGGCGAGGGATGCACTCCGCCTGCTACGAGCCCGGTGATATGGGCGATATCGGCGAGGTGATAGGCAGCAACATCCTCGGCAATCTCCTGGATCTCCGACCAGTCGATCGTGCGAGGGTACGCAGAAAACCCGGAGACGATGATGTCCGGCTCCACCGCCTCGGCTCGGTCGCGAATGAGGTCATAATCCAATCGACCACTCTCCTCGTCGAGATGGTAGTTATGTACGTCGTACAGCTGCCCGGTGAAGTTGGCCTTGTGTCCGTGGCTGAGATGACCGCCGTGCTCGAGCGCGAGTGAGAGGATTGTGTCACCTGGTTCGAGTACTGCTGAGTACACCGCCTGGTTGGCCTGGGTGCCGCTGTGAGGCTGAACGTTCACATGCTCGGCCCCCCAGAGCTCGCGGGCTCGATCGATCGCTGCCTGTTCGACGCGATCCACCTCTGCACAACCTGCGTAGTATCGCCTGTCGGGATACCCTTCGGCGTACTTGTTCGTCAGTACAGAGCCCTGGGCGGCCAGGACCGCCTCACTCGCGTGGTTCTCACTGGCAATGAGCTGAATCGTTTCGTTCTGGCGGGTCTGCTCGGCTTCGATCGCTTCGGCAACAAGAGGATCGCGGTCACGTATGGTGGAGAGATCCATCCTTCTGTCAACACCCGCTCAGTGAGAGATTGTAGCCTTTGCGTAACTGCTCCGAAGCGAGCCTTCAAGGGACAGCAAGCGCCCATGGTAAAGGCTAGAGATATGACCGTCGAGATCGTTACCGGCTGGCCGGCATTCGTTGCCGAGCTCGACACCTGGGACCGCCCGATAACGATCTGTACCGACAACCCCCGCTTCGTCGCGTGGATCACCACGAGGGTTGGTGATGGAACCATCGGTACCATCCTCACCGATGACCGGACAGTGCGTCAGGTGACGGAGATCGACTACCTGGAGTGGCAACTAGCAGACCGATACGAGCGTGGTGACCTTGAGGTCAGGATACTCGACGGACACACGATTCCAGCGATAGCGATGAACCATGCCTCGGTACTGCTGCTAGTCGATATCGCCGAGTCCCCAGGTGGCGTGATTTCGCATGAAGCAACCGAGCTTCACCACCGCCTCCATCACCACGTAGAACGGTTGCTAGGTGATGCATCGATCGGGTCACCGGCCGCCCCAGGGTTCACGGCGGTCAAAAACGCCTTCGTGACACAGTTCTCATCGCGATTAGCGGACCGGTTGTTTGAGTGTCTCGATGTGCTCTGGCCCGACCAGCTCGACGGTAATGAGTACGACGCGATCGCTGTAGCTACGATCGTTGTTGCAGACGACCACGGATGGCTCTCCGATCTTGGAACCTGGGGACGGACGACCGGGATCGCGACCGAGGCAGACTTCTCCAGAGCCAAGCGAACGCTCGAGGAAGACGGAATCATCCAGGTGTTCGAACGTTCGGATGGTGTTGGGCGACCGAGACATCAACTCGCGTTGAACACCGAGGTGCTTGCGGATGCGAAACAGCCTGAGCTCCAATTGATCGCAGAGGTACTCACCTGATGGACGAAACCGTCCGGCTTTATCCCCCAACTGCCCGTGAACGTGTGCATGGACGTGGGTTACCGTGCAACGACCGCTGTTGATGATGCTGTCGCTGCTGGACTTCGAGGCCTCGGCCTCGAGCCGACCGGGCCGTCTGAGGACGGACCGACGGTCGCCGCAGGTACCCCCGGCGAGACACTCTTTTCCACCGTAGATCAGCAAGCAACGACCCCATGGATCGCGGTCGAAATCGGTGGGGTCGGCGGCCAGTCCCTCGACGACGTTGCAGGTGCGGTGTCAGTGCTCGATCCCGGTGGCCCCTGCTACGCCTGCCTCCAGTCACGCGTGGAAGCAGCTACCACGTCGAGTCCCGAAGGTTCCACACGTCACCTAGATGTACTCGGGCGATTCGCCGGGGCGATTGCCGGGTGGCTTCTCCGGACGCAGGACCAAACCGGCCTCGCTGAAATCGTCGGAACGACTACGATTGTAGGAGGAGAAGATCACCGGTTGCTCCCGGTTCCAGGTTGCCGCTGTGATACTGGCTCGTCACGATTCGACATCCCCGAATCGTCAGCACCACCTGGGAACGCCCTCGAACGAGCGGAAGTAGCGGTGGATCCGCTCGTGGGGCCGATTACCCAGGTTGGCGAGCAGTCCTCCTACCCCGCTCCGTACTACGTCGCTGAGTTGGCCGATTCCACGGCCATGAGCGATGTCCAGGTGGCCAGATACGCTGCAGGAATCGATCTCGACTGGGACGACGCGTTCATGCGCGCGATCGGCGAGGGCCTCGAGCGATACTGCGCGGGGATGTACCGGCTCGATTCACTTCCCGCCGACAGATCTGATACGTACGTCCCGCTTTCGAGACTCCCAACGGCCCACGAGGACGCCGAAGCGATCGGTCGATGGTGGCCTGGAGTCGATCTCCTCACCGACGACCCAGTCCGCTTGCCCGTGGAGGCGGTTACGTTTCCCCCGCCAGACTCGGCCGATATCGATGCCATCACGACTGGACTCGGTCTCGGCGAAACGTGGACCGACGCGATACTTGCCGGGTTGACGGAAGTCCTCGAACGGGATGCCTGTATGCTCGGGTGGTACTCCACCTTCGAACCGCTCGAGTTGTCCGTCGATACCGAATCGTATCGGACCTTGGTTCGTCGATTGGCCGGCGAAGGATTGGCAACAACGTCGGTCGTTGTGACTCAAGATATCGATATACCCGTCGTTACGTCGATCGTCCACCGTCGAGATAGCGATGGCCAGCCAGTGATGGAGACGCCCTTCAGCGACCCGGATGACTGGCCCGCCTTTGCGGTCGGCTCCGCAGCTGCGTTCGATCCTGCGTCCGCAGCTGAGCGGGCGCTGACCGAGGCCACGCAAAATTGGGTCGAACTCCGAGGAATGGGTCCTGAGAAGGCTGCTGAGGAGGGGGCAATCGGTGACTTCGCCACATTCCCGCGTCAGGCGAGGACAGTGCTTGAGACCGGGCCTACCGTTGCTGCTAGTGATCTCGCTCCCGAGCCGATCGACTCACCCGCTACCGCGCTCGAGTACGTACGTGAGCAGCTTCGAGCGGCCGAACTTTCGGCATACGTTGCGCGGACGACGACGCGGGACGTTAATGAACGCGGGTTCGAGGCCGTTCGAGTCGTCGTGCCCGATGCACAACCGCTGGTCCAGCGTCGGGCACACTTCACCGATCGGCTTCGACGCGTGCCACGCTCACTCGGGTTCCAACCTCGGCTCGATCGAGGTGACCATCCGTATCCGTGAGCCGCCTCTGGACACTTAGATACCGAGCGTTGCTCGCAGGAGGTCCCGAGTACCAGGCCCAAGGCCCACCGCCAAGACGGCCAAGAGCAACAACATGAAGAATCGCGGGGAATCATCGAGCAACTCGTCATTGAACAGGTAGACCACCAGTGTCGCGACGGCTATTTTCACGATGAGAAACGGCCAGGCGGTCCCGATGGCATCAGAGACCGCCGCTGGTTGAATGGCTTCCGTGATGGTCGTGATCGCCTCGTTGATGACGTGTTTGGAACCGTAGGATCGGCCAAGCCCCAGTTCCGGGCCCCAGTCGAGGCTCAACACATTGGCGAACCCGTCGACTGCATGACCCCAGATAAGCAGCGGTCCGATGCGGCCGGTTCCATCGTTGAGCGTCGGGACGTAACTTGAGACCCCGACCCAGACGACCGCAGCAGTGAGGGTTGCACCACCAAGCGTGATGGCGAACATCGGCAGTGATATCGTATTGTCCGGGATCAAGCTGACGAGGTACAACAGATAGCCGATCGCGATAAGAAGCATGACGGTCCCGGTTGCGGCCACCGGGAGTTCATACGAGTTTGCAACCGCATGTCTCGATAGATAGACGCTAACGGCGATTGTGATGACCGCGATGAAGAACACGAAGAAGTAGATGATCGGGCTGATGAGGATGGCTGTCAGGGGGAATGAGAAGACGAAGCTCCCTGCATCTGCCGAGAGGAGGACGGTCGCATCCTCTAGGGCTCGCATCGCCCCACCGAGGAAGAGGAACGGGACAAGCGCGAAGAAAAGTGCCGGTGTCGCATCAATCTCGAAGCGGTCGATGCCGAGATACACGCCGATGAGGAAGGCGAGGAGTACGACTGCGTAACTGATGGTCGATACCGTCGTGTAGCCTGGCTCGGCGGTTGCGCCGGCATCGGGTCCGGCATCGATGCACGGGAGTTCGGCACCGCCGGCGTAGGCGACGCAGTTGAAGCCCTGGCCATCGGCGACCACTGGGCCCCAGAAGTACTTCCAGATGAACCCCTCATAAACCGTCTGGGGGAACACCACGGCCGCGACGACCACGATCGCGACCGCGGCCAGCATCCCTTGCCACCACAACGTCCACGGGTCCTTCCCGAAGTATGTGTTCGACATGATAGTGTCTCAGTTGATATCGATCGTCGATGCAAGGGGCCGGATTCGAACCGACGAACCCCTGAGGGAGCGGATCTTGAGTCCGCCGCCGTTGGCCGTGCTTGGCTACCCTTGCGCAGTACGAGCGTTGCGGCTGGCTGTGATTAAACGTTCCGTGACATCGTTGGATGGACGATAGCGCGGGGGAGACGACTGACATCGCCTCGACCCCGAACCGACCGTCATAGCTGAATCACACGATCCCCCGAAGGAGTGAGCCGATGAACACCAGTCCCAGCGGAATCACCATCGACACGAGCGTCAACTCACCGAGGTCGAGGACGATAGCAAGTTGGTCGTACCACCAGGCGTATCCGAGGAAGCTGCTGATGACGAGGATCCAGACCCCAAGTACCCCGACGAGTGCCTGTTTGATAGATGTCGAGGCGACCCCGAGGACCACGCCGGCGACCAGAAAGCCGATCCAGTGAAAGAGGGCAAGCAAGAGAGCGATGAAGAGGCCACCTACAAGCACCGAGAGTTGGAGGCGTTGCTCGGTTCTAATGGCCTCCAACGTCGCATCACCTCGATCGAGGATATCAGGAGTCATTCATCATCACCCTGGAACTCGAGGCGTCGTTTTTCGGTCGGTGTCCAGTCGAGGGATTTGTACCTCCCCTCGATCCAGGGACGGAGCTGATCGTCGTAGTGCGGTGATAACAGGCGGCCAACGTTCCCACCTGCGAGTCGACCTACTGCCTCATCGGTGCCGTGATCAACGATCTGCTGCCATCCTGGACCGACTGGCGAGTCTCGACGATAGTTCTTCACCGTATGCGCCGACCCCGGCATCGGATACCGGGGGTAGTTCAGGAAGCCGACCTCGAAGGGGTGATTGATGCTGGTCTGCTGGAAGTCACCGTAGTCGTCGTACTCACTCGCCTCCTCGGCTGCCGCATCAAGGGCGGAAAGCAGGTGGTCCTCGCGGGATCCAACCTCGTCGTACCATGGATGCGTTGCCTCAAGCGTGGCGAGGATCCAGTCTGATGGATGAAACTCGGTATCGAGACCAGCCTCTGATAACGGCTCGACGAACACTCGCTTGCGGAACGCCCTCAACCAGATCTCGAAGACGACGGCGGCCCAGCTATCGACGGCCATTCGGTAGTCCCAAGCCTCGAGCGCAGACCGAATCGATTCGAACCCCTCATCGGCTGCGTCGATCGCATCAAGTATCTCTGGCACGAGGGTCGCCGCCAGCTCATCGCGAAGGTCCTGTTGGGTATCGATCATATCCTCGATGTCGGCGACATCACTCGTTGCCTCGGTCAGCAATGAATCGATTCGACGAGCCCGATACGGCGCGGAATGGATCTCTGCGAGGTAGTGCTCCGGGTCGTCGACCACGCGTTGATTCGCCGTCGAGATGACAGCCGGGTCGACGACATGAGGCAGTTCAGCCAGGGGGATGAAATCCTCCCAGGTGGGTTGTTGGTACGAGGTGAACCCCTGCCAGGTCCCCTCCATTGCAGAGCCATCGAACACCTGATCGCCACGTACGGCTTCGCCATCGGTTCGGCGAATCGGGATCTTCCCGACCATCTGATATCTCGTCCGACCGCCCTCGTCTGCGTACACGAGGTTCTGTGGGGGGAGATCCCAGTTGGACATCGCCTCGAGCAGGCTCTCGTGGTCGTCGACGAACTGAAGTTGGCGCACGGCATCGACCGTCTTCGTCGCACCCAGACCCGTCCATTGGATGGCGACTTCGGCCTCGTGCCGTTCGATGAATGGGCCATGGTCGGTCCACCGCAGTTCCAGCTCCCGATCGGACTCGCCTGCGACCGCAAGCTGTTGGTGCTGGGTTTCGAATGCGTACCAATCGTCGCCGATACGGTACTGGTCACCATCGACATCGTACGTATAGAAGTCCATGACGTCCGCCGGGACGTTCGTTAAGCCCCACGATGCCTGTCGGTTCCGGCCGATGACCACGAAGGGCGTCCCGGGGAACGTCACCCCGCGCGTCGCAAACGTCGGTGTTTCGAGGCCAACTTCGTACCAGATCGGTGGGCTCGACAGTAGGAGGTGAGGATCGTTCGCGAGGATCGGACCACCAGTGGTGGTATGGTCTCCACTGACCACCCAACTGTTAGATCCCTGGCCTCGAGGGGCCTCGAACGACGAGAGCCAGGTGGCTGCCTCAGGCGGAACGGTCGCGTCCGTGCTTGGACGCTGTACTGACGAGGACGAGGCTCCACGGATGATCGGGACGTCGTGGTCGTACCGCGAGGGGAACAGCGCATCCACGAGCGAGCGGTCGAACTCCTCCGCCAACGCGGCCCGTCGAAGCGTCCTGAAGCGTCCCGTGAGATCCCATCCCATCAACTTCTCGATCAAGAGCGAGTCGGTGACCGTCCACGGCTCGATCTCGTAATCCAACAGGTCGGTCTCGACCGGCGCTGTGCGCTCGACACGAGCGGCGTTCACGCCATCGACGAACGCCTCGAGAACGGGGTACGTATCGGTGTCCTCGATCGCCGCCGCACTGGCGGCAGCCGCGGCGGCGAAATCCATCCGCCGATGGAATTCATCGGTTTCGACCGTTGCTTCACCAGCTACCTCCGACAGGTTGCCTCGAAGTTGCCGTCTGAAGAGATCGAGCTGGAACAGCCGGTCGTACCCCTGCACGTAGCCATGGGCGTACTGCAGCGCGAGTTCGCCATCGGATTCGATGTGCGGGACACCCTCATCGTCGTACACGACCGTGGCATCGCCGTATGGACTGTCGATCGTTCCCGAGGGTGGTGGGCCAAGGCCACCCCAGAGCTGCCCAGAACCAGGAGCGAGCAGATCGAGGTAGTCCCGCACCGTTGGAATCGCTAGCGCCCCGATACCTGCGGCGAACCCGCCGGCCATGAGCCGCCGTCGTGTGATACGAGGTCCCACACGTGATACCTACACGGACCTCCCCTAAGTCCTATCGGACGCAAAACAACAGCAGCAACTCCGTATCGGTGTGGTGCGCTCAGTGGCTACTCATAGAGCCACTGCTCGTCCAATCGATCGAAACTGACGAGCTCCGACTCATCGAAGAAGATGTCGATCTCTCGTTCGTTCGCACCGGGGTCGTCATGGGCGGATGCATGGACGACGTTCCGACCGATATCGAGGGCGTAGTCGCCCCGGATCGTCCCGGCTTCCGCCTCGAGGGGATCCGTCTCACCGATCATCTGCCTGACCTGACGGGTCGCATCCGCACCCTCCCATACCATCGGTACCACGGGACCGGAGGTGATGAACTCGACGAGACCCTCGAAGAAGGGTTTGCCCTCGTGTTCGCCGTAGTGTTCCTCGGCGAGGTCACGGTCCATCGAGATGACCTTCGCACCAACGAGCTTCAAGCCGCGAGCTTCGAGGCGACCGATGACCTCTCCGATGAGACCCCGATGAACGCCATCGGGTTTGACCATCACGAAGGTCCGCTCGGTCATTCCTCGC
>CAZXER010000013.1:43828-47722 GCA_964639975.1 uncultured Halobacteriales archaeon | reverse complement strand
GTGACACCCGTGGCGGCGATGCTTTGCAAGAACGTTCGTCGATCGAGAGTTGGTGGCATACGACAACATCTAGCAAGGATTGGTCCGTATTAATTATTTCCAGATTCCGCGAACGACAGTCCCGCACTCAGCACATACCCGGGTATGTACTATCGTGCTGATAGAACGAACACGCCTTAGTCATCCGCCTGCGAGCCCTTGGGTATGGTATCAGCGCTCATCGAGGCCGAGGTCTGGGAGGAGGCGCCCATCGGTCCATTCGAGGATATCACGTACCACCGCCACGTGCGCGGCGATACGGTCCGGATCGCCTTCGATCGTCCCGAGGTACGCAACGCCTTCAGACCCGAGACCGTCGACGAGCTCTACCAGGCGCTCGATCACGCCAGGCAACAGGTCGATGTCGGCTGCGTGCTCCTCACCGGCAACGGCCCCTCGCCGAAAGACGAGGGGTGGGCGTTCAGTGCGGGTGGCGACCAGGCGATCCGCGGTGGTGCCGGGTACGATTACACGCGAGACGACGACCAAGCAGCCCCCATCGGCCGGTTGCACATCCTCGAGGTGCAACGCCTCATCAGACACATGGCCAAGCCGGTCATCGCGGTCGTCCCGGGATGGGCCGTCGGCGGCGGCCACAGCCTGCACGTCGTGTGCGACCTCACCATCGCGAGTCGCGAGCACGCCCGGTTCATGCAGACCGATCCCGATGTCGGGAGCTTCGACGGCGGCTTTGGCTCGGCATACCTCGCCAGACAGGTGGGCCAGAAGAAGGCCCGGGAGATCTTCTTCATCGGTAAGGAGTACGATGCCGAGGCGGCCGCCGACATGGGCATGGTCAACGAGGTGGTCCCCCACGACGACCTCGAGGACGTCGCCCTCGAATGGGCCGCCGAGATCAACGCCAAGAGCCCGACGGCCGTCAAGATGCTCAAGTACGCGTTCAACCTCGACAGCGACGGCCTCGTCGGCCAGCAGGTCTTCGCCGGTGAGGCGACCCGACTCTTTTACATGAGCGACGAGGCACAGGAGGGTCGCGATGCCTTCGTCGAGGGACGCGACCCCGACTTCGACGACTACCCCTGGCGGTACTAGCTCGGGGAGCCTGTGTCCCCGAGGGGGCTTTCGATCTCCATACGCTCAACCGTCGCTGTTGACGGTATCTCGACATAACCAACGCCTCACGGCGACCATGTGGCGTCCAATCTATCTCTCACCTTGAGCAACACTTTTGGTGCAGGCCGATGCGATGTGTCATGAAGGCAGACGATGACCCTCTCCTCCTGACGCGGGCCACATGGACCGTGTCGATGGTTGCGTTGCGGCACGACTGAGCGATGCCGTCCAGAGCCCGTTTTTCAGCTAGTACCGCCGTAGCCGGCGGTATCGTATCGTCTCTCGACAGCGCCGCCGAGTCACACCATCCCCATGACAGCACAATCGGAACCCGCAGTGATCGCAAAACGAGCAGACAGTCCGCCAGTCGAGACTAGAGAGTTCGAAGGGCTCGTCGAGGCGGCTGGCTACAGTGTCGAGGCCGTGCTCACGCAGGTTCGCCCGGAAGACCCGGGTACGCACCTCGGACGCGGAAAGGTGGCCGAACTGGTCGAGGTCGCCACGAGCACGGACGCTACCCTCATCGCCATCGACGACGAGTTGACCTCGGGACAGGCGCGGAACCTCAGACTCGAGATACCCGAGGGGACCCGTCTCGTTGACAGATATCGCCTCGTACTCGATATCTTCGCCTCCCAAGCACAGGACCCCTACGCAAAGAAGCAAGTCGAGCTCGCGAGGTTGCGCTACGAACTCGACTGGTTCAACGAGGTCTCCGATGAGAGCCTCCTCACGAAGTACGGCGAGAAGGGATCAAGGAGATATCAGCTGCAAGACCGCATCACCGCACTCGAGCGGGAGCTGAACGAGCTCCCCGATCCAAGCGAGCGCGTTCGCCGACGACGAAGCGAGGAGGGATTCGACCTCGTGACCATCGCCGGGTACACGAACGCCGGGAAATCCACGCTGCTGCATCGCCTCGCGGACGACCTCTCACTGGAGGAGACACTCGACGCCCATCCCGACAAGGACACCCCAGCTGCCATCGAGGACCGGCTGTTCAAGACGTTACAGACCACAACGCGTCGCGCGACGCTTGACGGTCGACCGGTGCTCTGCACGGATACCGTGGGATACGTCAGCGACTTGCCCCACGACCTCGTCGTCGCCTTCGCTGAAACCCTGTCGGAAGCCAGTGTCGCCGACCTCGTCGTCCTCGTGACGGAGGCAACCGACGAACCCGATCGGTTCACGGACAAACTCGAGGTAGCGCGTGACGTGCTGGAGACCCAAGGCGTGTCGACTGCGGACGTCGTCCCGGTGCTCAACAAGATCGATCTCGTCGAGGAGGGAACCATCGACGATCGCCTCGAGCGACTCAGCAACTTCAACGCCACGCCGATCCCGATCAGCGCCTGGGACGGGGAGAACCTGGATACCCTCGAGGAGGCTATCGTCGAGCGGTTGCCGACACAGGAGGCGAGCATCGAGCTGGCCTACGGCGACGATGCCATGTCGTTCGTCTCCGAAGTGCACGAGCGCGCGAGCGTCTCGACTGTCGAGTACACCGAGGACACCGTGCGCGTAGAGGCACGGGCCCGGCCATCGGTGATCGAAGAGCTCACCAATCGAGCCGTCGAACTCGGTTGTCAGCGCCGGTAGGCGGTCGACACCGTTTTCTGTCGTTCCTGACTCACCTCTGACCAATGGAGGCGTCGGTACCATCCCGGCTGCACGCGTGGATCATCGCTGCGCGACTTCACACGCTACCCGCTGGGATCTCCCCGGTCCTCGTGGGCATCGGGTTAGCCGGTGCGGATGGTGTCTTCGCACCGCTGCCAGCCGGTGCCGCCCTCGTCGGTGCGTTGCTGATCCAGATCGGGACCAACTTCGTCAACGACTACACGGATGCACTCCGCGGGGCCGACAGCGCTGATCGGGACGGATTTACTCGAGTGACCGCCGCGGGTCTGATCGACGTTGAGACGATCAAGGTTGCCGCGTTCGCCACCTTCGCTGCGGCGTTGCTGGTGGGATGCTACCTCGTGTACGTGGGGGGCGCTCCGATCGTTGTCGTTGGACTGGTCAGCATCGCGAGCGGGTACGCGTACACCGGTGGACCGCTTCCCTTCGGGTATCGAGGGCTCGGCGACCTGTTCGTGTTCGTCTTCTTCGGGTTGGTCGCCGTGACGGGCACCTACTACGTGCAGGCAGCAGCCGTGCTGGCTGATCCACTCACGGTGACCATCCCCGCTGGGACCGTGACGATCGAGGCGGTCATGGGCGGCATCGCCATGGGGGCACTGACCACCGCCATCCTCGTGGTCAACAACCTCCGTGATATCGAGGACGATCGTGACGCCGGCAAGCGCACCCTCGCTGTCATCCTCGGGCCGGCTGGGACCCGCGTCGAGTTCGTCGGTTTGCTCCTCGTCGCGTACACCGTCCCGGTGTACTTCATCCTTGAGGGGACGACCAGGGTTGGTGCAGTGTACTTCTCGCTACCACTGGCGATACTCGTGACCACCCGCGTGTTCCAACCACGTGATGGTGAGAGGCTCAATCGCACCCTCTCGAAGACCGGCCAGCTCACCCTCCTGTTCGCCGTCCTCTTCACCGCTGGTGTCTGGGTATGACGTCCGTCTCGACCAGTCCCTTCGAACTGCGCCTCTCGGACCCGCTTCAGAGCGCGTCTGAGACGATCGAACGACGGGCAGGGTTCATCGTCAGGTACGGCCGTGGCATCGGCGAGGCATCGCCGCTCCCGCCGTGGACCGAGTCCTATGAGGAGACCGCTGCAGCGCTTGCGTCCGTTTCATCGACCGACATGCCGATTGGAGA
>CAZXER010000013.1:4804-43728 GCA_964639975.1 uncultured Halobacteriales archaeon | reverse complement strand
CTGAAGGTTGGATCCACCCCATCGAGCGATCTCGACCGCGTCGAGGCACTCCGGGACGCAATCGGTCCCGATATCGAGTTGCGCCTGGATGCGAACGCGACCTGGGACCAGAGCACTGCACGTTCCTTCGGTGAGGAGCTAGCCCAGTACTCGCCGATCTACATCGAACAACCGGTAGCCGGGATCGATCCGAATGTGATCGACTCCCTCGACTCGGTGGGGATCGATACCGCCCTCGACGAAGCCCTGCTCACCGACGGCGTGACCGCGAGCATGCGATCCACGGCAGCCGTCATCATCATCAAACCCATGGCCCTGGGTGGCCCAGATATCGCCCGAAGTGTCGCGATGACCGCTCGTAGCTGTGGCAAAACGCCAGTCGTCAGCGATCTTGTTACCAGCGCCATCGGCCGAAGCGTCGCAGCCCATATCGTCGCTTCAGTACCCGCTCATGTGCCAGCCGGGCTCGATACTGGTCGTCGGCTTGAACGTGACCTCCTCAGCGATCCACCGAGGGTCGTTGACGGGCGATTCGAGCTATCTGAGGGTCCTGGTATCGGCATTGACGAGGTAGACATCCCCGATGAGTGAATCACACCTGCCCGACCCGGTCGGCATCGGTGCAACCACCTGGCCGAAGGCAACCGCACTGGCTACCTCGGATGGCCGCTCACTCACTTACCAGGAGCTGGATGAAACGGTCGGTGTTACCGCGGGGTGGTTGAACAACCATGAGACCAACCCCGGGTCAGCGATCGGAGTGGCAGTGACGGATCGTCTCAGCGCTGTCGTGGTGATATTGTCGGTGATTCGAGCCGGTGGCATCGCCACTCCAATCGACCCCACGAGCGAGCCTGAGACGATCGAATACCGCATGCAGCAAGGTGACATCGAGGTCCTGATCACCGATGTCGATGGGCTCGAGGATGAGACCGATATGCCGGTGTTCTCACCATATCAGGTCCGGGAAGGAACGGTTATCGAACCGTCTCCGATCCCCAAAACACAACCGATCACCCAGCTATTTACCTCGGGAAGTACCGGCGAACCGAAACCCGTCATCCATACGATACGCAACCACACTGCGGCCGGGCGCGCAGCGGTCGATCGGTTGGCACTCGACACGGGAGAGCGATGGTACGACCCGCTTGGCTTCCACCACATGGGCGGGTTCGCACCGATCCTCCGGAGCCTCCCCGAGGGGACTTCCGTGATCCTATCAGCCGAACCAGCACCCGATGGATACCTCGCGGAGATCGCTGCGAGTGAGGCAACCATCGCCTCGATCGTTCCGACGATGCTCTACCGGGCACTCGAAACCGAAACAGCCGCGCCTGAGACACTCCGCTGTCTGCTCGTCGGTGGGGCACCGCTTCGTGAATCGCTGTATCAGCGAGCCAGGAACGCGGCGTTTCCAGTGTGGGCGACCTATGGGCTCACCGAGACGATCGGCCAGGTGACCACGGCGACACCAGCGGAGCGTGATGCGCACCCAGGGACGGTCGGTCGACCGCTCTCGAACATCGGCGTTCGAATCCTCGATGCGGACGGCGCCCCGGTCGACGCAGACACCGTTGGTCGCATCGAGGTAACTGGACCTACCGTGAGCGAAACCGTTGCGACCACTCACTCGGATCGTGGATGGCGGCTGGTGACCGAGGACGTGGGGAAGCTCGATGAAGCCGGTCGCCTGTGGATCGTCGGAAGACACGACGACGCCATCCACACGGGCGGCGAAACCGTCCATCCACTGGCCGTCGAGGAACGGCTCGCGACCCATCCATCGGTCGATGACGTCGTCGTTGTCGGCCTCCCCGACCCGGAATGGGGTGAACGCGTGGTCGCAGCCATCGTCCCGACACGATCGATCGAAGAGGATGAACTCCGGGAGTGGTCCACGGAACAGCTCGACGCCCACGCCGTCCCGAAAACATTCGTCGAGGTCGATGCCATCCCCCGAACCGTTTCGGGAACCGTCGATCGGCAAGCGGTGCGTGCAACGCTCACGCAAGCAGAGGACTGACCCGGGAACTTTATGGCCGTCTCAGGCGGAGGGTCTATCGACGTGTGTAGCCTCCTGCTCGCCTGGAAGGCGATCGATGACACGCCCACGGTCTTGGCCGCAAACCGCGATGAATCATACGACCGAGGGGCAACCGGACCGCGGCTCATGAACGCAGATCCGCGGGCGATCGCTCCGGTCGATAAACAAGCCGGAGGCACCTGGATCGGCGTCAACGACCACGAACTCGTCGTTGCCATCGCCAATCGAGACGAGGGTCCGGCGGGCGAACGCTCTCGGGGGCAACTCGTCCGTGACCTCCTGAGCGTCGATACGGCGGATGAGGCCAGGACGTTCCTGGCATCGCTGCTGGGCGAACACCGGTACGCTGGCTTTCACCTCCTGCTGGTCGACCCGAACACTGCGTTCTACGTGACGTGGGATGGGGAGGTCGACGGACAGGAGCTCTCGCCTGGCGTGCACGTCCTCGACAATCATGGGCTGGATGAATCGGCATCGATCGTCCGCACCGTCCGCGGAGAGCTCGCACCGGCGCCCGGTGACGATGGTGATGCCTGGCTCGACCGAGCGATCGAGGTGCTCGCCGATCACGACCGGGGGCTCTGTCGACATGGCGACGAATTCGGGACGGTTTCGACCACCACGGTTCTCGTCGAGACGGCACCTGAACACCGTATCGAGCTCAGACACGGGGATGGTCCCCCCTGTGAGGCAGTCTTCGAGACGACCACGCTGGACAGCCACCTTTAAGCGGCAGCGAAACGACGATTCGGCTACGGAAACGGTGGATACCCACCGGTATCGTCGAGTTACCCATGTCAACGAGTGTTCCCCAAGCTGAGCAAGAACTGTCAGAGGAGGAGCGAGCAGGCCTGGAACTGATCCGGGAGACCAAGGGGATACACCAGAGCGATTTCTGGAAGGAACTCGATGTGACCTCCCGCCAGGGGAGTCGGATCGTCACGACGTTGATCGAGAACGACCTGATCGATCGCTTCGAGACCGTCTACAAGGGCAATCGGACCTACTTCCTCCGTCCGGTCGCCCACGACCTTGACTTCTCGGTGTTGATGGCAGGCGATCAGCTGTCGCCGCTCATCGGCGAGGATTCGATCGACGAGACCTCCGATGCCTTCTCTCAGTGGGTCATGAGCCTCGCGTTTCAGGAGTACGATCCTTAGGCGAGTACCGAGGCCACGTTGAGCAGGCGACGTTCTCCGAACGCAGGAGCGACGAGCTGTAGCCCAACCGGGAGGTCCCGTGGCGCCTCGACAGGGACTGATATCGCGGGGAGATTGGCCAGGTTGACCGGGACCGTGTTCGCATCGGCCCGGTACATCGTCATCGGATCGTCGAGGGCCTCGCCGAGTGGGAACGGTTCGATCGGCATCGTCGGACTCGCCAGCACATCGACCTTCTCGAAAATCGTGTCGAACTCGTTGGCGAGCCAGGCGCGGGCGTGTTGCGCCTGGCGGTAGTACCGGTCCTGGTACCCGGCGGATAACGCGAAGGTGCCAAGGAGGATCCGACGCGTCACTTCGTCGCCGAATCCCGAAGCCCGTCTCGAGGAGAATACCTCTCGCCAGTCACCCCCACCCGGGTCAGATAGCCCATAGCGGATCCCATCGAATCGCGACAGGTTCGACGAGGCCTCACCCATCGCGATGACGTAATACGCCTGAACCGCGGGTTCGAGCGACGGCAGCGAGACCTCCTGTACGGTGGCCCCGGCCGCCTCGAGCTGGTCGATACCAGCAGTGAATCCCTGTTCGACCGGTTCGTCGACACCCTCGAGCAGCTCCGTGGGAAGCCCGACTCGAAGATCGTCGATGTCGCCATCGATCGCATCCAGGTACGAGGTCGAGGCAGGTGGCTCTCGCGTCGTTGCATCTCGATCATCCACCCCGGCAATGACGTCGAGCAAGCGAGCCACGTCGGCTACATCGGTCGCGAGGGGACCGATCTGCTCGAGGCTGTTCCCGTAGGAAACGAGCCCATAGCGGGAAACGAGGCCGTAGGTGGGTTTGAGACCCACGATGCCACAGAAGGCAGCCGGGCACCGGATCGAACCACCCGTGTCCGATCCGAGGGCGACATCGACCGTGCCCGCAGCGACGGCGGCGGCGCTCCCGCCGGACGACCCACCCGGGACGTGTCCCGCCACCCGGGGGTTCTCCGTCGGGCCGAACGCGGAGGTCTCCGTCGTCGTCCCCATGCCGAACTCGTCCATGTTGGCCTTGCCAAGGACCGATCCCCCGCTATCGAGGATTCGTTCGACGACGGTGGCAGAGTACGGCGGAACGTAGTCCTCGAGCATCCGTGACCCACACGTCGTGGGGATGCCTTCAGTCGAGATGTTGTCCTTGATCGCCACCTGGAGGCCATCGAGCGCTCCCGATCCGGTCGGCTCGATCGTCTCTCGCGTGATGAAGGCGTTCGTGCTCATCCGACTGGTGGCCCCTTGAAGTAGCCATCTTCACGCTCGCCAGCGTTCGCGAGTGCCTCCTCACGCTCCAGGCTTGACGCTATCTCATCCGGTCGAAGCACGTTCGTCAGCTCGTCTGAATCCTCGACCTCGGGGACCGTCTCGAGCGCCTCGAACCACGATAAGATCTCCTCGAATTGATCGGCGTATCGATCGATATCTTCGTCATCGATCTCGACATACGCCAAGTCCGCGACGTGGCGGACCGTGGCGGTGTCGACAACCGGTTCGTCCATACCTCACGCAACTGGGTCCCGTGGCCTGAGCGTTTCGGTAGCAGCTGGTGGATAAATGGGCCATTTGACGGAGCTAGCTGGATTGCTCACGTTGACCTGGCCACGGCAACAGACGGTTGGAGATTCTGGAATTAGAACCCGAACAGCGGGACGAACCTGAAGGTCAGGTACGAGCCGAGCGTCGCCACCATCGGGACGATATTCTGGATGAAGATGACGCGACCCGTCGTCGTCGGGTCGAACAGCTCGGAGGCACGTGGGATGTCTCTCGGGTCCTCCTCGCCGATCTTGGGCAGCGGTTCGCCCTCCTCGTCGACGGTGAGCGCACCGGTCGAAACGGTCGGCTTCTCGGTCCGGTGCACCGCATCTGACACGGTGGTCGTTCGGGTGGCACGCCCCCACCCAAGCCCGATGATACTCATCGTCGCAACGATCACGAGTTGGACCGGGATGCCGATCGCCGACAGCAGGGTCACGATCGTCGCCGAGACGACCATGACGACCACGGCTGCGGTCAACGGCAACGCCGTGATGTCGTTGGCCATCGTCTCGAGGGTTCGCCTCGCGATCGTGAACGCCCCGATGGTCACCGCGATCCCAGCGACGATCACTCCCCACTCCATCGAGATCGAGCCGCTGCCAACGAGCGGTGCCACCGCATTGGCGACGTTCGACGCTCCCGAGCTGAACGCCATGTAACAGCCGATCGCGATGACGACGACCGAACCCGTCAGCTCACGCCGGCTCACATCGGGTGCCAGCCCCACGCGCGTGATCGTCGAGGATCGATCGAGTCGCCACAAGGAGGTTTCGCGACGCTGGATGGCGACCCACCGGTTGATCCGGGCGTAGAAGTATCGACCGATGACGGCGCTCACCCAGAAGGCGACGACCGGAGCGACGACCCACCAGCCGATGATCTCGCCCATCGTCGCCCAATCGAGACTCCCGGTCGCGATGCCAAGGCCGGCGATCGATCCAACGGCCGTCATCGAAGTCGAGGCGGGAACCCCGAAGATGTTGCCGACGAACAGGGCGAGACCGATGAAGAACAGCACCCCGATACCGGCCTCCAACGTCATGAACTGCAGCGGGACGAGCTCGTCCCCAAGGGTCCGAACGACCGCTGGTCCGATGAACCAGCCACCGAGGAAGAAGAAGAACGACATCAACGCCGCTGCGACGAGCTTCGAGACCACGTTAGCGCCGACCGCAGGCCCGAAGGAGACCCCGGTTGTCGCTCCGCCGATATTGTATCCGACAAAGAGCGCGACGAGAATGCCTGCGTAGAGAACCGTTTCGAGCACGTATGAGCTACGTACAAATGCGAGCCCCTTAATCGGTACCCTCTGAGGTGAAAATTACCACGGGAGGCGACGACTGATGCGTCGTCGAATCCCACCGCTGGCCTGTCTGAAACTGATGCGCCAGGGCGTTCGCTTCCCATCGATGGTCGTCCGACCATCCTCGATGGCCTCGAGGATCGATGAGACCGTTGGGTCCTGGGCATCGATGTGGGTGACCGCCTGGCCGACCATCTCGCAGATGTGCGCATCGCTCCCGGCCGTCTGGGACAGCCCGTGTTCGAGGGCGAAGCGCATGGCCTTGCGGTTGGCTCGGCCGGTCAACAACCGAGAGTTGTACACCTCGATGGCGTCGGCATGGTCCAGGACCGCCGCTGGCTCAATCCTCGTGAGGACACCGCTTCTGGATGCCTGAAATGGATGTGGGACGACAGCGATGCCGTCTGCCGCATGGATCTCGTCGACTGTCTCCACGAAGGTGTTACCTGGCGGTACCGTCTCGGAGACACCGAGCCCGATGACGTGGCCATCTGCCGAGCTGACCTCGATGCCAGGGATTCCGACGAGTCCGTACTCCGGTGCCAGCTCGACGGCCTCGCGGCTCGCCTCGAGTTGGTCGTGGTCCGTGATGGCGATGGCATCCAAGCCAACAGCCTCGGCTTGCTCGAAGATGAGATCGACGGGATCACGTCCGTCCTCTGAGAGCGAGGAATGGACGTGCAGTTCCGCGGTTAGCACACCTGAGGCGTTTGTCGAGTGTGACCAAAAGGGCCGCGGTCCACACCGAGATATCGCAGAACTAGTCACGGGGATAGAGCCCAGATGGAAAGTCCTATTGGCGGACTTGGGGTACCACTCACTGAATGACCTTACCGGAGGGGGACCACCAACTCGTTGTGGAGGGCCTCGGTCGAGAACCCACCCGGACGGAGGCGGCCCTGTTCGAGAACCTCTGGAGTGAGCACTGTGCCTACCGCTCCTCCCGTCCGCTACTGGGCGCCTTCGAATCAGAGGGTGACCACATCGTCGTCGGTCCGGGCGACGATGCCGCCGCGATCTCGCTCGATGAGGATACGATCGCTGTCTTGGGCGTCGAGAGCCACAACCATCCCTCGTACGTGGAACCGTACGATGGAGCCGCCACCGGCGTCGGTGGGATCGTCAGAGACGTGATGTCGATGGGTGCGTACCCGATCGCGCTGGTCGATTCGCTCTATTTCGGCCCGTTCGAGCGAGACCATAGCCGATACCTGCTCGAAGGTGTCGTCGACGGGATCGCCGACTATGGCAACGCGATCGGCGTCCCGACCGTTGGCGGAAGTCTCTCGTTCCATCCCGGATTTCAAGGTAACCCGCTCGTCAACGTCGGGTGTGTCGGGCTCACGACACCTGATCGACTCCTCCGCGGTGCGGCCCAAGCGGCCGGCAATCACCTCGTCCTCGTCGGTAACGCGACTGGAAGGGATGGCCTCGGCGGGGCGAGCTTCGCGAGCGAGGACCTCGACGAGGATTCCGCCGTCGAGGATCGACCGGCCGTCCAGGTCGGTGACCCCTACACCGAGAAACTGCTCATCGAGGCGAACGAGGCGCTGCTCGATCGAGGGCTCATCCAGTCCGCCCGTGACCTCGGTGCCGCCGGCCTGGGAGGTGCCACCAGCGAACTCGTGGCCCAGGGTGGCCTCGGAGCCATGATCGATCTCGAGCAGGTCCACCAACGTGAACCGAACATGAACGCCACCGAGATCCTGTTGGCAGAATCGCAGGAACGCATGGCGTATGAGGTCGAACCTGCCGATGTCGACGCGGTCCTGGCCGTCGCAGCGGAGTTCGATCTCGAGGCGTCCGTGATCGGCGAGATCACCGATGGGAACTACGTGTGTCGCTTCGATGGCGAGGTCGTCGTGGACGTGCCACCTGAGCTCGTCGCCGAGGGGGCGCCGATGGAGGATCGAGTCGGTAGCACGCAAAGTGAACCGATCGTCGAGCGACCCCCCGTGTCGTTCGATGATGCGATCGAATCCGTCCTCACCTCGCCCAATATCGGAAGCAGGCGCTGGGTGTACCGGCAGTACGATCATGAAGTCGGTACACGGACCGCAGTCAGGCCAGGTGATGATGCGGCGGTCATGGCGATTCGGGAAGCAGATGCAGGTCTCGCGTTGGTTTCCGGCGCCGAGCCGAACTGGACCGCTGCCGCGCCACGACGTGGCGGTGGTGCTGTTGGACTCGAACAGGCCACCAACCTCGCAGTCAAGGGTGCGAATCCCCTCGCAGCGGTTGATTGTCTGAACGGAGGGAATCCAGAGAAACCGGACGTCTTCGGTGGCTTTCGCGCGATCGTCGAGGGTCTGGCGGACATGTGCTCGACCCTCGACGTTCCGATCGTCGGGGGTAACGTATCGCTCTATAACGACTCCGAACACGGGCCGATCCCGCCGACGCCCACGGTGTTCATGATCGGACAGACCACCTCGCTCGACGTTCCGACTCTACAGGCCCGGGCTGATGCCTCGCTCGTCCTCGTCGGCGATCCGGTGTCAACCGGCGCTGATGGCAGGCTTGGCGGATCCGAGCTCTTTGCCAGATACGACGCCACCGGTCGCTTTCCCGAACTTCCCGAGCGCCCCCAGACATCGATCGAGACGCTGATCGACATCGCCAGACACGAAACCACGGTGTCGACTCACGACGTCGCCCACGGGGGCCTCCTCACCGCTCTGGCGGAGATGATTTCGCCATCAGTTGGACTTTCTATTGAGTACGATGGCAACGGCGATGCCCTCGAGAGTGCGTTCCACGAGCAACCGGGACGGGCCCTCGTCCAGACGACGGACCTCGACGCACTTGACGCGGTGATCGACGACCGGATGCCGATGACGCACATCGGCGAGGGTGATGGATCGGGTCAGTTACACGGCGCCATTGCCGGGTCATCACTCGACCTCGCGTTCGAGCAGATCGACGACTGGCGCAGCACGATCGAAACCGCACTCGAGTAACGGACGACACTGCCGCCAGCGACATGCACTTGGTGCTGAATGAGGTAGGTCCTCGGTATGGTAGCAACGGACTCAGAACCGTATTTCGGCGATGGCGACCCGGTTCCACCGTTCGAACTGCTTGGAACCGATGGCGACCGACATGCGCTGTTGGATGTCGACACCGAACTGGCGTTGATCGTCTTCACTTGCAATCATTGCCCCTACGCCCAGGCCAAACATCCGCTGTTGAATCGCATCGCTGACGACTACGACGAGGTGACCGTCATCGGCATCAACCCGAACGACGACGAGGAGTATCCCGACGACAGTTACGACCGCATGATCGAGGAGGTCGAGGACGGGACTATCGCGTACGACCACTATCTTCGGGACGAATCGCAGGACGTCGTCAGAGCGTACCAGGCCGTCTGTACGCCGGATCCGTTCCTCGCCCAACGAAAGAGCGGACGATTCCATCTACGGTATCAGGGCCGACTCGACGATGCCCTCGATCCCGATGAAGACGCAAGCGAGTTCTACATCGAACAGGCGATCGACACGCTACTGGCAGGAGACGACGTCGATCTCGAGTGGGCTCCCTCCCGTGGGTGCTCTATCAAGTGGAAGTGAGAATCCTCACGAGGATGATCCCATCCCCGGTATCGTCACCCAGGACTTCGAAGGCGAATTCTGGTATCGACGTGATGTCGATCCCCCAGGCGATCGGTAACCAGTAGAGGACGATCGCTGTCACGAAGAGCACGGCGAGGAGGTTGAGGACGAGGCCAGTTTTCGCCATCTGGCGGATAGAGACATAGCCGGTGCCGAACACAATCGCGTTCGGTGGTGTCGCGACCGGGAGCATGAAGGCGAACGAAGCAGCCGTCGCCCCGGCGATCATCAGGGCGTAGGGGTGGATGCTGATGCCGGCCGCGATGCCAGCGAGCACTGGGAGCAACATCGCCGCCGTTGCGGTGTTCGAGGTGATCTCGGTCAACAAAATGGCCACAGTTACCACGACGAGGAAGAGTACCACGAGCGGGACCTCCTCGAGGATCAACAGCTGCTCGCCGATCCAGGTCGCCAGCCCTGTCTCCGCGAAACCCACAGCGATGGCCAGCCCGCCACCGAAGAGGAGGATCACGCCCCACGGTATCGTAACCGCATGCGTCCAGTCGAGGAGGAACGTTCGCTCGCCCGATTCGTTTCGAGCGGGAATCAAGAACAGGGAAAGCGCACCAGCGATGGCGACGATCGAATCAATCTGGCTGGGCAAGGAGAGGTGGTCTGATTGGGCGATCAGGCTCCCACCGATCCACCCGGTCGCCATGGCGAAGAAGACGACCAGCACCAGTCGTTCAGGCCGACTGATAGCTCCGAGGTCTGGCAGTCGCTCATCGAAGTCAGGGACGCCGATCGCACGCAATTCATCCTCCGGGGTGAGCGCCACCTTCGTCAGGTACAGGTAGACGGTGAGGAGGCCGACGATGGCGATTGGCACGCCATAGACCATCCATTCGAGGAACGTGATCGTCTCGCCGAAGAGCTCGCTCACCTGTCCAGCAAAGATGATGTTCGGCGGCGACCCGATGAGTGTCGCCACACCACCGACCGAGGCGCTGTAGGCGATGGCGAGCATGAGACACAAGCCGAAGGTGAACTCGCCTCGGGCGAACGCGGTCTTCGGATCGATCCCGTCGACAACTGTCGCTGCCTGGTAGATGACCGCGATAGCGATCGGGACCATCATCATGACGGTCGCCGTGTTGGAGACCCACATCGACAGAAACGCCGTGGCGAGCATGAAGCCGAGGATGATCCGTTTGGGTTGGTCGCCCAGGAGACCGATCGTTCGAAGCGCGATCCGTCGATGAAGCCCCCACCGTTGCATCGCTGTGGCGAGGAAGAAGCCCCCCATGAAGAGGAAGATCACCGGATGTGCATAGGATGGCGCGGTCTCGGCAACTCCCAACGCACCGGTCACCGGGAAGAGAACGATCGGCAACAACGAGGTGGCCGGGATTGGGATCGCCTCGGTTATCCACCAGGTAGCCACCCAGGCGGTGACCGCAGCGACAGCCTGTGCACTTGGCTCGAGGCCTGCGGGTGACGGGAGGAGCAACAGTATGGTGAACAGTAGTGGGCCGACGATCAGACCGATCCACTGGCGGCGACCGTAGCTGTCGCCACTGTCGAAGGGCGAACGGTCTGGCCCGGGGGGAATCGGGCCGGTGACCCGCTGTCCATCCGGTAGATCCATCGTCGGACCTGATCCGATCATGTCCGCTGCGATCTGTGAGCCATCAAGCCGAAGATACGCACGGGTCCGTCTGCTTTCACGCCAGGTCACCGGCCAGATGCGCTCTCCGAGCGACCGCAGCGACATCGATAGCGGCTCATCGTAGTTCTGCGTATTAACACTGGGGATGCGTCGACATGATAGCCCCCGTCGATGCGTTCGTTCGCAACCACTGCCTCCCCCCAGGCAGCCGCCTGATCGAGGTGAGGAACCGCCACCGGGCGAAAATCACAAGAACCAGCAGTCGATTGCCTTACTTCCCCTCGAACTCGGGCTCCTCGTCGCCCATGAACGCGGTGATACCGGTCATGAGATCGTCAGTGTTGAAGAGCTGACCGAACGCCTGTGCCTCGAGTTCGAGCCCGGTTTCGATATCTTCCCGTCCGGCATGCATCGCCCGCTTGGTGTACCGCTGGGCGATCGGTGGCCCGGCCGCGAGGTCGGCCGCGAACTCCCGGGTTCGTTCGGCGAGATCGCTCGAATCCGTCACCTCGTTCAGGAAGCCATAGGCCTCCATCGTCTCCGGCTCGTAGTGCTCAGCCGTGAAGATGATCTCCTTCGCACGACCGAGTCCGACGATGTGCTGCAACCGCTGGGTGCCTCCCCACCCGGGGAGCAAGCCGAGGTCGTGTTCGGGTTGACCGAAGGTCGATCCCGAACTGGCTAGCCTGAAGTCGGCGCAGGTGGCCAGCTCCATCCCGCCGCCGAGGCAGTAGCCATCGATCTGTGCCACGACCGGCACATCGATGCGTTCCAACTTGCCGAAGACGCGTTGCCCGAGGCGAGAGAGCTCGACGGCGGCCAGTGGATCGGCTCCGCTGCCGGCCATGCTTTGCACGTCTGCACCCGCGGAGAAGGCACGATCGCCATCGCCCCGGAGAATGATGGCTCGCACCGCATCGTCGTCCGCCAAGCGATCGAGGGCGTCGTCGAGCTCGTGTAGCAGGTCCTCGCTGATCGAGTTCATGCGATGGGCTCGATCGATGACCAACTCGGCGACGTAGTCATCACCGGGTCCCTCGATGTCGAGGGTCTCGTACGCCGCCTCACCGTCCTCGTCCTCCACGTGGAATCCCCCGCGATCAGCAACCGCCTCGAGACGATCAGCCGGTTCGAAGCGGGGATGCTCATCGACTCGTGTATGAAGGTGGTCGTAGAGCTCCTCGACGCCATAGGCGTCAGCCAGTCGACTCGGGCCATCCGGGAACGCGGCACCGAGCATCATCGCGTCGTCGATGTCACCGAGATCGGCCACGTCGGACTCGAGGAGCTTCGCGACCTCGTTGGCCATCACGGCGAGTAACCGCTCCTCGACGAGCGCCTCCCCCGCGTCGGCCGGGATATCAACGCCGCCGTTGTCGTAGTCGTAAAAGCCGCGATCGGTCTTTTGACCCAGGTCTCCCGCCTCGACCTTCTCCTGGAGCAACGGACACGGTTCGTACGCATCCCCCAACGTCTCGTGGATGTACTCGAGCACGTCGACGGACACGTCGATCCCGACGACGTCGGTCAGCTCGAAGGTCCCCATCGGGAGGCCCATGTCGAACTTCGTCGTGGCGTCGACACTGGCGATCGTTGCCTCGTCATTGTGGACCATCCACGCGGCCTCGTTCATCACCGGGACCAGGACGCGGTTGACGATGAAACCAGGACTGTCCTTCCTGACGCGAACGGGTGTCTTGTCGAAGTCCTCAGCGAGCGCCTCGATCGCATCCAGGACGCTCTCATCGGTGTGTTCCCCGGAGATGACCTCGACCAGTGGCATCCGGATGGGCGGGTTGAAAAAGTGCATGCCACAGAACTGTTCGGGTCGATCGGTCGTTTCCGAGAGCGCCGTTATCGAGATGCTCGAGGTGTTCGATGCGAATATCGCCTCCGCGGGAGCGTTGGCGTCGACCTCGGCGAATACCTCCTCCTTGATGTCGAACTGCTCGGGGACGGCCTCGATGACGACGTCTGCGTCACTCACTGCCTCGGCCAGATCAACCATCGGTTCGATGCGATCGAGGATGGCATCCGCCTCATCCTCGGTCAAGCGGCCTTGCTCGGCGAACTTGCCAAGACTCCACTCGATCTGGTCGTATCCCTCCTGAACAAACTCCTCCTTGATGTCGCGGAGGACGACGTCGTACTCGGCCATCGCGGCGAGCTCGGCGATCCCATGGCCCATGGTCCCGGCGCCAAGCACTGCTACGGTGTCGATATCATCGAAGTCCATGTCTGAGAATTCACAGAGCAGAGCTTTGAACGTTGTTGTTTGCCTGGAATTCCCGATCTCTGAGAGCAGCCAACAAAGCCTAAGGCTGCACCCTGGTTAACTGGGGTATGGACTTCGCGCTGTCTGACGAACAAGTCGCCTTGAAAGACGAGGTACGTCGATTCGCCGAGAACGAGATCGAACCGGTCGCCACGGAGTACGATGTCGAAGAGGCGTACCCTCAGGACGTCATGGACAAGGCCGCGGAGATGGGCCTCACCGGCGCCCACATACCCGTCGAATACGGTGGTGCGGGATACTCAGTCCTGGACGTCGCCCTCATCATCGAGGAGCTCTTCTCCGTGGATCCCGGCATCGCCCTGAGCGTCACGAGTGCGGCCTTCGGGGCCGACGCGATCATGGCCTTCGGTACCGAGGAGCAAAAGGAAGAGTTCCTTGAACCGGTCGCGACCGGCGAGGCCGTGATGGGGACGGCCGTCTCCGAGCCAGACGTGGGCTCGGACGTCTCTGCAGTCTCCACTTCTGCGGAGAAAGACGGTGACGAGTGGGTCATCAACGGCAACAAGATGTGGATCACCAACGGGAGCGTCGGTGACTTCTTCGTCGTGATGTGTCGGACCGATCCAGATGCCGCCGATCGATACAGCGGCTTCTCACAGATCATCGTCGAGTCCGATCGCGATGGCTTCGAGGCTGACAAAATCACCGGCAAGCTCGGAATCAGAGCCAGCGATACAGCCGAGTTGATCTTCGATGACGTGCGCGTCCCGGAGGAGAACCTCGTCGGCACGAAGGATGCCGGCTTCCTCCAGATGATGCAGTTCTTCGACGACACCCGGACGATGGTCGCCGCCCAGGCCGTCGGCATCGCGAAGGGAGCGACCGAACGAGCAATCGAATACACCAAGGAACGCGAACAGTTCGGTCGACCGATCTCGGAATTCCAGGCGGTTCAACACACGCTGGCAGAGATGCAGATGAAGACCGAGGCCGCCAGACAGCTCACCTACAAGTCAGCCTGGGCCGTCGAGGAGCGGGACGACCAGCTCACCGCGCTCGCATCGATGGCGAAGGCGTTTGCCTCGCGTGTCGCCGTCGAGGTCGCAGATGACGCCGTGCAGATGCACGGGGGCGCCGGCTACGTCAACGACTTCGACGTCGAACGGTTCTACCGAGATGCGAAGATCACGGAGATCTACGAGGGCACCACGCAGATCCAAAAGAACATCATCGCCCGCGAAATCCTTGGCAAGAGCTTTGTCTAGGACGACCGACATGGTACACTTGCCCCGTCGTTCGTCCGGTGATGACGGATCGATCTACCGGAGCGAACGGGGTGAGCAGCGGATCAAGCAACAGTATCGCGACTTCCTAGATGCCCTCTCAATCGATGTCGAGCGGCGGTGGATCGAGACGGAGAGCGGACTCACTCACGTCCTCGTCGCTGGGGAACCCTCCGCCCAGCCGTTACTCGTGTTCCATGGCGCGAACCTGGTCAACCCCGTCACCCTGTCGTGGTTTCGTCCACTCACCGAATCGTTCCGCATCTTTGCCCCCGATCTGCTGGGTCAGCCGGGATTCAGTGCACCGAAGCGATGGTCTCCGGAGTCAGATGCGCTCGGTATCTGGGTGACGCAGTTGCTCGATGAACTGGAGCTACAGTGCGTACCGATGGCCGGCATCTCCTACGGGGCAGGAGTTATCCTCAGGGTGGCGAGCGTTGCACCGGAACGCATTGCTCGTGCTGGCCTCTTGGTCCCGATGGGCCTCGATCGCATCTCGCTGATGCAACTGCTCATCGATCTGGGGTGGCCTGCCATGCGGTATCGGTACTTTCCGACCCGTTCGAACCTCGAGGCAGTCATCCGGGTGCTCTTCACTGAACCACCGACGAACATTGACAACCAGGTCATCGAGCACGTTGGAACCGTGCTACGGTCGGTGAACCTCGAGGTGCCCTTCCCACCCGCTGCGACTGTGGAGGAACTCAGTTCGTTTACCGCCCCAGTGTTCGTCGCAGCCGCGAGTGACGATCCCCTCGTTCCCGCTCATCTCGTTCACGCCCAGGCGAGAGCAGTGCTTTCAAACCTCGAAATCAGCATGCGACTTGAGGGCGAACGTCACCTTCCGTCTCCCGCAGCTCGTCGCAAGACGATGGCGTACCTCGAGACGTTCCTGGCGGAGTACTGAGCGGTATCGCTACTGACTTGGTGATCACCACACTACAGCGACCTAACCTGGCCTATGGAGGAATCGACACCAACTGAGATTCTCTCGCAAGATAGTACGCTTCGGCCGATCGTCACCCGTCACGGACCGATCGAACTCGAACCTGCAGACGATACTTTCCAACGCCTCATCACCTCGATCATCCGCCAACAGGTCTCGATGTCAGCGGCAACGGCCATCAGACGACGCCTGTTCGAGACTGTCGACATCTCGCCACAATCGCTCGCACGTGTTGACCCCGAGACGCTTACCGAAGCAGGGCTCTCCCGGCAAAAGGCGACGTACGTCCAGGCGGTGGCGGATGCGTATCTGGAGCACGACTACGATAGAGCGCACTTCGCGTCGATGACCGATGAGGAGGTGATTGCAGAACTGACAGCGATACACGGCATCGGTGACTGGACCGCGAAGATGTTCCTCCTGTTCTGTCTGGGCCGTGAGGATGTGTTCCCGGTCGAAGATCTCGGGATCAGACAGGCGATGCACGAGCTGATCGACCCCGAGTTGAGTCGTGCGGAGATGGTCGAGCGAGCCGAGACCTGGCGGCCGGTTCGAAGCTATGCCTCGCTGTATCTCTGGCGAGCGATCGATTGAACTGAACGGTGGTCGTTCTACTTCGCTCAGAACGTCGTCGGAAGGAGTTCCCCGGTCTCGCGATGTACACCGATGATGAGGATACCACCGGCCAGTATCGGTAACAACGCACACGCCGCGTAGACCGGAGCGAACCCGACCATATCGACGATCGGGAGTGATATCAACGGACCGAGCCCCCCGCCGACGTCCCCGAGGACGTTGTTCGTCCCGGTCGCACGACCCATCCGCTCGTTCGGTGTTAGATCGGCCAGCAGTGCGATGAGCGGCCCGCTCGTCCCACCCTGGCCGGTCCCGATGAAGATGCAGGCAATGGCCAGGGTCACCAGTGAATCAGCGATGGCTAACAGGATGAACCCGACGAACGCGACGAGGATGAAGGCCAGCAACGACGGCATGCGCGACCCGCTCCGGTCACTCAGGTACCCACCGACGAACATGAAGACGGCTGCGAAGACCACCGTGAGCGCCATGAAGATACCAGACGAGCCCTGTGAATCCAACCCGAACGCCCTGATCCCGGTCTCCTCAAGGAACAAGACCAACGTCGCGAAGAGCGCACCAATATAGGCGAACAGGATGGCGAAGTTGACCAACCCGACTGTAATCGAAACGATACTGGTGTCGATATCCCACGGAGTGACCGATCGGCGGGCACCTTCCTCAACGTGAGTCTCTGGGACCGTCAGGTAGGCGAGCACACTCGCGATGAGGGCGAACGATGTCGCGACGATGAACGCCTCGGTGATACCCGCGAGTTCACTCACCAGCCCTCCCATCACCAGGCCGGTTGGAAAGCCGAAGATGCTCCCACCGCGGATCAACCCCATACTCGTGCCCCGGGAGGTGGACGGACTCACATCGGCCGCGATGGTGAATGCCGTTGCAAACACCGCCGCACTACCGAGCCCCCAGATGATCCGCGAGCCGAGGAACCAAACCTCGGGGAGATCAGACCCCATGGCGACAATGTAGCCCATCGTCGCGATGGCTTGGACGAGCAGTCCCAAGACGAAGGGTTTGCGGGTACCGATCCTGTCGACGAGGATCCCAGCAGGGGCGTTCGCGAGCAACCGGGAGAACCGATTCGCACTGAGGATCAACCCCACTAAGAACGGCGTGATGCCAAGCACCTCGCCGAGGTTGGGGATGATCGGGAAAATAACGCCACCACCAAAGCCGACAAAGAACGTACTCGCGATGACCGACCCGATGACGAGATAGGGTCGATCCGAGGTCAGGCGAGTCTGTTTCGTTGATTCGTCGCTCATGTCCTAGCTACGAGATAGTCGTTGACCGCAGCGAGACCTGCACATACGCGCGGTAGTTCATCCTGACTGACCAGTCAGTAAAACCCTGTTGATTCCGTATACTTCCCGGGCAGATGTACGATGATAGCGCACGTTCATCGACGGGTAGAAACGCCTTTAGCCTCGGCGGTTAGACCCTCGAATTGCTACATGAGCCAGTCGTACGACCGCGGTCTCGTCGAGGATTATGGTCGATGGCGGGAGTTCAGCGCTGGCATGTGGGCCTGGATTCTCCACAAGTTCACCGGGTGGATACTCATCGGCTATCTGTTCACCCACATCGCCGTCCTCAGCACGTCCCTCGACGGAGGTGCTGTGTATACGGCGACGATCCAAGATCTCGAGGCGCTTTTGCTCGTTCGGATCATGGAGGTCGGGCTCTTGGCCGTCGCTGTTTTTCACATCCTGAACGGTACGCGGCTGTTGTTGATCGACCTCGGCATCGGTCTCGACAAACAGGCACTCAGCTTTTACATTTCACTCATCGTCACGGCTATCATCGTGGTTGGTTCGATCCCCACGTTCCTCGGGGAGGTGGGTATCTGAGATGTCTCAAGCATACCACTCTTCGTTCACGCGGGGCTCGACCCTCTGGCTGCTCCAACGGATCACGGCGGCGTTCTTGATCATCGTCCTGGCGTTTCACTTCTTCCAGCTTCACTTCGTCAACCACGCGTGGGAGATCACCTTCGCCGGGACACAGGCGCGCATGAGCAACTGGTTGTACTTCACGACGATGTGGCTGTTCCTGGTTACCGCCGCGTTTCACGGCGTCAACGGCGTTTACAACGCCCTCATCAACCAGGGGCTATCGGATCGACCGCGACAGGTACTCAAATGGGTGCTGATCATCGCCGGTGCAGCACTCGTCATCCAAGGCACCAGGGTTGCCTTCGTCATGGCCGGCATCGAGGTACTATGAGCATCGACGACCAACATCACGAGGCGGGAACGACCGACGCAACCGAGGTTGCAGACGACCGCGTTACCCTCGAGGTATTCAGATATCAACCGGATGACGGTGCCGAACCGTACTACGAGACCTTCGAGGTCCCATACGAAGAGGGCATGACGGTCCTCGACGCGCTATTACATGCCCGCGACCACAGCGATGGAACATTGACCTTCAGACACTCCTGTCGACAGGGGATCTGCGGCAGTGATGCCATGTTCGTCAACGGGAGCCAACGGCTGTGTTGCACCACACAGATCGCTGACCTCGAACAACCGATCAAGATCGATCCGCTCCCCCACCAGGATGTCATCAAGGACCTCGTCGTCGACATGGATCACTTCTACGAGCAGATGCATGCGGTCGATCCGTTCTTCGACCCGGACGAGCTGCCGGCGGGAGACCTCGAGGAACAACGCCAATCGCCTGAGAACCGAGAGGAGATCAAGATGGGGACGCGCTGTATCATGTGTGGAGCGTGTACGTCCTCATGTAACATCGCCGCTGGCGACAACCAGTATCTCGGCCCGGCCGCGCTGACCAAGGCGTATCGCTTCATCAAGGACGAGCGGGAGGGACCCAACAAACGGTCTGAGCGCCTCGAACAGATGGCAGACGATCACGCCGTCTGGCGGTGTCAGACACAGTTCTCATGCACCGAGGTCTGCCCGAAGGACATCCCGAACACCGAACACATCCAGGAGCTCAAACGACTCGCGACGAAACACGACCTCTCACTGGAGTGATCACCATGGCGAACATACACTCACACGACGTCATCGTCGTCGGCGGTGGTGGCGCTGGGCTACGCGCCGCGATCGCAGCGCACGAGGCGGGCGCTGACACGGCCATCGTCTCGAAGTTACACCCGGTTCGCAGTCACACCGGCGCGGCCGAGGGTGGCATCAACGCCGCACTCAGAGAGGGTGACTCCTGGGAGCTCCATGCCAAGGACACGATGAAGGGCTCCGACTATCTGGGGGATGCGCCAGCCATCGAGGTCCTGGCCAAGGACGCTCCCGAGAACGTCATCGAGCTCGAACACTGGGGGCTGCCGTTCTCCAGAGACGAGGAGGGAACCGTCTCACAACGGCCCTTCGGTGGGCTATCGTTCCCCAGGACGACCTACGCGGGTGCGGAGACCGGACATCACATGCTCCACACCATGTACGAGCAGGTGGTCAAACGTGGAATCGAGGTCTACGACGAGTTCTTCGTCACCCGCCTAGCCGTCTCTGACGAGCCAGACCCGTCGAAGCGACGCTGTAGTGGTGTCGTCGCGATCGATGTAGCCCGTGGTGATCTGTGGGGCTTCGAAGCGACGAGCGGGGTGGTCCTGGCGACCGGTGGTCCCGGTCAGGTCTACGATCATACGACCAACGCAGTCTCGTGCACCGGCGATGGTCACGCGATGGCCTATCGTGCCGGTGTGCCGCTACAGGACATGGAGTTCGTGCAGTTCCACCCGACGACGCTCCCCTCGACCGGTGTCCTCATCTCCGAAGGGGTCCGTGGCGAGGGTGGCATCCTCTACAATGCCGAGGGCGAGCGCTTCATGTTCGAACGGGGATACGCGACGACCGACGGCGAACTCGCCAGTCGCGACGTCGTCTCCCGCGCCGAATTGACCGAGATCAACGAGGGTCGTGGGTTCGAGGACGAGTACGTCTACCTCGACATGCGCCATCTCGGTCGTGATCGGATCCTCGACCGCCTCGAGAACATCCTCCATCTCGCCGAGGACTTCGAGGGGGTCGATGGGCTCACTGAACCGATGCCGGTGAAACCAGGCCAGCACTACGTCATGGGCGGTATCGAGACCAACGAACACGGCCAGACATGCATCGACGGCCTCTACGCCGCCGGTGAATGCGCGTGTGTCAGCGTTCACGGGTCCAATCGACTCGGCGGCAACGCCTTGCCCGAGCTCATCGTCTTCGGGAGACGAGCGGGACTACACGCGGCGGGTCATGACCTCGGGGAGGCCCAGATTCCAGTCGGGAGGTCCGGCGATGAGGAATCCTGGAATGGCTCCTTCGATGTGGATGTAGGTGCCAGACAACCGACGTCTGCTGCGACCGATGGTGGATCCGACAGCACCTCACTCGTCCAGGCGGCCCTCGAGGAGGAGCAGGCTCGAATCGATGACCTGCTCTCGCGCGAGGGCGGCATCCGTCACCCCGAGGTCAAGTCGACGATTCAGCGGGCCATGACCCAGAATGTGAACGTGTTCAGAGAAGAGGCAGGCCTCTCGACCGCGCTCGCAGAGATTCGGTCCGCTCGTGATGCGTACGAGAACGTGTTCGTCGAGGACACCGGTACCACGTTCAACACGGACCTCATCCAGGCCATCGAGACGAGGAACCTGCTCGATGTCGCTGAGACGATCGTCATGGGTGCCATCGCGAGAACAGAGTTCAGAGGCGCCCACTGGCGAGCGGAGCATCAAGAGCGCCGCGATGATGAGTGGCTCAAGCACACGTACGTCTCCTGGGACGACGGTTCGCCATCGCTGTGGTTCAAGCCGGTCCTGTTGGAGGCCGAGAAAACGTACGAACCGAAGGTTCGCAGCTACTGAATGACGTGGAAAGGGTGTCGATCGTTCCGGTATGAGTGCACGCTAGTCGTTGGAGTTCTGGAGGCGTAGACTGAGCGTTCTAAGAGTGCCTACGCGACTGCGGCGTGGGAGCCGATACGTGCGACGATATCGTCGACATCGAAGCTATCCTCAGCTTTGTCGAAAACAGTCTCACCATCGACACTGACGGTGAAGACACCGCCATCACCGGTTTTGAGGGCAACGCGGTCAACGCCCTGTCCGTACTCTTCGAGGATGGCTCGTTGGAGCTGTTCGGCCCGATCGAGATGGCCACACGGTACGCAGTAGTGGATTTCTACGTCGACCATGTCAGCCACTAGGTTGTCAGTCGTATAAGAACTTGGCTTGCGGTAGGAATATCCGCTGTACTCAAACGGATTCAGCAACGATCTGCATGGTATCGATACCGTCGGCAGCAGTCGGATCGGACGTATCTATCCGCATCCCCACATCAACCGAATCACCCGGGACGATCGTCCCGATCTCGGTCGTGGGATCTGCGTTCTTATAGGCACTCACTGCATCCGGGACAACCGCTCCAGCCTTGAGGAAATCGATGGTAACCGAGACGTCTTTCGTCCCGTTATTCATCATGATGAACAGATCGTCGAAATCGGTCGTGCTGTACCGATTGATACCACTATCGGATAAATCGACATAGAGCTCACCATCCTCGTTTGCTCCCACGTCCGGGCCGGTTTCATCGCCGACTCGCGAGGGGTGAGGAACAAGTCTGAGATAGGCGCTATCGTCACTGTCGACACTGATGGTCACGTCACGTTCTACCTCGACCCGATCGAACGCGCCAGTCGCCCCAGCGCTCCCCAGTCCGATGATCGTCCCGCCGATGAGGGTGATCGCCGTGCGTCGAGTTACAAGCATGGGTGGACCCACCCATCTATTCGGTATCACTCTTGAACGCTGGGGTCACCGACCACCAGTAGGTGTGCGAATCGATGGACACGGCCGCCAGCCCTCGTCGATCGACGTGCATGGGTCGATGGGCGCGTTGAGCCAGCTTGACGAGTGAGCTGAGATCGTCCATCCGGGTCGCGTTCGCGGTGTCGATGCGGCGGTTGGAGGTCACTATCAGATGGCCGTATCGCCAGGTCACCACCGCGAATCGATACCGTCTGCGTGCGCTCGGTGACAGTGGCAACACCCCTCCCCGTCGGAGACCAACAATCCCCGAGGTGATACCCAGGGATATCACGGCGAGTATCGGCGCCCAACCCGGAGACTGTTGCGCGCGTTTCGTCTCCCCAAGCACGGGCTCGCTTACCTCGGCCTCATATCGGAGGTGGTCATGGGACGGTTGAATGGTCGTGCCAGCAGCAACCGGATATATGCGATCACTAGCGTTCGACAGCCAAGCCCGTATCTCGATTTCGACCGACCCCGAAGTTGTGTTGAATCGATTGTCGATGTTAGCCGCAAGGGAAAACTGCTGTGAGACGTTGACGAGACCAGTAACGGCGATCGATCCCGTATCACGCTTGGTAGCCAGTCGTGAATCGACTCGCCAAAGCGTTCCATCCCGTACCTCTCGTTTTAACGTTCGATCGATTGTCAACTCGAGAGTACGGTTTTCACTGCCCGGTGCTGGCACGTAGCTCGCGGTAATATCGAGTGTATCTCCGGCGTTCATCGGGAGGACGCCATCGCCAGGGAGGGTTGCTCCAAAATCGGGGCCTCCCTGCTCGCTCGGCTCTAGTGAGAGCAACAACTCCCCAGTTACCTCCGTGTCAGTGGACTCCACAGTCGATGTCGCTGCCATCGACAAACCGGAGAACAGGAACAATACGAGCATGAGTAGCAACAATCCTCGCCAGTAATCATCGAGGAGTACCATGAACCAGGCGTACAACACGCTCTGTGTACCTGCTAGCCTCATCGATCAGCAGCCCACTGACCGAGTCGCACGATCGTGTACGATACCGTTCCTGTCGTGGCCGATACCAACACGAGCCCTAGATGTCGATCGATATCGCCCACGAATCTCAGTACGGATCGAGGCGCCCACCCTGGGATGGTTGTCACCGAAGGAGGGGGTGATTCCAGGGCTTGGCTTGGCCAAAGCACCGACGTTGCGTCGGCATGTGACGAGATGGTCACCAGCGGGAGCGGGCCTGTGTTATGTATCGCCGCAATGGCATCGTGATCGATACCGGTATCGACGTACCAGGCCAGGATGACTAACGCTGCCGCGAGGACTCCCACAATGAGCGGTAACCGCTGGGACACAGGCGGTGCCAAGCGGGGCCGATTGAGCATACTCAGGACCAATCCCCCGAGGAGTCCGACCTGCCACCACTCGAGCGAGCTTCGCCTGAAGTCGATCGCAAGCGGGTGGCCTCCGATGGTTGGGACGACGCCGAGTATCTCACTCCGATGGATCGGGGTCTCACCGGTTTGTTGATCTGTGAACGCATTTGCGTCGCCCGCCGTAACCACAGCAGTGGTAGAACTATCGACGACACGATGGACGGTCCATCCGTCCATTCCCCGATAGACAACGATACTACCAGTATCGATACCGCCTACCAACCAAGGAGGGAGTGCAACGAATGTCTCTCCTTTCTCTAGTGTCGGCGACATGCTGTCGCTAGTCGTCGTACCGATTGGAACCGGCAAGCTCGACGTGGCTAACAGTACCACCACACCAGCAACAGCGACGACGGTGAGCAGTCCACGCATCAGTCCTCACGAATCCATCCGATCGATACGAGTCGTCCAATCCATGTGGCCGGGAATTGTCCCGGGTTGCACCATAAAGCGGACCCGCTACGAGCACCAGGGAACCCGGCGGATACTTGCCACCCGACTTCAATGAGTCATGTACGATATGAGTGAGCTCGATCGAATCTCGTTTGGGACCGATGGATGGCGGGATCACCGCGAGGAATTCACCGAGTCCCGCGTCAAAGCGATCGGTGACGCGTTCGTCGCGTACCTCGTCGAAGCCGGCCACACCGACGCACCGATCGCGGTCGGTTACGATGCCAGAGCGGGGGCGGATGAGATCGCCCGACAACTCGCACAGCAGGCAACAGACGCCGGGTACGATGTCTGGTTTGCCAAGCGCGATTGTCCGACACCAGCCCTCGCATCGGCTGTGGACACGTTCGAGCTGGCGGGAGGCTTCATGGTCACGGCCTCACATAACCCACCCTCCTATCATGGGATCAAGGTCATCCCCCACGGTGGGGCACCGGCGATGCCGACAGTCACCGATCAGATGGAGGCATCATTGGGAGAAACGCCTCCTGTGGCCAGGGAACACCAGGGTGAGATCGAAACGTTCGATTTTATCGAGTACCACATCGAGTCGGTCCTCGAGCGTCTCGATCCGATCCTCGATGGCCTCACTGTCGCCTACGACGCGATGCATGGGACCGGACGGGGGGTCACGGACATCCTCCTCGAGGAAGCCGGTGCTGAGGTGACGCGACTTCGCTGTGAGCGAGATCCAGAATTCGGCGGAACACCTCCAGAACCTGATGCAGAGAACCTCCAGGAGCTCATCTCGCTAGTCGACGGAGACGAGATCGACCTCGGGATCGCCAACGATGGTGATGCTGACCGTATCGCCGTGGTCACACCGTCTGGCTACCTTGACTTCAACGTCGTATTCGCCATCCTCTACGAGCACCTCCTCATTGAGGAGTCCGGTCCGGCAGTCCGCAGTGTCTCGACCACGTTCCTCATCGATCGAATCGCAGAGGCTCACGATGAGGAGGTCATCGAAACCCCGGTCGGATTCAAATGGATCGCCGAGGCGATGGGCGAGCACGACGCCCTCATCGGGGGCGAGGACAGCAACGGACTCACGATCAGGGAGCATGTTCGGGAGAAGGACGGCGTGCTGGTCGGCGCGCTATCGGCGCATGTCCATAACGAGAAACCCCTCGACGTGCGTGCCACCGAGCTGTTCGACACGTACGGGCAGATCCACCACGTGACCAAGAACGTCGACTGTGCCGAATCGGACAAGAAGCCGGTGCTTGACGCCATCGCCGAGGAGCCCCCGGCTACCTTCGATGGGATCGCCGTGACGGAGACGTCCGCCGTCGATGGACGGAAGTTCTTCCTCGAGGACGGTTCCTGGGTACTCGTCCGTCCAAGCGGCACCGAGGCGAAACTGCGAGTGTACGCTGAATCACCGGATGGCGATCGTGCAGAGGCCATCGCGACCGAAGCCGCCGGGTATCTTACCGGGTTGCTTGGGTAGCGAACCGGTGATTGCTAACCGTAGTTTCTATTGCAATTTTGACCATATATCGGAATATTATTTAAGTTGACTTGAACAGTTTTACATAATCTATGTCAATTGACGTTACCCCAGATGGGACAGGTGCTGAGTACGTCATCGGGTTCGAAGGCGAGTACACCGTTGCTGATCTCAGACGGTTTCTCGAACAATTCGAGTCGGATGTCGACATCAAACGCGTGTCGTTTACCATCACCCCCGAGGATCGCCTATCGTTACGACTCCCGGTGTCCGAGGAGGCATCAGAGGTCGACGGGACGCCAGCTCCCGTCGAGACGAGCGCAAGAGTCCAGCTCGACAGCATCCCGTTCCTCATATTGACCGTGCTCGAAGCGAGCGATATGCCACTGCGAACCGAGGAGGTATATGAGCAAATGAAGGACGACACCGATCTGACTCAAAACGCGATTGCGTCACGCCTGTGGAACCTCTACCAGCGGGGACTAGTGAACAAAGAGCCCTATCCCGAGGATAACCGACAGAAAGTGTATACCGTCACCGGTCGAGGGATCTACGCACTCGAAGAAGCACGTGACCGGGCCGACTGACTCTGTCGGGGTGTCCGTTTCGAAGTCCGGTTCTTTCGATGGCCGATGACGGCTGTCTACCCGGAATCGTTGTCACTCTTCTCCATCGAGCCGATCCTCGAAGAAACCTATCCAAACAGCGACTGGTGTTCGACCTTCATACACCGATCTTGCACCACGTCGATGCCCGCGTCTTCTGCTCGATTGACCGCCGCTTCGTCGTGAATCCCGAGTTGAAGCCAGACGACCGATACATCGCCACGATCGATGGCAGCATCGACGATCCCACTGACCTCCTCACTCGGTCTGAAGACATCCACGACGTCAATCGGGCCCGGAACCTCCGCAAGCGAATCGAACGATTCCTCGCCGAGTACCTCGTCAGCGAACGGGTTTACTGGAACGATCTCATACCCTTGTCGCTGGAGGTACTCCGGTATGTCGTGGGCTGCCTTTCCGGGAGTCGTCGACGCCCCGATGACCACGATCTGATCCGTATCGAAGATATCGCGGAGTGCAGTAGCTGATTCCACGGGCATGATGACTCACTCCCCGGCGGGTGGCGACTCAGCCTGCTGGAGGCGCTTTTCGGCCTCGTCTCGGTCCTCGGGGTAGCCAACGTCGATCCGCCAGCCCTCCATCCGGATCGCATCGATGGTCCGACCAGACTGGATCAAGAGATCGATCGCCTCTGACAGCTCGTACTCGCCTCGATTCGAGGGTTGGACGAGGTGACAGGCGTGGAAGATCGCGGGAGTGAAGGTGTAAAACCCGGTCATCACCAGATTCGTCGGTGGTTCCTCGGGTTTCTCGATGACCTCGACGATCTCACCGTACTCGTTCGTATCGCAGACCCCATACCGAGAGGCATCCTCGTAGGGGACCTCCTCGACGAGGAAGGCTGCATCGGCACGATCCTCGAACTGGCGATTGACGACATCGCTCAAATTCGCCTCGAAGATGTTGTCACCGAGGATCAGCATGAAGTCGTCATCGACCTGCTCCTCGACTGTCAGCAGTGCGTGTGCCAGTCCGTTCTGTTCGCGTTGATGGGTGTATGTGATCGGGACATCCCGGTAGCTGTCACCATAGTAGCTGATGATCTGTTCCTTCTCATAGCCGACCACGACCAGGAGTTCGTCTGCACCGAGGTCGATGAGATCGTCGAAACAATACGTGAGGATGGGCTGCCCCGCCACCTCGACCAGCCCCTTGGGCAAGTCCTCCGTGAGCGGTCGAAGTCGAGTGCCTTTCCCAGCAGCCAGTACGACAGCTTGCATACCCATCTCAAGGCCGAGGTCACACAAAGGTGTTCCTGCCGACAGGCGATTCGAACCGTGACCGACGACACCTTATCCCCGGGGGGCAACAGCTATCGACATGACAGCTCGGGACCGAGATATTGCCGTCGTAGGGAGCGGCTACGTCGGGACGACCCTGGCCGCCTGTCTCGCGGATTTTGGCCACACCGTCGTCGCAGTCGATATCGATCCGGAGGTCGTTTCTGCGATCAATGACGGCCGATCGCCGATCAGTGAACCGGGGCTTGATGAACTGCTCCAAGCACACGCCGGAGACCGCCTGCGTGCGACCACCGACCACGCTGCCCTCCGGGAGGCCTCGGTAACCTTCCTGGCAGTCGATACACCTGCTCGTGACGATGGCTCACTCGATGACACAGCCTTACTGGGTGCCACAGAAGACGTCGGTGCTGCACTCGCGGAAGACGACGACTACCACCTAGTCGTGGTGAAATCGACGGTCCTCCCTGACGTTATCGAAGAGCGGATCCTGCCGACACTCGCAGAATCGAGCGGGCGGACACTCGATGGGGACCTCGGCGTGGCGGTCAATCCGGAGTTCCTGCGCGAGGGAACCGCTGTCTCAGATCTCCTGAACCCGGACCGGATCGTCATCGGTTCGAACGATGACCGGGCTGGTGACCGGTTGGAAGCCGTCTACGAGCCCCTGATCGAAGACGCTTCGCCGGCTGTGTTCCACACCGGCAGACGTGAAGCCTCGCTGATCAAGTACGCGAACAATGCGTTCCTCGCGACGAAGCTGAGCTTCATCAACGATCTCGGTGGTCTGTGTAAATCGTACGAGGTCGATACGTACGAGGTAGCAGAGGCGTTGGGGCTTGATTCGAGGATTTCCGGACGCTATCTTCGAGCGGGGCTGGGCTGGGGCGGAAGCTGTCTCCCCAAGGACACAGCCGCCTTGCGGTGGGCGGGCATGGACCGCGGACATCCCTTGAGCATGATCGAGGCTGCCATCGAGGTGAACGAACGACAGCCCCAACGGTTGTTGCAGCTCCTTCAAGAACAGGGATCGGTGGCCAATCAACGGGTCGCCGTTCTCGGGCTCGCGTTCAAACCAGATACCGACGATATCAGGAGTTCTCGGGCGAAACCGGTAATCGAGGGCCTGCTCGAGCTAGATGCCGAGGTCGTCGCATACGATCCGAATGATGGCGCGGTGGCAGCGATGCGATCTGTCTTCCCGGACATCACGTATGCCGAGAGCGCTCGTGCTGCGCTACAGGATGCGTCTGCGGCCTGTGTCGTGACTGATTGGGACGAATTCAGCGATCTCGATGCCGAGTTTGACGCCATGGAGCGACCCCTGGTCATCGATGGGAGACGGATCATCACACCAAATCCCAACATCGAATACGTCGGGTTGAGCTGGTAACCGCAGTCCCGTCAGAATACCTCGTCGGGTCTGATCCGAAGCAAGATCCGTTCGGTTTGTATCTCGCTGGGATACGGCCCGTCGATGTACCGTTGTGCTACTTCCTCGATATGCATTCGTGCGCCCTCCGTCGTCAGCTCGGTCACCGTTCCGATGAGCGATACGCTCCGATATGGATCATCCGGGTCGAGCATGCTGATGCCGACGGTCGGATTCTGACGGACATTGTGCTCTTTGCGACGCCCACGCTCGGTATTGACGAGGATTCGATTGTCATCAGCAGCATAATCCACCCACACCGGTGTCACGTGTGGCGCCCCACTGGGTGTCATCGTCGCGAGGTGTGCGAAGGTACGTCGGTCAAACAAATCGAGATACTCCGAAGGGAACGCTACCATGGAACGAAATACGTCAGCCCGCGACATGGAGCTTGCGTCAGCCGGGTATCAGAACCGGTCAAAGAAGCGGGAGACCGCTCGTTGCACGTCATCAACGACCTTCCACCCGGCGTCGTCTGTTTGGTCCTCGTCGATCATGTTCGTGGCATCGGCCTCGTCCTCGGCGACGACGGTGAGGACGTTTCCGCCACCTCTCGATACGACGATGACCCGTTCATCGACGGAGATGGTTCCCTCACGAGTCTGACATTGGTAGTGGGGATCGAACCCCGCACGTTCGAGTTTTACCTCTCCCCCACGTGGGGTCGCCTCTTCGATGATCCGTCCCCGTTTGCCAAGCAGGGAATCCGCACTGCTCGTCTGATCGGGAGCCCGGGATCGTGGGAACGCAACGAAGCGGTACAGATAGAACAAGAGGAACCCCACGACAGGAACCAGTCCAGCAAAAACCAACAGCGTCGATTCGGGGTCAACAACTACTCCGATCAACCCGGCGATCGAGACCACCAAGCCCACGATGACCAGGTTTGGATCGCCAAAGGCACCGGACATCGCCAGCAAGATCCCGAGGACGATCACCCCGAAGGCGAGATCATGCGCAGTAACCGCAGCTGGAACTACCGATCCAGCCGCGTCAACCACCGAAACGGGCATTGACATTACCTGCTGTATTCGGCCGATTAACTTGATTACTCGGTCGACCACTCAGGCTGTGTCTTGCAGCAGTTCCCGCAGCACCTTGTGAAGGACACCGCCGTGTTCGAGGTACTCGATGGCCGTGTCGGTTGGCACCTTGGCTTCGGTGGTAAATGCCGTCTCCCTGCCATCCGCGTCGATGGCGGTCACCTCGACGATTCGATCGTCCCTGAGACCCTCCGCAGGCATCGAGAGGTGATAATACTCAGACCCATCGAGGCCGAGTTCGTCCCAGCCGTCACCCGCCTGGAAGGCCAGGGGTAGCACGCCCATCCCAAGGAGGTTGTCACGGAAGATCCGTTCGTAACTCTTGGCTATCATGGCCTCGATACCGAGTAACTTCGTCCCCTTAGCTGCCCAATCTCGACTCGAGCCTGTGCCGAACTCCTCCCCAGCCATGACCACCAGCGGTGTATCGTCCTCCCGATACCGTTGGCTCGCCTCGAAGACGGTGGTCTCCTCGCCAGAGGGGTGATGAATCGTGTATCCGCCTTCGATTCCGTCGAGCATCTCGTTGACGACCCTGACGTTCGCGAAGGTCCCTCGCATCATCACCTCGTGGTTACCCCGCCGCGCGCCGTAGGTGTTGAATTCATGTGGCTCGACGCCCCGTTCGGTGAGCCACTGTCCGGCGGGTAACTCCTTGCTGAAGGGACCAGCGGGACTGATATGGTCGGTCGTGACCGTCTCACCGAGGAGCATGAGACAGCGGGCATCTTCGATGTCGTCGATCCCGGGTGTATCTTCGGGAAAATCGACGAAGAACGGCGGTTCACGGATGTACGTCGAGGAGTCGTCCCACTCGTAGACCTCTCCACGTGGAGCGTCAAGCGCCTCCCAGCGATGGTCGCCGGTGAAGACATCGGCGTACTTCTCACGAAACATCGATGGATCCAGGCTCGACTCGATGAATTCCCTGACCTCCTGTGAACTCGGCCACAAATCCTCGAGGTACACGGGTTGCTCCTCGGTGTCGTACCCGATAGGATCGGAGGACAGATCGATGTCCATCCGTCCGGCCAACCCGTAGGCGACCACCAGGGGCGGACTCGCCAGGTAGTTTGCCCTGATTTTCGGGTGAATCCGTGCCTCGAAGTTTCGATTGCCAGAGAGCACGCTCGTCGTCCACAGGTCGTGCTCGTCGATGGCAGCTTCCACGGACTCAGGAAGCGGGCCAGCATTCCCGATACAGGTCGTACAGCCATAGCCGACGACGTGATACCCCAGCTCTTCGAGTGACGGAAGCAGCCCAGATGCATCCAGGTACTCCGTGACGACCTTGCTACCAGGAGCGAGGCTCGTCTTGACATGTGGTGGGACCTCGAGGCCGCGTTCGACTGCATTGCGGGCCAGTAGTCCTGCCGCGATCATCACACTCGGGTTGGAGGTATTGGTACAGCTCGTAATCGCACTCACGACCACGCTCCCATGACCGATCTGGCTTCGCTGTCCATCAACCTCCACATCCACCTCCCTGAATAGCGATTCGAGATCATCGTCCCGTTGGTGCAGCAGTTGGCTCTCGCCAGCGGTGGGAGTTCCACTAGCCTGCTGAGAACCGCCGTCATCATCCCATCGGTCCAGTGCCGCTCCATCAGCATCCTCGATTGCGTCAGGGAACGCATCCGTGAGCAGACCCTGGAAATGTGAGTCCATCTCGTCCATGGGAACCCGGTCATGCGGTCGCTTCGGCCCTGCGAGACTCGGTATGACATCGCCGAGGTCGAGTGTGACCTCCTCGGTGAATTCTGGTGACTGTTCTCCGAACAACCCCTGTGCAGAAAGGTACTCTCGAACGAGTTCGACGTGTGCCTCATCTCGACCGGTGAACCTGAGGTACTCGAGGGTTGCCTCATCCACCGGGAAGAAACTGATCGTCGACCCCTGTTCAGGAGCCATGTTCGAGATGGTTGCTCTATCCTCCACGGACAACGTCCCGACACCAGGCCCATAGAACTCGACGAAACGATCGACGACGCCAACCTCACGAAGCAACTCGGTGACGTGTAACACGAGGTCTGTCGCGGTGGCCCCATCGGGGAGTTCTCCGGTGAGGCGGACACCCACCACCTCGGGAAGCGTCATGGTGATCGGTTGGCCCAACATCGCCGCTTCGGCCTCGATCCCACCGACCCCCCAGCCGAGGACGCCGATACCGCCGATCATCGGAGTATGACTATCGGTCCCTACGAGGGTATCGGGGAGGAGCCACTGGGTCCCGTCGACCTCGCGTTCGTGAACGACCTGTCCGAGGTACTCCAGATTGACCTGGTGCACGATACCCGTTCCTGGAGGGACAACGCGGAATCCATCGAACGCCTGTTGGGCCCACTTCAGCGCACGATACCGTTCGCCGTTTCGTTCGTATTCGAGCTCGACGTTTCGATCGAACGCCGCTGCATCGCCGTAATAGTCGACTTGGACACTATGATCGATCACGAGATCGATCGGGATATCTGGTTCGACCAAGGCGGGATCGTGGCCAGCCCGTTCGACCGCCGATCGCATCGCCGCTAGGTCGACGACCGCTGGAACCCCGGTCAGGTCCTGTAACACGACCCGTGATGGGGTGAACGGAACCTCGACATCCGGTACCTCCGGTGTCCATGACGCCGCTCGCTCGACATCGGTCGCCGTGATGGACGCTCCATCGGCCTGTCTGAGCACCGACTCCAGCAACAGCCGGATGCTGACTGGAAGTCGGTCTAGGTCACAGAGTCCCGCGTCCTCGAGAGCAGTTAAATCGGCGTATCGGTAGGAGGTACCATCCACCGTCAACTCGGAGACCGCGGATTCCGGATCGAATGCTGCCATGGTCTAGAGTAGTCTCACAACCTAGTTGAGTGTTCGCACATGTCTCGGCTGGTGCTCTCCCTATGTACCCCGATACAGGAGAGCAATCGCGATGAGGAACACCATGGTGCCGATATCGTAAAACCAGCTTGTCGCCACCGTGGCCAGGGCCGAACCGGTTCCACCAAGTACCCCAAGTAGTGGGACGATCACCGGAACTGTACATCCGACACAGGTAACGACCCCTAACAGACCGGCGAACGATCCTCGACTGAACCGACGAACATTGAGGGAGACGAGGTAGGCAAGCGCTGCGTAGCCGATCGTTTCATACGGAACGAAGGTGGCCTGGAAGACTCCGCCATCAAGGCTCAATACGGGGCCCCACCCGGGGATGAGCCAGCGCAGTTGAGTCTCTATGACCCCATCGAATGCACCGGTAAGCGCGATTCTGCCAGGGATGATGAGCAGGAGGAGGAAGTATCCAATCCCGACACCAAACGCCAGTACCTTCCGACCTCGAGGGACCTCACTCGGTGTGGCATACATGAATACAGCGATGGCGACGTTGATCCAAAGCATCGGATAGAGCACAGAGTACCGAAGGATGAGGATTCTATCGTTCGATACGAACAGGTAGAGCAACACGATGCTTGCCTCAAGGAACAGCAGTGTCGACCAGAAGACGAGCGTCCGAATCCGAACTGCCTTGATCCGGTCGGCCAGCCAGGACCTACCACGTTGCGCATCCATAGCTACACATTACAGGACGATCGTTTCGAGGATAATCACGATCATGAGTACGCCGAGGAAGGCATTCGACGCGTGGAACGTTCGCATCGCTGCCGTGGGTGATTGATGCCGGAAAAGATGGGCAATCGCCAGGAGGAATCCGCCACTAGCCGCGATGGCCGTGATGGCATACAACCACCCGAAGCTCCCGATCGCTCCGAGGATTCCGACGCTCAACATCGTAGCCCCCGTATAGTAGACGATGTGACGACGGGTCACCGCCTCCCCCCTGACGATCGGGAGCATCGGGAAGCCCCCACGTTCGTAGTCATCCTTGTACACCAACGCGAGATTGTAGAAGTGAGCTGGCGTCCAGAGGAATATCACCAACCCGAGTACCAGGGCAGGAATCCCGATCGAGTCGGTGACGGCTGCCCACCCGATGATGGCCGGGAACGCGCCGACAGCACCCCCGATGACGATATTTTGGGTGGTGTTTGGTTTGAGGGCTAACGTGTAGATCACGCTGTAGAAGACGATCGCGACGAGGCCGAGCCCCGCTGCCAGGACGTTGGTCAAAGCCACGAAAGTTACGATTGAGGCGATCGACAGCGCGATGCCGAACGCGATGGCATTCCGCAGGGGTACCACCGACTGAGGGATCGGGCGGTCAGCTGTCCGTGCCATCCGTTTATCGATATCTCGTTCCAAGACGTGGTTGAAGGTCCCACTCGCCCCGATAGCCAGCACGCCACCGAGCAGCGTTCCCACCATCACCCTGATCGATAACGCACTGCCACTCGCCGTGCTGGCCAGTCCCATCCCAGCCAGGGCTACCACGCACAACAGCCACATGAGCCTCGGCTTGGTCATCTGTACGTACGCCCGCACCGAGCCCACACTGCTCCGGTCAGACTCAATAGCAGGTTCAATCTCACCCTCGGTTTTATCCGCTGTATCGAACGACGATGTGACGTGCCTCGTGTCCCACTCAAGCCAATAGAGGAATGCGAGCAAACTGCTGGCGAAGATAGCCATTGCCACCAGTAAGTGCATCCCAGATAGGAAGGAGGAGGCTCCAACCGTGGCCGTCACTGCTCCAATCCCGATCTGAACTGGAAACAACAGAACGGTCACGCCTAGTGCTACCCGAACGACCTTCGGGGCCCTCGCCACCCAGGCGATGCTAGTGACACCAATTAAAAGGCCAAAGACGAGGAGAGATCCGAACCAATGTCCCATGGCGATCGCGGTTGATGGATCGTCGAACACGGTGAATATCGATCCATCACAGGTTGGCCACGTCGTACAGGCTGACGCGGCATCTGCCATCGAGGTCACCGCACCGATGATGACCAGTGCGTAGATACTAACGGTTAGGCCGAGCAATCCCGGGGTTAATCGTCGTTGCCACGGGCCAGCAGTTGATCGTCGAGTCGTTTCCAGCACTACTTGCCCGGAGGGAAGCCACGAAGCAACATAAATTCACGCGAATTCCCCTCCAGCGCAGGTATTCACACCGAACAAGACTCGCAGTCGAATTGGTCCAGCGAGAGCACAGCGTGCTAGCCCCAACGTTGTGGTTAAACAATCCCATAGGTGGGTCAGTCGGTGTAGTCGTGACGGTAGACATAGGCCATCAGTACCAATGCGATGAACTCGAGCGTCTTGCTTGCCTGGGCCCATGGGTAATTCCAGTAGTGGCTCCACAGCTGTTCCAGCGGTGGGGTACCGTGGAAATGAGCCGGACGCCAGGGCCAGAATCCCCCATGTCCAGTGAGGTGCCACAAAGCATAGCCGAACAGGAAGACCAGCATCAATCCGATCCCGGCGAGATAGGCCGATTTACGCGGGAGCCCCCCGTTCCATACGAGCAACACACCGACAATCGAAGCGACCCCAAGAAGACTGAACATCGACGGTCGTGGATCGAGCAGGAGGTTACCGGTCTGGAGCTGTTCGATGAGCCGGGGGAATCCAGCTGACTCGTGAGCGAGATGGAGTAAACCGATGAGAATCACGAGGACACCTGCTGTCGTAGCCATATACTTCACTCGCCGTCGGTCCATTGTCTCGAGTATGCATCGAGTAGACCAAAATATCCGTCCATTTCAATCGATACCCTCGAACCTTCAATCGCGGTCTCCGACGTTGAGAAACAATGACCGAGCGAAAGGTACCATTGACATCCTGGGTCAAGAATCCGGATCGATGGCCAGATACTGAATCACGTAGACTATCGGTACCGAGAGCGGCCACCCGTTTTACCTGCGTAACAGAATCAAACACAACCTTATTCACCTCATGAACCGATTGAATTGTATCCTCATCCATGGCGTCTGATCCCGTGTCAATTGGTGTCTTGAGCCTCCACACCAGCAAGGAAACCAAGGCTATATTGAACGCAATCGAATCGTTGGGACACGAGCCCCATTGGCTCCGTCGTGATACCATCGAGGTCAGTATCGACGATGGGAACATCGCGCTAACCCCCGATGTCGATGTCGTCGTCAACCGATTGCTTCTCTCCCGTACAGACAAGCTTGGAGAGTTACTGGGCCTCGCGAACGTCTATGTCGATGTCGTGCCGGTCCTCAACAAACCCGATGCCGTGTTCCGTGCGCTTCACAAATTTGCTGCGGCAACCACACTGCTCGATACCGGTATTGACGTCCCGGATTCATACCTCAGCTTGGAGCATGCACTGCTCGATCAAGCAAAAGATCGATTTGGTGAACGAGTGGTATACAAGTTCACCATCGGTACACACGGGGAGGGGACCACGCTCGTCGATACGGACGGGCGCCTCGAACCGCTGGCCATGGATCGCCAATCCTTCCTCCAGGAATTCATCGAGACCGATCGCCAACGGCCGTTTGATTATCGAGTCTATGTCGTTGGGGATGCGGTGGTCGGCGCCATGCGACGAACTGCTCGGGAAGGCGAGTTCCGGACCAATGTCGCCGAAGGAGGTGCAGTCGAGGATGTCACTGACTCGTTGCCATCCGAGGTCGTCGATACCGCACTGACGGTAACGAAGGAAATCGGGCTCGATTATGCCGGTATCGACATCATCGAACGCGACGGAACCTGGTACATCCTTGAAGTAAATACCACCGCCGGATTCCGAGGGCTATTCTCGGCCACTGGAATCAACCCAGCCCCCTACATCGCCAAACTCGCCATCGAGGCAGGGGGTGGAACGGTCGATGATGACCAGGTTTCGTTACTCTCGAAAACACTCGATGACTCGATTCCATCGTGCCATCCAGGCCTTGAGCGCCAGGAATCAGCTGAACGGCCGACGATCGGGTACACCGAACGTGTTTCCGTTAGTGGGACCGCAGGGACAGAGACGGTGATCGCCAAGTCAGATACGGGTGCTCGCCGCACGAGCATCGATCTCGGGTTGGCTGCAAAAATCGGAGCCGGACCGATCAAGCAATCGACCAGAGTTCGGTCGGGTATCCAACAGCGATCGAAAGCGAGGCCAGTCGTGGATCTCATCGTGGGTGTCGGTGGAGAATGGCATACTGTCACCGCGAGTATCGAAGACAGAGACCATATGGCGTATCCCGTTTTGCTCGGGCGAGACATCCTCAAACAATACCATGTTGATGTAACCAAGGAGGTCGAAGAGGAGTGAATCCAAGCATGGCGAGGGTTCCAATGCGTTAGTCACTATCCAATCGTTCGAGCGTGAGGTCATGGAAATCGAATCGTGCCCCGTCAGCCTCACTCGATTTTACCGAAATAGACCAGTCGTGACTCGCGGCGATCTGTTCGACGATTTTGAGTCCATACCCGATGCCGGAATCGGTTGTCGAGAACCCCCGATCGAAGATTAGCTCACGTTTGTCAGCGGGGATTCCCGGGCCATCATCCGCGACGTAAAAGCCATCGTCGCCCTCACGAACGCCCACCTCAACGGTTACATCGGGACCACCATGGTCGATGGCGTTTCGGAGCATATTGTCGATGAGCTGGCGGAGTTGCCCTCGATCCCCCCTGACACGAATTTGGGATACGTGTCCGAGAGTCGCACCCTCACAGTCGAGCGTCTCAAAGCAGTTTTCGACGATTTCGGGGAGCTCGACCCATTCGTGTTCGTCGAACGATTCCCCCTCACGAGCGAGTGTTAATAGGGCGTCAATCAGCTCGTCCATCCGCTGAAGGGAGGATTCAATTTCGTCGAAATGCTCGCTGTTGGTATCCTCCTTGGCAAGCGCGAGTCTGCCTGATGCCACATTGATTGGTCCCCTCAGATCGTGAGAGACGAAGCTCACGAACTCTTCAAGGCGGTCGTTCTGTCGGGATAACGCCTCTTCTCGATCGAGTAAATCGAGTGCACTCTCGGTGTGGCGAACCAACAACTCGGCTAGCTCTCGATCGCGTTCTGAAAATGCAGCAAGATCATCCTCGATAACCTGGAAGACACCTCGATCTCCGATTGGTACGCTGATAGCTGAGGTGACTTCCGTTTGAGGGACGGCGGTTGGTTCTGCACTGATGTCGTTGATGAGGAATGACTCCCCGGTTTGGAAGGTCTTGCCGGCGATTCCCTCATCGGTCTCCATCGTCGGTGGTGTATCCAGTGGCATTGCCGCTGACATGGCCACCACTTCCAATTTGTCATTGCGCTCGATCGCAATTGCCGCTCGATCGAAGTCAAGCAGACGCTCCGATGCTTCCAACGTTCGTCGATATACCTCCTCTCGCGAGGAACACGTGGCGAGGTCAGTAGCGACTTCATGGAGGTTCCTAATCGCATCCTCACGGGTTTTCCGCTCCGTGACATCGTGTACGAACGCTAGCACGCGCTCGTAGCCGCCGAAGGTTGTCGGGGTAAGCTTCACCTCAACCCAGTATTCGGTGCCATCCGCATGGAGCAGTTTCCATTCGAAGGTCTGTGTACCCTCTTCGAATGCACGCTGCACGAGGGTTGAAGCTCGTTCACGGTCAAACTCGGTATTTGGCGGTGAAATCTCGCCGGGGTGACTTCCCCTGAGTTCGTCTGCTTCCATACCGACGAACGCTCCAAACGCATCATTGGCCTCCAAGATCTCTCCCGACTCAGGGTCGTGGACGACGAGACCGGTGTCGATTTTCTCAAAGAGGTTTCGATAGTTCGTCTGGACACGGTGCTTCTCCACGGCGTTCTCGATCCGGTTCCAGAGTAATTCGAGCTGTTCAGTCCCCCCGGTCTTTTGTAGATAATCAGTGACACCTGATCGAATCGCTTCGGTCGCCACATCTTCACCCCCTTTACCAGTGAAGAGGATAAACGGAAGATCCTCGAAATCAACCCGAATTGACTCGAGTAGTTCGACGCCATTCATCCCCCCGAGATCGTAATCAGACACCACACAATCGTACGGTTCAGCGATTAGCTGTTCAAGGGCAGTTGGTCCAGTTGTGACCGTATCGATGCTCAGAGATTCATACTGAGTTTCGAGGTAATCTGCAGCAAATTCCACAAAATCAAGGTCATCTTCAACATGAAGAACACGTATTAAATCCTGCATGAGGTTGATGTTCGATGGTGGGTCAATTAATTGTTGGTACCAGAAATCGGGTTGTAACC
>CAZXER010000013.1:0-4704 GCA_964639975.1 uncultured Halobacteriales archaeon | reverse complement strand
TTGATGTTCGATGGTGGGTCAATTAATTGTTGGTACCAGAAATCGGGTTGTAACCCCTATCGGTCCTACCAGCACAGCTCCACGCTCGTGAGTCACCACGCGTTGTATGACCTAGATCGCGGTCGGTGAGCCGACATTACGCTACGCCAACGGTGAGTAACGTACCCCATCGGCGGTACCGATCGACCATCGCATCTCTCGTGTCCCATTCACCGGTGGGGAATGCAGCTTCGGGCGGTATGTCAACCTCCACATCCGGGATACAGCGTTGCATCGCCACGTCGAGACCAGCCCGTTCGAAGGCCTCACGGTACGTCTGTCGATCCCAGAGAATCATGTCGACCCCGATCCTGTCTTGCCACCGGTGAGTATATTGACTCTCCTCGAAGAAATTGACCGCACAATGAAAGGTTCCACCTGGGCGAAGGATCCGCGTTACCTCCTCAAGGACCAACTCGGGCTCTTGCGCGTAGTAAAACGCTTCCATGGAAAAGACGTGATCAACAGCATCAGACTCGAGTGGAAGATGCTCGAAGACACCCTGCAGAAATGCAAGCGTTGAATCCTCAGTATACCCTCGCGCATTGCGCACCATCTCCCTCGCTGCATCGATTCCGATCCCCGAGGAGAGCTGTCCGATATCGTTCAAGGCTCTGAGCGCGTAGCCAGACCCAGTCCCAAGATCAACGACGGTATCGCCCTCCTCTAGTGGAATCTGCTCGAGCGCATGTTTGGCTGTATGCCAATGTCGCTCCTCCATCCCTTGATCACGACCAGCAGCGGCCCACTCGTCGAATTCGTCACTGAGTTTCATACCGTGTGCTGGTAAAGGCGATACTTACGAGGTACGGTTCAACGCAACGAGATCACCTGCGGTCACAGTCATCGCCCATACGAGGCCGAGCGGAACACTCGGCCCGTACACTGACCGATCGTGTTCGTCTGCGATACTACGGAACGGGAGAGGACACCGGTTTAGTTGATGAGCACCCCACCACGCGTTTGTTCAGGGGACGACGATCACCGAACAGTCGGCATCTCTGAGGATTCGATCCATTGTAGTGATACCAAAGAAGGTCTTCAATCGTCTGGAACGTGGTCGCCCAATAACGATCGCATCGGCATCGATTTCCTCAGCATGCACGATAATCTCACTATGTGGAGTACCTCGATGGAGCGACGTGTGACAGGTGACACCAGCGTTCGTTGCTTCTCGCTGGACGGCTTCGAGCAGTTGTTCCCCCTGAGTAACTTGTTGGGCGATCTCATCCTCAGAGGGTAGCGAGGCTAATCCGTATCGCGAATATACCGGGCTGATATCGACAATGTGGACCGCTTCGAGTCTTGCACCGACAGTGTCCGCCAGATCAACCGCGTGTGAAATCACCGTTGTGGCACGATCGGTATCATCGATGGCCACGAGGAGTCGTCGGTACATCTAGTCTACTATGTTAGAAGGTACCATATACCAAAGTATGATGGGTTCATCCCCGTTCGAAATAGTGTGCAAGCGAGAAAGGCTCGTCCGCCTATGCAGCTCGTAGGTTGACAGTCGCAGGGGTAAAGGGGCCGCTTTGTTGGATGATTTCGAGCGCTGTCATCACATCGGTTCGGGAGATCAATCCGACCAACTGACCGTTGTCGACCACCAGCAATCGTCCGATTCCATCTCGTTGCATTTTCTGAATCGCATCCATGACCGGTGTCGTCGAATCAATAGTCGAGAGGTCAGTCGTCATGATGTCAGCCACCCGTCGAATACTTCCATCATCCGCAAGCTCTGTCTTCGTGTCCTCAAGTGTCACCAGTCCGACGAGCTGGTCGTTGTCGATCACCGGATACCCGGTGTGCCGTTCTTTGAACATCCGGGTGGTCAGTTCATCGAGGTCCGTATCTGGAGACACCGTCCTGAGCTCGGGACGGGGCGTCATGATCTCACCAACGGTTACGTCCTGGAATGCGGCCTTCAGAAGCACATGTTGTTCCTCACTGGATGCTGCGATATAGATGAAAAACGCGAGCGCAATGAGGATAATATTGAACATGAGTAGGCCAATGAGTCCGAACCCAATAGCGAATAGGCGTCCGATACGAGCCGCCTGCTGGGTGGCTTTTGCGAACGGGCGGTTTCGAGCGAATAACGCGCGGAGAACCCGACCTCCATCCATGGGAAAGGCGGGAAGGAGATTGAACAGTGCGAGGAAAATATTCAAAATTGCGAGATAGCTGAAGACGAAGAGCATCCCGTCAAAGGTACTCGTCGAGACTGAATCGGCAAACGCTGGCGTAAGCTCGAAGAGACCATACGAGAGAATACCGACGAGGATGCTGACGATCGGGCCAGCAACCGCGATATTGAACTCCTGCCTCCACTCTTCGGGCAATTCCGTGAACGATGCGACTCCCCCCAAAAGCCACAGCGTGATCGATTCGATCGGGTAGCCATACCGCTGGGCCACCAAGGAATGTCCAAGTTCGTGCAGGACAACACCGATGAACAACCCGATCGCCGCCACAAATCCGAGAATCCACGGTTGGTTCCCTTCTGAGACCGACGAAACGTCGATATTCGCGTCGAGTGTTAAATTGAGCAACTCAGTGACCTCGGCGATCTGAATGCCGATTATGAAGGCGAACACCGGCAGAATCAGCAAAAAGGTGATATCAAGTTTGAGCGGGATACCAAATATCGAGCCGATTCTGAAACTCTTCAGCATAGGTGTTCAATATTGTCTCAGCATATTTAAGGGTCGTCGCTACTCGCTCGGGTTGAGAATGATACCTTGCTACGTGAGAGCGAAGTGGTCCGGTTTTATAGGTCGAGGCGTAGACCTCACAAGATATGTCGACACCCCGGAGCCGGGATCGATTTTCGGTTTCAGAGCTCCCCGACCCGAGGACAGCTGACAATATTGTCTACAATCCCTCCATCGAGAAATTGCGTGAGATGGCTCGTTCCGACGAACGGACCACGGAATTTGGTTCTCCTGCGTATGTTAGCCAAGAGCGCTCTCGTAACGCAGATCGGACGGCTAACGCCATCGATGACGAGTTCGATGCCGAGGATTACGACTACCTCGAAGCAGCGGTCGACGCGACGAAAGAACGGCAATTCATTTGCCTCGATCGACTGGTGGGGAGGCACCAGGACCTCTCGTTCGTCTGTCGGTACTTTGTCCCCACTGCCTATGCCCGCATCGCCCTAGCGTGGGCCGGTCTATTAGATTCTGCCCCCGAAGAACCTGAGCCGTCATTTTACACCGTTCAGCTACCAGAGTACAATGATATCGCTGTCCGTGTGCTGCCTGATGAGGGCTTCACCGCCGTACTGGGTAGTGATTACACCGGTGAGGCGAAGAAATCCTTCCTGAGGCTATTCATGTATGAGGCGAAACAACAAGGCGGTCTCGGCTTGCATGCAGGCAGTAAATGGGTCGATATCAACGAGAGCGAGGAATCAATCGGTCAGCTCTTCCTCGGGTTGTCTGCAACCGGGAAGACAACCCTCACCTGCCATGGTTACGATCTAAGCAACCCAGAGGCAGCACATCTCGCCCAAGACGACGTCTGCGCGCTATTGCCTGATGGAACGATAGCAGGGAGTGAAGGCACGGGCCTGTACATCAAGACGATCGGGCTGGATGGGTCTGAGCAACCGGAGTTGTATGATGCAGCCACTGCAGAATCGAGCGTGCTCGAGAACGTTGATGTCGATACCGATGGGTCGGTTGATTTCCATTCAGACCGGTACACGAGCAATAGCCGAGCCGTCGTGCGACGATCTGAGTTGCCGATGGCTGCTGACGATATCGACCTCGACTCGGTTGAGCAAATCTTCTTCATCACCCGGAATCCGCTGATGCCCCCGGTCGCCAAACTGACTCCAAGTGAAGGAGCGGTTGCATTCATGCTCGGGGAATCGATTCAAACCAGTGCTGGCGACCCCGATAACGCCGGAGAACCGATCAGAGTTGTTGGGACCAACCCGTTCATCATTGGTTCACCGGCAGCCGAGGGCAACCGATTCAAAGCATTGATTTCATCCTTGGACGCTGACTGTTACATCCTGAATACCGGAACCGTTGGGGGTACCCAGGACATCGGGGTAGATGATACCGTTGCCATCGTGCGGGCCATAACGAGAGGTAACGTCGCGTGGCACGAGGATGAGACAACTGGCATGGTGATCCCTACAGAGGTCCCAGATATCGATATCGATCAGTACGACGTGGCCGAAAATGTTGCCAATCTAGAAGAACGGCTTCAGGAACTTCGGTCCGAGCGGCGAGCGTACCTGACATCATTTTCCGGGCTCGATTCCGAAATTATCGACGCCGTTTATTGAGTCGTTGGTGGGCGTGCTTGATCGAGGACATCTCCTCGATAGACGACACCCCGATCACCATAGAGTGTTACGACCTCGCCAGAATCCACATCAGCGGGCAACGTGATACCACTGGCCATCGGGATGCCAAGTTCTCTGGCGATCATGGCGGGATAACCCGTCATCCCGTGGCGCTCATGAATGATCCCTCCAAGCCGATCGAGATCGCCCTCAAGTTCGCCCTCAAATGAGTCAGGGAGGTATAGTACCGCACCGTCTGAGATACCCTCGATGACCCCATCGGTACCGCGGACTATCGGTCCAGCCACGTCTCCAGCCACGACGCCAATACCGACAGCTAGACGCTCTGAGGCGATGTG
>CAZXER010000012.1:42305-53557 GCA_964639975.1 uncultured Halobacteriales archaeon | reverse complement strand
GAGGACATGCTCGTCGTCGGTGGCGGCGATGCCGCGATGGAGGAGGCCAACTTCCTCACCCGCTTTGCCGATACCGTCATCCTCGCCCATCGACGCGAGGAGTTCCGGGCGGAGGCCTGGTGGGTCGATCGCACACGAGAGAAGGAGGCCGACGGCGAGATCGAGATCAGGAAGAACACCGAGCTCATCGAAATCCACGGTACGCCGGAAGACGGGATCGACCACGTCACCCTGGCGACGCACCCGGAGGGCTACCCATCAGAGAAGCTCGATGACCCCGATACCGAGGTGTACGACCTCGAGGTCGGTGCGGTCTTCCTGGCCATCGGCCACACGCCGAACACGGGTTACCTCGAGGATGTCGATGTCGAGCTCGACGACACCGGTTACGTGATCACCAACGGGGGCCGCGGGGGCGACCAGACGGCAACCGGTGTCGAGGGACTGTTCGCCGCCGGCGACGTCGTCGATTACCACTACCAGCAGGCGGTCACCGCTGGTGGCCTCGGCTGCATGGCGGCGCTCGATGCCGACGAGTACCTCGAGACACACCTCGAACGCAACGTCGAAGCGGCGGAGACAGCAGACGCGACGGGCGACTAGGTTCTATCCCGAGGGGACGTCCCGCCAGCCGACAACGGTATACTCACAGAGCAATCCGTCATCAATCCGGGTGACATCCTCTAGCTCGAGCGAAGGAAATCGATCGACGAACCCATCGCCATCGACCAGCGTCGGTGCGTCGTGACCACCGATGACACTCGAGGCAATGTACACGCTCAGGGTATCGACCGCCTCAGCCTCGAACATCGAATAGAGGACCTCACCACCTCCCTCTACGAGGAGGCGTTCGATGCCGGCAGAGCCCAGCTGGGTCAGTGCCCGGGCCACATCGACTCGTTCCGTGCCAGGCGTCTCGAGGATGGTTGCCCCGCTATCGACCAGGCTCGCTCGACTGTCAGGTGGCGCAGCTTCGGAGACCACGATGTACGTGGGTACGTCGTCGGAGAGGACGCGTGCATCCGTCGGCGTCCGGGCCCTCGAATCGAGGACCACGCGAGCCGGCATCCGATCATCGACGAGTTCGGACGGAATCGTCAGGCTCGGGTCGTCGGCCAGCACCGTCCCGACACCGACGAGCACCGCGTCAACCTCGGCCCGAAGGCGGTCCACCCGATCGAAGTCGTTCGGGCCGCTGATGGCGATCTGTTGGCGTCGACGGGTGGCCAGCTTACCATCGACGCTCATCGCGGCGTTCGCGTGGACGTGCATGCGTCGGCCATCGCGCGCTGGCCCAAAACGGCTTCGGGACGTGGCCGATTGTTTTTAGGCACGACCGCTAGTAGGGGACAGTCATGAGGGACACGCCAGGGGAACGCGAGGGGCGGTACCGATGAGCGCCGGTGCCCCCCGACGCGAGGTCGCCCACCGCCTGTTCGCGGTGGAGTTCGATGACGCAACGGTCAGCCGCACCGAGTCGGATGAGGACATGGCACCGTCGTACGTGGTGACCCCAACGGGTGCGATGGTCAACCGGGCGTTCATCGTCGGGACGCTCACCTCCGTCGACCAGGTCGGCGATGACATCTACCGAGGTCGGGTGGCCGATCCGACCGATACCTTCGTCACCTACGCCGGACAGTACCAGCCGGCACCGGCGAACTTCCTGGCGGAGGCGGATCCACCAGCGGTCGTCGCTATCACCGGCAAGGCGAGGACGTTCCAGCCCGATGGGAGCGACGACGTGCTAAGCTCGATCAGACCCGAGCGCATCGTCGAGACGACCCCGGCGACGCGAGACCGATGGGTGCTCGAGACGGCGGTTCACACGCTCGGGCGCGTCGAGCTGCTGGCGACGGTCCGTGCCGCCGACGTACCGAACGAGTCTGTCGCCGACGTCCTCCAGGAGGCGAACGTACCGCCCCACGTGGCGCTCGGGATGCAGCGGGCCATCGAGGCGTACGACACCTCGTCGGGGTACCTCGCCGCCGTCAAGGAGCGTGCGATCGAGGCCCTCGAGGTGGTCGCCGGCAAGCGCGACTCGGTCGAGCCACTCGATATCGTCCCCGATGCGGACGACCCCGATAGCTCGTATGCCACCTTGACCGACGGCGGCTTCATCGAATCGTGGCTGGGCCATGGCGTCGATCTCGACACCGTCGAGACACCCTCCTTAACACCCCCAGACGATGAGCTCGAGGCCGACGTTACAGCCGACACCGAAGCGGACGAACCAGAGGTAGCCGAGGAGGAACCACCAGCTGAGGAACCCGAGACGCCCCCGGAGGCAGCGGTCGCTGGCGAGGGTGAGGGAGCGACGGGCATGTACGAGATGAGCGACGAAGAGCGCGAAGAGGTCGAATCGGAGTTCGGCGTCGACTTCGAGACCGGGGACGAGATCGACCCCGATACGCCAGAGTCACCCCCGGACCCTGAGTCGCCACCACCGGAGCCACCGACGACTGAGGAGGAGGAACCTGAGCTTGAGCAAGGATCAGACGAGGAAGACGAGGAGATCGACATCAAGCGCCTCGTTATCGAGCACATGCGCGAGCTCGACGATGGTGATGGTGCCGAGCGACGCGCCCTCGTCGATGCCGTCCTCGAGGCGTCTGGCGCGAGCGAAGATGAGGTCGATGATGCCATCCAGGACGCCCTCATGAGCGGGACCTGCTACGAACCGACCGAGGATCGATTGAAACCGATCTGACTGGCCGATGGTCGAGGTAGAACCCGTCGTCGGCGCTGCGGCGGCCACCGTAGAACGACCCGAGGGGACCGCCCTGCTCATCGCCGACTACCATGCCGGTCTCGAACGGGCACTTCGGTACCAGGACGGCGTCTCGGTCCATAGCCGAGGCAGCGAGCGACGCGAGCGACTGCTGTCGCTCATCGAGGAGACGGACGTCATCGAGGTCATCGTCCTGGGCGACCTCATGCACTCCATCGGCGAGCCGCTCTATAGCGAACGAACCGAGCTCGAGGCACTCCTCGAGGCGCTTCCGAGCCACGTCGAGGTGACCGTCATCAAAGGGAACCACGACGGCGACATCGAGGACTGGCTCGAGGGGGCGAGCGTGCACGAGGCGCCGGGGACGGTACTGGACGGACTGGCCCTCTCCCACGGCCACACCTGGCCGCCCGAGGGGGCGCTCGAGGCCGACGTCCTCGTCATCGGCCACGAGCACCCACAGGTCAGACTCGAGGATAGCGTCGGGGGAGCGACCATCCATCGGGTCTGGTTACGCGGCCGCCTCGATGCCGGTCTCGTCGCCGAGCACCTCGCGGTCGATCCGCCAGCGCGAGACCCCCAACTCATCGTCATGCCGGCGTTCAACGAGCTCTCCGGCGGGACCTGGGTCAACCTCGGCGACGAGGACTTCCTGGTGCCGTATCTTCCCGAGGGGCTCTACGATGTCGAGACCTACCTCCTCGATGGCACCAACCTCGGCCGGATGCAGTCGCTGACGGAGTCGTGACCGCCAGCGTGTGGCTTATCCGCCGTGCAGGGCTATCACCCGTCGATGAGTGACTCGGCGCAAGCGGACGTGTTCGCCCATCTCGGTGAGCACGTGCGCAGCGCGCTGAGCGATCGCGGCTTCTCGACACCGACGGCCACCCAGCAGGTCGCCATCTCGCCGATCGCCGCCGGCGAGCACGTCCTCGTCGTCGCCCCGACCGGGACGGGCAAGACCGAATCGGCGATGTTGCCGATCTTCGACGCGCTCGTTGAGGGCGACGAACGCGCTGGCATCGGCGCGCTGTACGTCACCCCACTTCGGGCACTCAATCGAGACATGCTCGATCGTCTCGAGTGGTGGGGCGAGCAACTCGATCTCGACGTGCAGGTTCGCCACGGCGACACGGGCGACTACCAACGCCGCAAACAGGCGACCGACCCGCCCGACATCCTGATCACGACCCCGGAGACCGTGCAGGCGATGTTGACGGGTTCGAGGCTTCGAGAGGGGCTTGCGACCGTCGACCACGTCGTCGTCGACGAGGTGCACGAACTGGCGGCCTCGAAACGAGGCGCCCAGCTCAGCGTCGCCCTCGAGCGCCTCATCGACCTCGCCGGCCCCTTCCAGCGAGTCGGCCTCTCGGCGACGGTCGGCGCTCCCGAGACGGTGGCGACGTTCCTCACTGGCGGCCGTGGGTGTACCGTCAGGCAGCTCGATGTCGGCGGACGCCTCGAGGTATCGGTGACGTTCCCGGAGGCCACGGAGGACGACGAACGCCTCGCAGATGAGCTGCTCGTCGATCCCCGCATGGCCTCACACGTGCGGGAGATCCAGTCGATCGTCGAGCGACACGACTCGACGCTGATCTTCGTCAACACCCGCCAGACGGCCGAGGCGCTAGGCTCGCGATTCAACGCCCTCGATGACAACATCGGCGTCCATCACGGCTCGCTCTCGAAGGCCGCCCGACTCGACATGGAGTCTGCGTTCAAATCCGGCGAGCTCGACGGCCTCGTGTGTACCTCGTCGATGGAGCTGGGTATCGACGTCGGCCACGTCGATCACGTCGTCCAGTACGGCAGCCCCCGACAGGTGACCCGCATCGTCCAGCGCGTCGGCCGCGCCGGGCACCGGGCCGATGCCACCTCGCGAGGGACGATCGTCGCCACCGGCAGGGACGACGCCATCGAATCGCTCGTCATCGCCGAACGCGCCCATCGTGGCCTCGTCGAGCCGATCACCCTGCACGAGGGGAGCCTCGATACGGTGGCCAACCAGCTCGTCGGGATGGCACACAGTCGCGATGGTGTCAGCCTCGATGAGGCGCTAGCCTGTTTCCGTCGAGCCACCCCGTTTCAGGACCTCGAACGAGCGACCCTCGAGCTCGTCGTCGATGAGATCGCCAGGAACGGTGCGGTCTGGCACGACGAGGAGGAACAACGCCTCGAGACGACCGGCGACACCTGGCGCTACGTCTATGACAACCTCTCGATGATCCCCGACGAGGCCACCTACGAGGTGACCGATGTCGCAAGCGGTGGGCAGGTCGGCACGCTCGACGAGCGCTTCGTCGTCGCCTTCGCCGAACCGGGGGCGACCTTCATCCAGGGCGGCGAGATGTGGCGCGTCGTCAACCTCGAGGATGACGCCATCGAGGTGGCACCCGTTGGTGATCCCACGGGTGAGGTCCCCTCGTGGACCGGTGAGGAGATCCCCGTCCCCCAACCGGTCGCCGAGGGGGTCGGCCAACTCAGAGCTCGAATCGGCGACGAGCACGAGCACCTCGAGACCATCGCTGACGACCTAGGCGTCAATACTCGCCTGTTGCGACGTGCGAGCGAGCCGATCAGGTCGCACATCGAGGAGGACTATCCGCTGCCGACGGACGAGCACCTCGTCATCGACGATACCGGCGAACAGCTCACGATCAACATCTGTGGCGGTCACAAGGTCAACGAGACGGTCGGGCGCCTCACGAGCGCGCTCGTTGGACAACGAACGGGGTCGTCGGTCGGCCTCGAGGTCGATCCGTACCGAATCCATCTGACCGTCCCCCAGGGGGTGACGGCCGCCTCGATCCGCGACATCCTGCTCGAGACCGATCCAGCACACGTCGGACCGCTACTCGAGTTGAGTCTCAAGGGCTCACAGGAGGTCGGCTACCGCCTGGCCCACGTCGGCAAGAAGTTCGCCGCCATCGACTCGATCCGAGCCGATGGCCCGACGGCCTCCTGGCGACGCCTGGTGCGCTACTTCGAGGACACGCCACTGTTCGACGAGGCCGTGCGTGAACTGTTTCACGACGATCTCGACGTGCCCGCGACGACCTCGCTCCTGGAAGCGATCCAACGCGAGGAACTGACGATCGAGGTCACCCGCGGGCCGACTCCCCTCAGTACCGCCGGACAGGACGCCGGAACGGAGCTGCTTCGCCCCGAACGAGCCGACGCATCCGTCATCGAGACCGTCCGCGAACGGTTGCACGAGACCGAGACGCGCCTCGTCTGTCTGCACTGCCGCGAGTACGACTCCGTTCGAACGATCGGAACGCTTCCCGAGCAACCTCGCTGTCCCGACTGTGAGTCGACCCGACTGGCGGCCATCAGCCCGTGGGCCGACGAGCTCGTCGATGCACTCGATGACGACGAGGCACCCGAGAGCGACCGAGAGCGCCTCTATCGTAGCGCCAGCCTCGTCCAGAGCCATGGAACAACGGCGATCATCGCCCTGGCCGCACGCGGTGTCGGCCCGCAGACCGCCGCTCGCATCATCAACCATCACCGCGAGGACGAGCGTGACTTCTACCGCGACATCCTCGAGGCTGAACGCCAGTACGCCCGGACTCGCTCGTTCTGGTGAGTTGGTTCAATCGAAACGATATTGATGCTCCCTGCAGCCACCACCTCCATGCGCATCGCCTCTGGTGGATTCGTCGTCGCCGGCGTGCCAGGGATCGTTGCGGTAGTGGCAGCCCTCCTCGCGGTGTGGCCGGTGGCAGCCATCGGGGCCCTGTTGGCCCTGTTCGTGCTGGTGTTCTACCGCGACCCAGCTCGCACACCAGCCGGCGAGGGAATCCTCGCTCCGGCCGATGGCCGCGTCAAGGAGCTCGCCATCGAGGATGGATACCTCCACGTCGCGATCTTCCTCAACATCCACAACGTCCACGTGGTTCGGGCACCCGCCACTGGCGAGGTAACGTCGATCGAACGCGTCGATGGCCACCGCCATCCATCGTTCCTCGGACGCGCCGCCCACAACGCCGGCATCGCGGTCGAGGCCGACGAGTGGACCACCACCCTCCGGGCCGGACTCATCGCCCGGCGGGTCACCGCCTATGTCGATCACGGTGATCGCATTGGTCGTGGTGAGCGCATCGGGCATATCGCCTTCGGGAGTCGAGTCGACCTCAGGGTACCCGGCACGTTCGACGAGGACGACCTGGCCATCGAGGTCGGTGACCGAGTTCGCGCGGGAGAGACGGTCATCATCGCCCGGTAATACCTTAGGGCTCCGCGTTGCAGTATGGCGTATGGTTACCGAGACCGAGCAGGACGACATGGTCTGGTACGAGTGCGACCGCTGTGGCCTGATGTTCGACAACGAACAAGACGCCCGCGATCACGAACAATCCTGTGACGCCGAGGATCCAGCCTACATCCAGTAGCCTTCATCCGTCCTCGAGGCGGGCCCGGTGTTCCTCGACGAGGTTCGCCGCCTCGGGTCGATTCGCGGTGATGCGATAGCGCACCTTCGTCGCATCCGCGTGGTACGAGAGCGCCTCCTTCAGCGAATCTCGAAGCGGCCCGTGATCGACGACGAGGATCGTCTCATCGTCATCGGCGAGCTCGTAGATGCCATACCGATCAGGTACCGAGACGACCGTATCGCGCTCGAGGGGTTCCCAGGCCTGTCGAAGTGGCATCAGTCCATGCCCTCGACGAGCTCGTAGGCCGCTGCTCCCATCATCCCCTCCTCGAAGACGAACACGTGCCCATCGACCGCGCCGAGGTCGGCATCGACGACGGCACTGTGGCCGTCCATCTCCACCTCGATCCCCGGCAGCAGCGAGGCCGACTCGCCGGGTTGCAGGTTGATCCGACCAACCCCGGTATTCTCCAGGATCTCCGTTGCGCTGTCGCGGTCGTTGACGTAGACGAGGAGTCCCGATCCGAAGTCCTCGGTGACCTGGAGGACCTGGACGAGCATGCCAGGTTGGGTCCGAACGGGCGGCTCGGTCTCCTCACGCTCGATCTCGTAGACCGTCTCCCGGCCGTCGAGATACTGCACGACGATGGCCGACTGCTCGCGTCGTACCTGCAGCGTCGACGGTGAGACCGTCTCCCGGGGCGACATACCCAGCGGTTTGCTTCTCGGCCGCAAAACGGTGCCGGAAATCGACGGGACCGTCAGGGGTTTGGTCGGACCCATCGAACGCAGGCGTATGGAGGCGAGCGCGAGCGCACCAGCGGCCATTTCTGTCGTCAATGCCATCCCCACCGGTCGCGGCAGTGCGCTGGCGATCGACGAGCGTATCGCAGCGCGGGTGTCGCTCGATCCGAAGTCACCGTCTGTAACGGCGGACATCGCCGACGATCGAGCCATCGACACCACCCTCATCCGCCGCTGCGTCGAACGAATTACCGAGCGCTATGGTGCGGGAGAGGGCGGCCATGTCGAGACAACCGCCAAGGTGCCCCACTCGGTCGGTCTCAAGACCTCGAGTGCGGCGACGAATGCAGCGGTATGGGCCACGATCGAGGCGCTGGGCTGTGCAGACCAGGTGACCCCCCTGGCAGCCACACGAATAGGTGTCGAGGTGGCGCGAGAGGTCGGCGTCACCGTGACCGGGGCGTTCGATGATGCCGCTGCGAGCATGGTTGGCGGACTCGTGGTCACCGACAACGAGACTGATGACCTCCTCGACCATCACGAACGAGACGATGCAGTCGTGATCCTCATCCCGGAGGGACGGACACCGACCGAATCGGTGGATGTGTCCTCGCTCAAAGCTGTGGCCCCCATCAGCGAACTCGCATTCGACGAGGTGCTTGAGGACCGTCCAGAGGTGGCGATGGCCCTCAACGCCATGGCCGTCACCGCCGCGCTCGACCTCGACGGACGACCGCTCAGGCTGGCGATGACCGAAACCATGGCAGTCTCGCCAACCGGGACTGGCCCGGCGATCGCGGCGATCGGCTCGCCCGAGACGTGTACGACGGTGGCGGCCGACTGGTCGTCGTTCGGGGATGTCATCGAGACCCGAGTAGACACTGACGGTGTCAGGTCTCACTAGGTTGGCGTCGACGAGGTGGAACCGACCCACTGGAAGGGTGCATGTCTGATCGACACCTCCCGTTGGAGGTTGTCATGCACGTATTCTCGAAGCTGGGTTGCCACCTCGGCATCGATATCGACGGCCGTCGCATCCTGCCCGCCGAGCGACCGGGTCCCCGCCGTATCGATACGAACCGAGGCGAGGCCCCACCGTCGCTGGAAGATCGTCTGTCGTTCGAAGACCGTCTGGATACGGTGGTACGGGACGACGTGCGTCCGTCTGTTCCAGAAGCCACTTCGGGTGATGACGTAGTCGTCCTGGACGGTGAAGCCGATGTGTGACCATTTGAGATGGGCGGCTATCGGGGCGAGGATGACCAGTGCCGGGAGCAGGTACCACTGGAACGTGTACCATTCGGTCCAGTTGATGGCATATCCGATCGCGGTGATGACCGCGACGACGTACACATATCGGTGCAGGTAGCGCTGTCTGGTCCGCTTTGGTGGTCTGATGAACGTGGGTCGCTCGAAGGGCTCGATCGACGTGGCGAGGTCGAAGACACGCTCCTGGGTGGCCAGGGGCACCGCCGTCTGCGAGCCACTCGTCTCTCCGGGTGAGTAGCCGGCCGTCTCTATCAGTAGCTTCCCGTACCCGACCTGTCTGGCCAGGACGTTCTCCGAGACGATGATCGTCTGTATCTTCTCGAAGGGGATCGATCCGCTGAACTGCCGGAGGAGACCCCGATCGTACCGGAGTTCGTCCGGCAGCTCGAAGAGGCGAAAGTCCCAGTAGTTCGTCACGGCAACGATGCCGCTGACGGCTGCACCGGCGAGGTATACTGCGATGATGGCGATCGGTGCGAAGACGAGTGCCGGGATGAAATTGAACAACTCGGCGACGACCTCCGGCCCGAAGAACGAAGCCGTTGCGATGAGCACGAAGGCGAGGCGGAGATCGAACGAGACGACACCCAAGAGCGCCAGTTCCTTCGAGGAGATCTCGAACAGGGGGGTCCCCGATTCACGAGGTGTGGGAACCGCTCCAGGAAGCGGTTCATCCGCCTCCGCTTCGGCCGCTGCGTCGCGCTTTCGTTCGGTGATCTCCTCCTGTAGTCGTCGTGACTCACGGTCGCTGACGAAGCGAAGATGGACCTCTGAGCTCTGTCCACCGGCCGTCTCGACGCGCACCTCGGCGATGCCGACCAACCGATGAATGATGTTCTTCGAGATGCTGACGTTCTGGATCCGATAGTAGGGAATCTCTCGATCACGGCGTGAGAAGACGCCGTAGCTGACGTTGAAGGTATCAGCCATCAGCTCGTACTCGAATCGTCGGTAGTACGCCACCGAGTACCCGATGGCTCCGGTGACGATGAGGACGACCGTCCCGGCTGCGATCAGGAGGGCAAGGATCCGCTCGACCGTCCCGAAGACGGTGAACACGACCAACAGGCCGATCCAGCCAAGGCCGATCATCAACTCGAACGCCCGAAACGGGATCGTAATCGGTGATAGCTTCACGGGTCGACCACCTTAGACCGAGTCATCTCGCCCGGTGACGTTCGCGAGGTTCTTCAGGCGTTCCTGCAGTTCACGGGCCCGATCCGGTCTGAGTCCGGGTATCTGTACGTCAGCACCTCGGGAACCAGCCGTATAGATCACCGACGAGGCCAGTCCCACCGCCCGTTCGATGGGAGACCGACGCGTGTCGACGTGTTGGATGCGGACGTAGGGGACCACCGTTTGGACTCGGATCAATACTCCCCGTTGCAGATAGATCGAATCGTCACGGAGGAGAAAGCCCCAGATTCGATACCGCAGGAGGGAGTGGAGGACGCCCAGCACGCCTACCACCACGAACGTGGCACCTGCGAGTTCCACGTAGGGGTACTCGCCATACCACGCACCGACACCGACGACCACGGCGATGACGAACGCCGTGAGCAGCGCCTGGGCGATCCAAACCAATCGAACCCGAGGGTTGAGCCGTTCGAGCTCAGCCTCGTCGATCGAGATATCGACCGTCTCCAGCTGTTCGAGTGGGGTGTCATCCACCGAAGGCTCTTCGGGGGCCGAGGGCATTACTACCGACTGTCCCGGCTATCGACAAAACGGTTGTGACACGGTCGTAACCGGTATCCAACCGTCCACTACGACAATCCCTGCCCGTTGTGGATCATACTGGGAGTAATACAGAGAAATTCGCGTTAATTTGGGTTGAGTACCTTGCCGGTTCAAGTAGGCAGAGAGGGTATACCTGGACACGATGAACGAACCAGGTAGCAATCTCGAACAATCCGGTACAGACGACATCTCACTCAATCGCCGACATGTCCTGATCGCAGGGGGACTTGGCGTCGGCATGCTCGCGGGCTGTATCGACCTCGAGGACGTCTCACTTGGCGACGGGTCGACAGCAGCCGGAACGTTCCGGCTGTTGATCTCTGACCAACCGAACGCGATCGATGATTTCGACCAACTGAACGTCTCGTTCGATCATGCGAGGGTGTTCCCGGG
>CAZXER010000012.1:11730-42205 GCA_964639975.1 uncultured Halobacteriales archaeon | reverse complement strand
TCGATGATTTCGACCAACTGAACGTCTCGTTCGATCATGCGAGGGTGTTCCCGGGCAGCGACAATGGAACGCCTGAGGGAACGCTAACCCCGACACCCACACCAAACGAGACCGAGACACCCACCCCGAACGAAACGCCGACCGTCACGCCGCCACCGACACCCGATCCAACGCCGAATGAGACACCGACACTCACGCCAGACGAGACCCCGATCGAGACGCCAGGGAACGAGACGGAGACGCCAGATGACGACGATGACGAGCAGGACTTCTTCACCATCGATCTCGAGGGAGAATCGGTCGATCTGACCGAGGTCGTCGGCGAGAGGGCGATCGGCGTGTTCGAGGGTGAGTTAGAGACCGGTACCTATCAGAAGATCGAGCTCCATGTCGACGAGGTCGAAGGGATCCTCGTCGAGGGGGGAACGGCCGAGGTGAAGGTTCCTAGCGAGAAGCTCCAAATCGTCCGCCCATTCGAGGTTGAGGCGGGCGAGACCGTAACGTTCGTCTTCGACATCAACGTCGTGGCCAGAGGGAACACTGGGATGTATAACCTGCTTCCAGTGATCTCAGGTAGTGGGATCAATGGCGAGGACGTCGACGTGGATGAAGTCGATCGTGACGACGATGACGACAACGGTGATGATGACAGCGATGACGATGAAGACGACAATGATGACGAAGATGAGGACGAGAACGACCAGTAACCACGTCCGTCCCCCAGTTCCAACGAGCTGATTTCGCCCTCGTATTCAAGCGGTCTAGCAGAAGTCGCTACGACGGAGGACGAACGAGTAGCAGCGCGTCCCCAGCCACCGTCACGCGCGGCGCCGATTGACGATACCGACGGTATCAGCGACGCTGGCGACGATCTCCCGAAATACCTGTGAAGCCTCGCTCTCATCACGCAGCACCGCTGGTCGATCATCAGTCCTGATCGAGGGATCGAGGGGCACCGACCCGAGGAACGGGAGCTGGTGGCTATCTGCGAGGTGCTCGCCGCCACCAGCGTCGAATATCTCGTGGACGCTGCCACAGTCGGGACACCGGAACCCAGCCATGTTCTCGACGATACCCAGCACGTTCGTCTCGTGTCGGGCAAACATCTCGAGACCCTTGGTTGCATCATGCAGCGCCACCATCTGCGGGGTCGTCACGATGACCGCTCCCGTCAATGGGATCGTCTGTAACATGGTCAGTTGCGTATCGCCGGTCCCCGGCGGGAGATCGATCACGAGATAGTCCAAGTCACCCCACTGGACGTCCTCCCACAGCTGCGTGATGACCTTGTGGACCATCGGACCTCGCCAGATGACCGGGTCGTCCTCGCCGACGAGGTATGCCATGCTCATCACCTTCACGCCATGGGCCACCGGTGGAACGAGCCGCTCGTCTTCGGTGATCTCTGGGGCGTCTGTCTCGCCGACCATGAGCGGCGCGTTCGGCCCATACACGTCCGCATCGAAGAGCCCGACCGTGGCCCCACGATCGGCCAGACCGGCCGCGAGATTGACCGCGACGGTCGTCTTGCCGACACCGCCTTTCCCCGAGGCGACAGCGATGACGTTCGAGACCGAGCCGAGCGCGTCGCTTTGGTCCGGATCGCCACCGGGTCCACGGCGGCGGACCTCGACATCGCGGTCGATATCGGCCAAGCTCGAACGGATGGCTTCGACGATGCTATCCTCCGAATCGGAGCCCGCGGCGCCGAGAGCGACATCGATGGCCACGTGCTCGTCGTCGAGGTGTATCTCACGAACCAATCCACGCGCGACGATGTCATCGTCGAGATCGGGGTCCTGCACCTCCGAAAGGCGTTCGAGCACCGCGTCCTCGTCCATACGCAGGATTGCTCAGATGCGCGTGAAAGGCTTTCGTTGCAGTCTCCGATGGGTTTACGGAATCCAATCCCGAGACTCAGGTAATGCGCCGCTGGTTGGTGATCACGCTCGCGATCCTGCTCGTCGGTGTGCTCGCCATCGGGGTAATTGGCCTCGTCGGTGTGCCGACCACGAGTGGTATCGCCCCACCGGAGGATCCAGAACCCGGGCTGATCGAGCTGGACACCGGCCAAGAGCTGTGGCCGTATTACTCGAGCCAGGTAGGCGAATTCGAGCAACGTAGTGCGATCAACATGGTCTTCCTGAATGCTTCGACCCGTGATGTGGTCGACCTCCTGGCCGGCGATTCAGCGTGGTTGGAAATCGACGATGAACTGGAGGATGCCGGAACGGAGGCGTTCTCGTTTGCCGAATTGGAACATGCTGACGCCGAGAATCCCCTCGGATGGGGTCATGCCGTTGGCGCCAACCGGTATGCGTACAGCCGATTCGATGGAGACTCGCACTGGTTGGCTGAATCAGCCCAGTTGCACGACGGCGATTACTTCGGGTCTCGCGACCATCTCAGACTCTACGGCCTCCCCGGAGATCGACCCGCGGTCGCAATCCAGGCCCATGCGGAGCACTTCGATTGGTTCACGCTACGCCATACGGTGACCAGTCTCGATGGAGCACAGTCATCGGCGGAGGCAGACGTGATGGAGGTGCTCGGACCCGAGTCAGTCACCCGGTCGTACTACGGGAACACCGAGGTATACGATTCCAATGGGTGGGTCACGATCGTGGCTGCGATGATACCGATGCTCGTAGTCGGTGTTGCATCGGGACGACGCAGGGAGTCACCCGCGGCTACCCTGCTTCACCAGGTTCGTGAACAAATCCGTCCTGAGCACCTCATCCTCGCCGCTGCAATGGTCGCCATCATGGTCTCGGTCCGATGGCTTGGAATCGCCCTCGAACGCTACTCCGAGCTCCACGTCCATGGGATCGCTGCTGGGCTGTTCCCCGTTATCGGGATCGGACTCCCGGTGACTGCATACGTGCTCGGCCGTCGCTTCAATCGACGCATCGACGCGGCGGTGAGCGCCTCGATCGGCCTCGGTATCGCCATCCTGGTCGACTACCTCTACCTCGGGGTCACCGTCTTGCCAATCGAGATATTGCTTCACCGGGGCGGACTCGTCATCGCAGTCGGCCTCATCGCAGCTGGCGGCTGTGGCCACGCGCTGGGCCGACCGCAAACCAAGGGGTTCATCCTCGGAGGCGCCGGGCTGTGGATCGTCCTTCTCGCGGTCTCACTGTTCAGTCTGCTCTGAGCGAGGCACGCGTTGGAATCGGGCCGAAACGAACGGTTTGATCGGGAATAGCCCGATATCGAGTCGCTGGAACGTCTGTGCCTCGAACGTCGGGTCAGCGAGGAACGGCTCGTGTTGGCTCCGATCGAGGTGGCATCCACCGGCGAGCGGTCGCCAAAGCGGTGCCACCACCGCCTGCAACCGGCCTCTGAGACCTTGCCCTCGCACGTGTTCGAGCATCCTCACCTCCCCGCCATCGGTGAGGACGCGAGCCAGCTCGTCTTTGGCAGCTACCGGGTCGTCGACCGTACACAGCACGAGGCTCGAGAGCGCCGCGTCGAAGGACCCATCACGGAACGGGAGCTCCTCGGCAACCCCGGCATGGAGGGTCACATCGAGCTCGAGGGAGGCAGCCCGTTGTCGGGCCCTGGCGCGCATGTTGGGATCTGGCTCGAGGGCATGCACCTCGAGGGAGCCATCGGCGGCAGCCAGGTAGGGGAACGTCCACCCGGTACCGGCCCCGAGATCGAGGACGCGACCCTCGATACCGTCGACGAGCGCCTCCCGATGGGAGGCAAGGAACAGTCGATCACCCAGCGCAGATACAGGATCGTAGACGCGTGAGGTGAGCCGACTGAGCATGGAGGCCGGAACGGAGGTCATTGATGGACGCTACGGCGGTGCCAGCGATTAGTGAATCGCTCGCCACACCCTGACGAAGGGCCGAAGCGGGAAGAAGACGTACTCGTTGTGTGGGTCGTACTTGATGAAGGCGAGGCTGTTCGACATGACCGAGACGCTCGAAGCAGCCATGGCGATACCCGCCAACGCCGGGTTGAGTAGCCCGATCGCCGCGATGGGGATGAGGGTGAGGTTGTAGACGAGGGCCCAAAACAGGTTCTGGCGGACCTTCGAGATGGTCGCATCGGCGATCCGCATCGCCTTGAGCACGTCTGCCGGGTCGTCCCGCATGAGCGTGATGTCGCCGCTTTCGATGGCGACGTCGGTTCCCGAGCCGATCGCGACACCGATGTGTGCGGTCGTCAGTGCCGGGGCGTCGTTGACGCCATCACCGACCATCATCGCGCGGCGTCCATCCGCCTGGATGGAGTCGATGGCGTCGGCCTTATCCTCCGGCAGCACCTCTGCGCGGACGTTCTCCGGCTTGATACCGACGGACTCTGCCACGGCCCGGCCGGTCCGTTCGTTATCGCCAGTGATCATCAGCACTTCGAGCCCGCGCTCGTGCAGCGTCGCGATGGTCTCTTTCGCGCTCTCGCGTACCTCGTCTGCCGTGGCCAGCACCCCGAGCAACTCGCCATCTTGCGCCACCAACATCGCCGTCTTCCCCTCGCGTTCGAGGCGCTCCATGGTCGCCTGGGCCGGTGTCGGATCGACGCCGTGATCGCGCATCAGCTTGCGGTTGCCGACCAATACCTCACCGTCTGGGAGGTCAGCCGTGATACCATGGCCGGGGACGTTCTCGAACGAACTCGCCGTCTCGAGGTCGATGCCACGATCGGATGCCTCATCGACGATCGCCCTGGCGAGTGGGTGTTCAGAGCCTGATTCGGCACTCGCGGCGGCCTGTAATACGTCCGCTTCGGTGACGGCCTCCGTGAGCATCCCGCCATCAGGGATCTCCTCGCCGCCATCGCGCGCGGTGAATTCCGAGACCGAGATAACGTCGGTCAACACCATGTTGCCGTGGGTCAACGTCCCCGTCTTGTCGAAGACCACGACGTCGATGCCTCGCGCCTTCTCGAGGATATCAGCACCCTTGTACAGGACGCCGTTGGTGGCCGAGATGGTCGACCCGACCATCGTCGCCGCTGGGGTGGCCAACCCGAGCGCACAGGGGCAGGCGATGAGCAGCGCGGAGGCCAGCACGATCATCGAGAACTCGAGCACCGGAACACCGACGCCGGCCGTCGGGTGGACGACCTCCGGACCGCCACCGACGGGTTCGAGAAGTGGGACGAACGCCTCGAGCGTGGTGGAAAGCTCATAGAGCTGATGAGGGAAGAAGTACCACAGCGTGGCCCAGAGGACGGCGTTGACGATTACGACGGGGACGAAGTACGCGCTCACGCGGTCAACCAGTCGCTGGATGTCGGGTTGGCGCGCCTGGGCCTCCTTGACGCGCTGGACGATCTGCTGGATCGCCGTGTCCTCGCCGACTCTCGTCGCCCTGATATGCAGGACGCCGTTTTCGTTGATCGTCGAGCCAACTACCTCATCGCCAACGCGCTTTTCGACGGGAACCGATTCGCCGGTGACCATCGACTCGTCAACCGCACTCTGGCCATCGACGACCTCGCCATCGGTCGGGATGCGTTCGCCGGGGCGGACCTTCATGACGTCGCCGACATCGACCTCGTCGATCGAAACGGTGACCTCCTCACCGTCGACGATGAGCGTCGCTTCGTCGGCCTGGAGTTCGAGCAGCTTGCGAAGGGCCGCGCTCGCTTTCGCCTTCGACCGGGACTCGAGCCAGACGCCGACGAAGATGAACCAGAGGATGACCGCAACCGCCTCGTAGTACAGGCCTCCGGCGATCAGCTCGAACTGGACGGCGGTTGAGTAGATATACCCGGCCGAGGTGCCGACCGCGACCAGCGTGTCCATGTTGGCGCGATGATTGGTCACCGCAGCCGTCCAGGCACCCTTGATGAAGTGCCAGCCGAGTGTCGCCATCAGGGCCGTCGCGAAGGCGAACTCCCACCAGCCGGTATCGATCCCGAGGATCGATTCAGGGAGGAACCCGGGGACGAACATGTTGATCATCACCAGCAAGAACGGCGCGGCGAGGATGCCGCCGATGATCACCATCCGTCGTTTCAGTCTGAGATCGCGCTGGACCGCCGTCTCACGCTCGGAGGTGAGGCCACCGGCCTCGGTGTCACCGCGGTCCGGATCGTATCCGGTCGCCTCGATCGCGTCATAGAGCTCGGGTAACTCGGTACTGGCTGGATTGTACCTGACCGAGGCCTCGTTGGTGGCGAAGTTGACGGTTGCATCGATGACCCCGGGGACCCCCTCGAGACCCTCTTTGACGCTCTCAGAACAGGTCGCACAGCTCATCCCGGCGACCTCAATCGTCGTCGTTGTCATGTCTGGGTCGTACCCAGACTCCTCGATGGCAGCGTAGATGTCTGCCAGCGAGACGGCGTCGCTGTCGTACTGGACGTGAACCTCGTCGGTGGCGAAGTTGGCATTCACCTCGTTGACACCCGCAAGCGCTCCAACAGCCTCCTCGATGGTCGTTGAGCAGGTGGCACAGGACATTCCAGCGACATCGATATATTCGTCGTGATCGCTCATTGGAGTATACTAGGGTCTACACCTTTTAGGCAGTTATCCCTAAAAATAAACAGTGGTCCCCAGATAATAATTTGTAAAATTAACCTATTCCTCCTTTTCAACGAACATCTCCCCGAGTTGATCGCGCCAGGTCGCGATCTCCGAAGTGAGGTCTTCGAGGTCGCTGACGCGCTCATCAAGGGCTGCGTGTTCCTCCTCGGCCAGCTCCTTGTGCTCGGCGAGCTCATCGACCGTTGTTGAGAGCTCCTCGACACTGGCTTCGATCTCCTCAAAGCGCTCTTTCGGACCGCCGTCATCGATGAATTCCTCGATCATGTCCGTGTAGGCGATGAGGTCCTCGATGCGGGTCTGGAGGTGACGGAACTGGGCTTCGGCACTGTTTGAGAGATCGAGGTCGAGGGCGGACTGGATGGCCTCGCGATCGTCCGCATCGACCGCACCATCGCGAAACTCGGCCGCGAGTGCCTCAGCGATAGCGCCTGGCGGAAGGGAGTCCAGATCGGGCGTCACCGCCGTCGGTTCTGTCTCCGTGGTCCCCCCGCGACCCGTCGCCGACCCAGCGGTTCCACTCGTCTGTTCGGTGGTACCAGCAGCCACAGACCGATCGGTCGTCCTGGCCGAGGCGGGCGTCACCGATACCAGCTCAGGTTCCTCCATGAAGACGCTGATATCTGCGTCTTCAGCCACGCGAAGTCCATAGATCGTCCGAACCGTTTCATCCGGATCGATCGTCCGGGTGAACTCGATTCGCTTGTCCTGGTAGGCACTCCAGTGCTCGCTCTCGTAGTCGCTGTGGAACCCGATTGACTCCAATGAGTATCCATCGGGGACGTACTCTCGGAGGACGACATCGACTGGTTCGTCGAGGTTCGAGTCCAGTTCTAGCTCTATCGTCGGGACTGGGAACGCATCACGCAGGAGCCGTTTGTTGACCGTGATCCCGTCGCGATCGACAACGATGGGTTCTGATGTCCCTGAAGACTGACTCATACTGGTCACTACACCGAGCGTTCGGTTAAAATAACCGACGATAAGGCACTCACGTCCGGAGGTCGTACCGATCGCCGATTTCGAGGAGCTCGACCCGTCGGGGGTAGGTAACGCTTCGCGCGTGCTGGTGGACGGTCGCCGGATCGGTGGTCAGCCCCTTCCACATGTCCCAGTGTGTCGGGATGAGTACCTCACTCCGTAGCTGGGATGCGACCCGAACACAGTCGTTATGGTCGTTATACCAGCGCGTGTAAGTCGGCGTCCCGCTTTGCTTGTCCGGGATCATCCCGCTTGAGCCAACCGCAGCGACGGCGGCATCGACGTCGTACTCCTCGCCGATGGTCGACAGCGTGTCAGCCGGTCGGCCATCACCCGGATGGACGAAGGTGTATCCGGTCGTCTCGAAGACGAACGTTGCATCATCAGTAGCATCCGGATCGGTGCCAGGGTGGACCGTGATGTCGATATCGCCGATCGTGATCGTCGAATCCGTCGCAAGGCCGGTCAACTGGTCAGACGCGAACCCGTAGGTCTCGGCCCATCCTCGATCGCGAACCCGATCGATACAACCGGGTGAGGCGACCAGCGACGCGCCGGTGGAGGCTACGAGTGGTCCCTGGGTCTCACCGTGGAGGTGATCGGTGTGTTCGTGAGTGACGACCACCGCGTCGGCTTCAGTGGGGTCCGCTGGCTCGAACGGGACCGGAATCATCCGAACGGTCCGTGGCGGATCGCCGAGTCCGAGGTACGGATCGATGTACACCGTGGTGCCACCAACCGTTTTGAGGATGATGCCATTGCAGCCCAGATACCACACCGCCAAGCCGGTTGGATCTGCCGTCTCGACCTCGTCAACGAGCCATCGTCCCCAGTCGCTATGGACCATACCGACTACTCGTGGGGTGTGGCTTTACTGGTTATGAAGCCCTGCTGGGGAGAAAGGGGTCAACGCCCTGATGACGGTACGCGTGTAACGGTATGGCGTGGTCATCGACTCGCTCCCGGGTTGGTTAGTTCACGGATTGCTACTGGGTGCAGTCGCAGCCGTCGGCGTGTTGCTCGTGTTCCTCGTCGGGACACGGTGGATCGGCGGCAGTTCACCTGGACAGGGCAGGTACGATCCCGACGGGCTGAGGCGAGCTGAGGTACGAGCGTACCTCGATGCCATCGGCGAACCGGCTGAGGAAGGGGCGATCGTTCACGGGGTCGACGTGGATTTTTGGCTTCCCGATCGGGCGATAGCCATCACGTTCGATGCGGCTGCGTACTTCCACCTGACGGATGCCGGTACCGAAGCCGTTCTCCTCGAGCATGAGGTCCCAGGGGATCAACTCGGGGCTCGATTGCCCTTCGAGACGCCACCGATTCGTACCCGATCTCGAGAGCGGGACGATATCTCGTGGGCGCACGAGGTGTTGGATGTCGATGCAACGGCCGACGAGCACGCCATCGAGGACGCCTATCGGACCCAGATAAAGGCCGTCCACCCCGACGTTGGCGGTAGCCAAAAGGCACTCATCGAGGTACTCGAGGCATACGAGATACTGTCAGGACGCGAATGAGACTACTCTGGCCGTTCGACGGGATGCTCGATCGCTTCGACGAGCTCGATGATCTCGTCGCGGTAATCGAGTGAATGGTGATAGAAGCCCGCGGGGAGCACGTAATCATCGCCGGATGCGACACTGGTCACGAACAGCTCGATCGTGAAGGTCCCGTCGACCGAATCGTGGGAGACTTCGGCCTCGAAGACGGAGAGATCGACGGACTCACCAAGCACCTCGACCGGGATATCCTCGACGTGAGTGAGGGATTCGACCCCCCCTTCGACGAGCTCCGAATCGAACTGATCGATGAGCTCATCGGTCTCGAAACGGCCCGCTGGGTTGGCCTCCTGTCCGGCGAACTCCGCACTCGGCGTGGAGACGACGGCCAGACCGACCGCCTCTGAGCTGTCGATGTCCCCGAGATCCTCTTCATCTTCGAGCTCGCTCTGGTCGAAGTCCTCGAACGTGTACCCGGCAACCCAGCTCAGTGCGTAGAGGTCGATCGACTCATCACCGATGGAGAACGATTCATCGATCTCGAAGCTCTCGGTTCCGACGTGGGTGAAACCGGTCGATTCGAGGACGCTGTCAGGCACCCCTGCCGGTTCGGCCTCCTCGTCGAGATCGCCCTCGAGGATATCTTCCAGACAGCCAGCGAGGAGTGTTATGCCACCAACGGTCGCAGCCCCCAGTACAGAACGTCTACTTGTCATACCTCACGCTGGGGTTTCCCGAAGTATAAACTCATGGGAGGCGCCCGTTTACTCGGACGTCTCAGCCGTTGTTGACGGGTCCTCAGCGTCGTCAAGGTCCTCCTCAGGGGCGTCCGTGTCTGCGTTCTCATCAGCGCCCGATGACCGGTCCTCGACCTCGGTATTCGACGAATTGGTACGCTGGCGCTGATACGCGAATCCACCCACGAGCAGGACACCGCCACCCACCAGCATCAGGAGTGACTGGGTGAACATCGGATCGAGCAATCCAGAGAAGATATCGAGCGTCAGATCGATCACCGTGTCCAGATCGATGAAGTCCTGATCGAAGTCACTCGGATCGAGCTGGGAGAGGACCATATCATCGATTAGCCCGGGGAGCAACGAGGTGACCGCAATACCGATCGCACCGACGATGATGGCCACGATTCCGACCGTCTTGGCCACTGGGACGACGTCACGGGTGACGAGGAACATGAGACCCACGAAGAGGAGGGCCACAAGCGGCAGCACGAGGGCGAGTGTCCCGATGAGCGAGATGGCCGATACCGCGGGAGAAAGCTCGTCCTCGTTGATGTTTTCACCGATATTTATCTCATCGGGGATGAGGTCACCCTCCTCGAACGCGTAGGTGACAGCTGCACTCCCGAGGGCCTCCTTGTCAGCATCCAGTTGGGAACTGAACTCATCGTAGGTTAGATCGGTCGTGTACGCATCCGCAATCGTTCCGGCCAGATCGATCGCTGCACTCTCGAGCTCGCTCGGGAGCCCAGCGTTTGCAACGGCCGTCTCAACCGCCGTATTCACTTCCTGGCGGAGATCCTGGCGCATATCATCGTACGCATCATCGAGCTCGTCTTCGTCGAGCTCAGGTCCGGTCTGTTCCTGAATGCTAGCCTTGACCGCTTCCTCGAAAGAAGTCAATTCGGAGTCGTAGGACTGTTGGCCCTGATCGAGGTCGCCAGGGTGTGCAGTCACGGTGTCATCGAGAACCGGGAAATCGACCGAGTCGATGCCAAGCGATGAGATGGGCAGGTCAGCGACCTGCGTCGAGACCGCGGTCTCGAGATTGTCCTTCAGTTCATCCACCTGGATGACCAGTTCCAGCGTCTCCGTCTCGCCGTGTAAGAACGCATATAGCTGTTCGATCGTGCCATCAACCTGGCCTTGCAGGTACTCCTCAGTGAGTGTATCCTCAAGGACGGCAGACACATCGAGATCGCCGGGGAGATCATCGAGCGTCCCCTCATCCAACTGGGATTCGACCGCGTCCTGCAACATCGACTGTAGCTCTGCGTACGAATCGGTTTCATCCAACGTATCAGTCACGTGTCCATCATCAAGCGGACCGCGATCGAGCCCCATCGCAACGTTCGCACCGAGAAGCACGACCACCAGTAGTATCGCCAGGACCGCCAAGATCGCCCGGGTAGGTGCCATATTTATGAAAGGTGATAGAAGCGGGGTTATCTTAAAGTATAACCATCGAAGAAGCGGGGCAATCGATGTATTGACATGGTACCTCACGGTCGGCAAGCCTTTTGTCCGCTGCTAGCAGACATCCTGGCGAACCCAACCGTGGTCCTCAGTGACGTCGCTGCGCTTGTGCCGCCGTGGGAGCTTGTCGCCGCGATAGCGATCGTGTTCTTTGCTGCCGCCGGGATCGCGGCGTATGTCGATCGCATCGAACTGGAACGACGGCTCTCGACGCTTGGGTGGGTCACGCTCGCAGGGTTGTGGCTCGTGATGCTCCCGTACTTCGCGCTTGAGGCACAAAGCCCGCTTGAGACCCTCGGCGTCGTCGTCGGCATTCCGCTCAGCCTCTGGATCGGGCTCGGTCGATGGCGCGGGCGAGACCGACTCGTCGTCCTGGGGAATGCGGTAGCACTCGCTGGACTCATCTACGTCCCTGCGTCGACCATCGAGCCGATTCGACGCGGGCTCATCGAGACGGTCGCCGGACAGACCCACTGGTTGATGGGTTTCCTCGGTCACCAGCCAGGTCTGGTCGCGGACCAGGTGGTCGGTTATACCAGCATGTTCGATTTCGATGGCCACACGACCTACATCGTCATGGCCTGTACCGGTCTGGGAAGTATCGCCGTGTTCGCGGGGGCGATCTTCGCCGTCAACGGTGAACTCAAGAACAAGCTCCTCGCGACAGGCCTCATAGCCGTCATCATTTATTCGCTAAACCTGGTCCGGAACGTCTTCGTGGGGTTGGCCACCCCGTTTGGCTGGTTCGATTTCGAACCGTTTCTCTCGATCACCTCGCTGCTCGGGGTCGAGGCCACGCGTAATTCGTACTACGTCGCACACACGATCATCGCCCAACCGGCATCACTGGTGGCGGTCCTCGGGTTGACGGTGCTCGCGTTACGACTCGTCCCAGGCCTGTTTTCGATTTTCGACGAGATCGTGTACGTCCTCACCGGTGATGAGGTGGATCTTCGGTCGGAATTTGGTCACCTATTCGGCGACGGAGAGGCCAGCACTTCACCCACAGCAGACTGATTCACCAGTGATTGGTTCGTGACCCGCTAGCGTCGTCCCCAGCGGGCGACATCGAACGCCATTTAGGTTGGTTCCACCCAACCCGGGGATATGGAAGCGAGGCCAGAGACGTTTCATGCGGTCCGGTGTCCGCGGTGTGGCTGGAGTACTGACCCATCGTTCGACCCCCCGTCATGCCAGCAGTGTGGAGCCATGGTCGAACCACAGATCGATCTATCCGCTGTCGAGGTGACCCCATCCGACCTTGATGCGCGTCCTTTCGATGGACTCTGGCGATACGCTGAATTGCTCCCAATCGAGGCATCAGCTGCGGTCTCGATGGGTGAAGGGGGAACGCCGCTGGTCGACTGTCCAGCGCTCGCAGACGAACTCGGGGTGAACAGTTTCGCGCTCAAGCTCGAAGGGCACAACCCGACGGGGACCTTCAAAGATCGTGGAGCCACGCTCTCGATATCGGCTGCCAAGGCACTCGGGGTATCCGATGTCGCACTCGCCTCGGCAGGTAACGCCGGCCATGCGGCAGCAGCCTATGCCGCACGGGCAGGAATCGATGCCCACGTGTTCCTGCCCGCCCGAGCGAGTTTCACCATGAAGGCGATGGTCAACGTCCATGGTGGTGACCTCACCGTCGTCGAAGGGCGTCTCTCGGATGCCGGGCGGATCTATTCGGACGTGCTCGCCGAGCACGATGCATGGCATCCAGTTGCCACCGACGACACCCCATTTCGCCGGGAGGGGAAGAAGACGATGTTCTACGAGGTAGCCGAACAACGTTCGTGGTCCTCGCCCGATCACATCGTGTATCCGACCGGCGGGGGTGTCGGGCTCCTCGGCATGTACAAGGCCGCCACCGAGCTTTCAGACCTCGGATGGATCGACTCGATACCTGCCTTTCACGCCGCGCAATCGACCGGCTGTTCGCCAGTCGTCGATGCGTTTGACGCTGGAGCTGAGACCATCGACCCAGTCGAACGACCAGATACGATTTGCGGTGGCATCGAGGTGGAGGCACCTGGCTCGGATGTCGAGTTGCTTTCTATATTGCGTGAGAGTGGTGGAACGGCGGTTGCGACGGATGATGACACTATCCTCGATAGCGCACTCTCGGTCGCCGAGTTGGAGGGGATCGGTATCGCCCCGACCGCAGCAGCGGCGGTGAGCGGGACCAACGCCCTCGTCAAGCGCGGCGATATCGCATCGGACGACGACGTTGTCGCCATAGCAACCGGTACTGGCCTCAAGGAACCGGACGTGCTGCGAGGGCAGTTGATGCGCCACGGCATTTAGCGGAGGAACTGCGGGCGGAAGATGCACTCAACGAGCCGTGACCACCCGTTTCCCCCCCCAATCACGCGATCTCGACCGTTCTTGCGAGTGCTCAACCAGTCCGTATCTACTCCAGCACGTCGTCGTCACCCTCGTCGATCTCCATGTTCCTGACCTCGTCTTGAAGCCACTCACTGAACCAGCGAACCCGCTTGATCCGTTGTTTCGCTAGCGCCCGACCCGTATCGGTCCGAATCCGTTCGGCCGCATCCAGGCCACGGCTGTAGACCCGTTCGGTCATCTTCGCCGTATCGAGGTGAGTTCTGGCCTCATATCCCATACGCAGGAGCATGAGTGTGATCCCATTCGCCCCGATTTTGTCCAGCAGATCACCCTCGATGAGGGCCTGAGTCTCCAGTGGAAGGTCGGAGATATCCCCCTCGTAGTTGTGGTTCTCGATCGCTGAACAGACCTGCCTGATGAACGAGTCGGGATAGTCACCCTGGCTTTCGAGGTACTCCCGGGCGATATTTGCGCCGTGCTCGGCATGGACCTCCTGGTCGGCCTCGAGCTTGGCGATATCGTGAAAGAGTGCCGCGACACGGACCACATCCACGCTGGCGCCCTCTGCCTCGGCGATTTCCGAGCCGAGATCGACGACGTTCAGGATGTGGTTGTGTCGGTACTCAGCAGAGTGCCATGGATACCACCGCATACGACCCCCCTCCGACTCGTTTTCGACGCTCGCAGCGAGATATTCGAAGACGAACGCCCGCATCACCGCGAACTCGTCGTCGGAGACAGGGGATTCTGTGATTTCAACCCCCATATGCCTTTGTCACCTGATTAGGTGAGTATGTGGTCCACGGTGCTAAACCGTTTGCGACCTCGATTCGACCCGCATTGGGACGCTCTCGACCACCCCCTAGATCGCCCAGCGCACGTGCTTTTTTACCCCACCTATCCAATACATCGAGTGATGACGAAACGGCTGTATTTCGAGGATGCGTACATCGATACGTTCGAAGCAACTATCAAGGGAATCGAGGATGACACGGTGTACCTGGACCAGACGGCCTTTTACCCGACCGGTGGTGGCCAACCACACGACACCGGCCTCTTGCGGGGTGAGGCTGGGACCTCGGCCGAAGTCGTTGACGTGAGTGGCCGAGACCGTATCGCCCACGAACTACCAGAGGGTGTCGAAACATTCAACGTGGGAGAATCGATCGTCGGGATCCTTGATTGGGAGCGACGATACGCCTTGATGCAGTACCATACGGCCCAACACCTGCTCTCAGCGATATTGCTTTCGGAATTCGATGCACCAACCACCGGGAATCAACTCTACCCCGATCGAGCTCGGATCGATTGTGGGTACGAGCGCTTCGACGAGGATGAGATCGCACATATCGAGGACCTGGTGAACACCCTTCGTATCGATGATCACGAAATATCGATCTCGATGTATGATCGTGACACCGCTGAGGCGGAGCTTGATACCAAGCGGACCAGGCTTGATCTGCTCCCAGCATCGGTGACGGAGGTCCGCATCGTGACTATCGGTGACGAGGACGATCCGGTCGACCGAACCGCGTGTGCTGGAACGCACGTTCGTTCGACCGATGAAATACCGCCGTTTGAGATCACCGGGCGGGAAACAAAGGGTAGCGATGAAGAACGGCTTTCGTTCCACCTACCTGATGCTGGACAACCTCGATAGACGAGTCGAACAACCTAGCCGATGGATCGCTATCGGGAGTATCGTTCTCCATACCCTCGTTGAGACGCCCTCAGAGTCAAGCAGTCAATACGCGTTATTGTCTGTGAGAACTCGATTGCGAGGACCCCTGCATCACTCGGCGTTTGTGGCCATGAGCGCTTGAATCAAATCCGGAACAAACCGACCCGGTAAGTTGGGGGTTCCCACCAGATAACGCGGACCTGTGGAATCCATCAATGGTCGTGAATCGGTGATAATACGACGACGGGATGATCGTCCCAGTTACTCAGGCAATAATATCATTTGTGATAACTGTTTGAATGCCATTATTACCTAGAACTCATATGTGCCGCCATATGGCCGATCGAATCCACATCCTCCTCGTCGACGATCAGCCCCACTTCGCCGAATTGGCGAAGTCGTTCCTCAAGCGGGAGGATAGCCGATTCGAAATCGATACAGCGACAAGCCCCGCAGCTGGTTTCGAGTTGCTGGATTCCCGGGAGTACGACTGCATAGTCAGTGATTTTAACATGCCGCAAACGGACGGGCTCGAATTCTTCGAATCGGTCAGAGACCGTGGTATCGATCTCCCGTTCATTCTCTTCTCAGCCCTGGATGAAGCAGATATCGAAGACGAGAGCGCGCTCGATGGGGTCACCGCCTACCTTCAAAAAGATGGCAACGAGGTCTTCGAAGATCTCGCCAAGCGCATCCGTATGAGCGTCACCCAACATCAGGCTGATCGAGAGCTGATCGATATTCAACAACGGTACGATACGCTGTTCGAGCAATCGTCGTTTTCGATGGCGTGGGTCGATTGCAACGGTCACGGCCCTGTAATCACCGACCACAACGAGCAGTTCGAGGAAGAGTTTCTTCTAACTGAGAACAGTGTCCATCTAGAGGCGGTTCTTGAGAGCACCTCGATCGAACCGGGGACCATCGAGCAGCTCTTCGATGAAGGAGAACCCTCGACGGTCACCCTTGAACACTACGACGAAGACAACGTCACCCATTACCGCTGGCAGGTCATCCCGGTAACGGAGGACGAGCAAGCCTCTATCTCACAAGGCCTGATTGCGGCAGTGGATATCTCGGAACAAGCGACTGAACGGTATGCCCTCGAGCGGTACCGCTCCATCGTCGAGGCCTCCGGAGATCCGATGTACGTCCTGAATATGAGTGGTGAGTTCACGTACGTGAATGACGCGTTGGTCTCGTTGAGTGGGTACGACCGGGGCGAGTTGATCGGCGAGCATAGCCAGATTGTAATGAGTGAAAGAGGGTACGAGACTGGAACCGAGTTGATCCGGGAGTTGCTTCGATCCGATCGGGATACCGGGATGTTCGAGATGGAACTCCAAACGGCCAACGGCCAGGAAGTCCCCTGTGAAAATCACGTCTCACTCATTTACGATGTCGAGACTGGAAACGGTGACGAGGTCAAGGGAACGGCCGGTGTCATCAGGGATATCACCGATCGAAAACAGCGGATAACCGAGTTGCGACGACATAACGAGCGTCTGGAGGAGCTAGCAGCGTTCATCTCACATGATCTCAGAAATCCGCTCAACCTCGCAAAGGGCAACCTCGAATTGATGGAGCAACACGATGACAACTCCCACCTCCAGTCAGTCAATCAAGCGCTCGATCGGATGAGCGAACTCCTCGAGGACCTGCTTGCGATGGCCAGATCCGGGCAGACGGTCATCGAGCCAGAAACGGTTGAGCTCGCTGAGACGGCCCTGTTGAGTTGGTCGAACCTCTCGACGAGTAATGCCACTCTCGAGATCAACGCCGATCTCGCCGTGTTTGGCGATGAATCCCGGATCAGACAGCTATTCGAGAATCTGTTCATCAACGCGGTAGAGCACGGTTCACAGTCAGTTACGGTCACCGTGGGTGAACTCAGAGATGGATTCTTCGTCGAGGATGATGGACCTGGTATTCCCAAGACCATCAAAGACGATGTGTTCGGTCATGGGTTCACGACCGATACCGACGGGACCGGATTTGGCTTGTCGATCGTGAAGGGGGTGGCTGACGCACACGACTGGGAGGTGGAAATCCACGAAGGGGAGACGGGCGGCGCTCGGTTTGAATTCACAGACGTTCAGCTCACCCGAGCAGACAGCAACGTGCATCGACATCCCCCGTAAGTTGCCCTTCGTTTACAGGCGACCGTCTCTCGTATGGTTCACAGACCTGCTCGTGGAGTATCACTTCATGAACCCTCGTCTGTCGACGTTGTCTCGACCCCTCCGCTGAGCGTCCGTTGCGGGAACGGAATCGTGATTCCCTCCTCGTCGAACGTTTTCTTGACCTCTCGTACGACCGATGCATGGGCGTTCCATTCCTTTGGTTTGCTTGGATACTCGATCCAGTATCGCAACCGAAGCCCGATCGATGAATCGTTGAAGGTCGTCGGGACGACCGACGGCGGTGGATTTCGCAGTATCTGGTCGATATCCTCGATCGCCTCGAGAGCAGCCTCCTGAGCTAGGTCGATGTCGGTGTCATATTCGATACCAACGTCCAGCGAGAGCCGAAGACGTTCGCTCTCAGAGTAGTTCACCACCGACTGATTCGCCACCGTATCATTGGGGATGACGATCGCCTCATCGTTGAAACTCCGCAACCGGGTGTTCACCATGGAGATATCGGTGACGATCCCCTCGTGATCGCCGATCTCGACCCAATGTCCGATCTTGAATGGCCGGGAAAACATCAACACGAACCCGGCAATGAGCGATCCGAGCGTCTGTCTCGCAGCCATACCGACGACGATACCGAGGAACCCAGCACCGACGAGCAAGCCGGTGATATCGACACCCCACAGGGAGATGACCGCCACGCCAATGCCGAGAAAGACCGATATCTGCAGCACACGAAAGGCGACGCTCTCTTGATGTTGTGAGATGTGATCCGCATCAGCCGTGTACTGGTGCAACCACGATCGAAGGAGGCGGGTGCCGACGTACCCGGCCAGGATGAAGAGTATTGAGATGAGGAATCGGATGATCAACGGATAGGAGGTCAGCAACACCTCGACGACGAACTCCACCTGCGTCTCATACTGCCATATCACCAACAACAGCAATCCGATGGTGATGGCGATGCTCACCTGGAGGAACCGAACGACGGCTCTCGTCGGGAAGGGCCAGTTGATAGTTTCTCCCAAGAACGTCAGGCTGTCGCCAGCATACTTGTCGATGAGTCGGTACCGTTGCATGCGGACGAGCCGCCGCACGAGGTACGGAGCGGCGAGATAGATCACTATCCCGAATAAGAGCGTAACGCCGGTAGCAATGAGACGGACCTCACCACTCCCAAGTCCTTCGAACAGGTGGTTATTGAGCCATTCGACAACCATATGCAAAATCCAGCAATCCGCTCTCAAAACAATTTGGGAATGTGTTCTGCTCAGGTCCTCACACGAACCGAGCTAGGTTATCGTCGTAACACGAGCGTCAACACGTCCTCATCGGCGAGTTCGTGATCGGGGCCAACACGCTGATCCTCATGACTGGCACTCGGCCCCGATACCCGAGCGTAGCGAAATCGCTGTGGAAAGTCACCACCGATGCGATCCAGTGCACCCTCGACGGTCGTCCCGGCGGAGACCACGAGCGGTTCATCGAAATCCGGTTCCTCACCTGGTTTTCGCATGTAGACCCGTCGTAAATCGAGGGCATTCCATAGCCGCTCTTTGAGGGTATCGAGCCCTCGCTCGTGCTCTGCGCTGATGTACACGACTTCGTCGGGATCGAGGTCATATCGCCGGAGTTCGGCTTCGACATCCTCGAGCGCGTCGGGCTCGATCGTGTCCATTTTGTTGACCGCGACGACGGACGGGAGGTATACCCGGTTGTCCATGATCCCGTCGATGAGACGGTCGACATCCACCGCCTCGGCGATGTGCACATCAGCATTGACGTGTCCCTGTTCCCGGACGACCTCGGCGACGGTGTCCTCATCGAGATCGAAGTCACGCACGGCCGTGACGTCGATACCGCCTCGACCTTTCGGGCGAATCGACACGCGTGGCGGCGATTCATCCAGACGAATCTTGTTCGCGTAGAGCTCATCGAGCAGTTTGCGATACCGATCGAGCTCGAAGGGAGACAGCACGATGAGGACGAGATCCGAAGCTCGCACCATCGAGAGGACCTCTCGACCACGACCCCGTCCACCTGCCGCACCTTCGATCAATCCGGGTACATCGAGCAACTGGATCTGCGTACCGCGGTACGCAAGCATGCCCGGATTGACCTCGATGGTCGTGAAATCGTAGGCGCCAACCTCACTTTCCGCATTCGTGATCGCGTTCAACAGGGTCGATTTACCGACGCTGGGGAACCCCACCATCGCAACGGTGGCATCCCCCGTCTTGGCCACGTGATAACCAGGGCCCCCATCATCCCCGCTTTGTTGCCGTTCGAGTTGCTCACGTAACTCAGCAAGCTTGGCCTTCAGCCGACCGATGTGCTTCTCTGTCGACTTGTTATATGGCGTCTCGGCGATCTCGGCCTCGATTTCTTCGATCTCCTGCTCAAGGCCCATTCACTAGCGTGGTACGGACCTCCCCGCGGAAAACGCTTCGTTTCGTCGTGTTTACCCGTATCGAGACGCTCTCCCACATGTCAACCCCGTCGGTCACGCCGGTGCGAACCTAAAGATACTTACCGATACCAAATCACCAATTACCGAAGCTAATGGGGTACGCAGCAACGTTCCGCAACAGTACGCAGATCGAGGTACCCTCAGCGGCGATCGCCGGTCTCGAAGCCTCCATCCGGTCGAGATTTATGGTAACACTCAGATCCGAAGCTGGTCGCTGTCGCATCATCGGTGCGCCATCAGAGATCAAGCGGGTGTATCGGTATTTGCTCGAGCGCGGTGTGTCGGTCGACTAGGGCCAGACGCCTCGTAGTTCGTGGGCTTCAGCCACGCGTTCGAGGGCGACGATATAGGCGGCATCCCGCCACCGAGCGTCATAGGTCTCGTACCGATCAACGATCGACGCCCACGCAGTCTCCATCTCCGCATAGAGTTCCTCCTCCACCCGGTCGAGTGACCACTTGCGCCGACTGATGTCCTGCAGCCATTCGAAGTAGCTGACCGTGACGCCCCCGGCGTTGGCGAGGATATCCGGGATGACCGCGATCCCCCGGTCTTCGAGGATCCCATCGGCGGCGAACGTCGTCGGTCCGTTCGCACCCTCGACGACGATGTCAGCCTTGATATCGTGGGCGTTGTCCTCGGTGATCACGTTGCCGATGGCACCGGGGATCAAGATATCCACATCGAGTTCCAGGACCGCCTCGTTTGAGATGACCTGTGGTGCGTCATAGTCGAGCACCGCTTCAGGCTCCTCGTTGTGTGACTTGATATCGTGAACGGGGAGCCCATCTGGATCGTACACGGCACCGTTGACATCGCTCACCGCGACGATGGTTGCCCCCATGTCGTCGAGTTTCCTGGCGGCGTTGGCACCGACACTTCCGAACCCCTGGACTGCCACGGTTGCCTCAGTGATATCGATATCATAGTACTCACAGGCGAGTTCGGAGATGATCGCCGCACTGTGACCGGGGGCCTCGGCCCGCCCGAGGCTCCCACCGATAGCGGGTGGTTTTCCGGTCACGACACCAGGTGTCGTCTCTCCCTCCTGCATGCTGTAGGCGTCCATGAACCACGCCATCGTTTGTGCGTCGGTCCCCATATCTGGGGCCGGGATATCTCGCGTTGGACCGACGACATCCCGCAGTTCCTGCGCGAATCGACGGGTGAGTCGCTCCTTCTCGTCGCGGCTGATTTCCTTTGGATTGACGATGACGCCGCCTTTGGCACCACCGAAGGGCAATCCGACCACCGCGCACTTCCAGGTCATCCACATCGAGAGGCCGATGCACTCGTCCTCGGTGAGCTCAGGGTGGTATCGAAGGCCGCCCTTGAACGGACCGCGCGAATCGTCATGCTGGGCTCGATAGCCGGTCAAGGGTCGGATAGAGCCGTCATCCTGCCTGAGCGGGATGGTGACCCGGGTGACGCTGGAGGGATGTCTGAGCCGTTCGACGATATCACGGTCGACATCGGTCTTTGCCGCCGCCCGGTCGAGTTGTCGAATTGCCGTCGCCAATGCGCTATTGTCGGTCTCCTCGACGGTGAGGGTCTCGGAGTCAGCACCTGATACCGGGTCAGTCATCGATGCAAATACCTCCGTGCGACCGATCCGATGGCGGCGCGTCGTTCGCGTCAGTACGACAGGGGTGTCGGCGGTCGATCGACAGGAGAAACCTCATACCCTCAGAGTTCGGCTGGTGCGTATATTAATCCTGCCAAACCGCTAGGGGCCGTCGATCTCCGAGAGCGCTTCGAGCATCCCATCTGCATAGCTGCCGGTGGTGACGGAATCTGCTGCCGCTTTGGCATCCTTGTCGGCGTTAGCGACGGCGTATGATCTATCGGCGAGCTCGAACATGGACACATCATTCTCAGAATCACCGATCGCAACGGCGTTGGTCGGGTCGATCTCGAGGGGGGAGCAAGCCGTCCTGAGGGCCGCACCTTTGCTCAAGGAGGGGTCCTTGATGTGATATGCGTATCCGCTATCGATCACCTCTAACCCGTGTTCGGCTGCCAGAGATTCGAGCGCAGCTCGTTCGTTCGCTGACCGCTCGATAGCGACCTCCGTCTCCCGCCAGCGATTGACGGTATCGGCGTCATCCCATCCGAAATCGATGTCGTTGGTTCTTGCATCGGCTTTGAACGACTCGAGGCGATCACGGTCGATAGCGCGTTCGAGCGTTCCATCCACACACACGATGCCACCGTTTTCAGCGACCACTCGCTCGGGGATGGCAAGGTAGTGACACAGCGCGATGGGATACGGAAACGCCTTCCCGGTTGCGAAGACGATCGGGATGGTCAACTGGCGAAGGGGTTCGATCACCCGCGAATCGATCCCACGCTCTGCACGAGTGATCGTCCCGTCGATATCGAGGAATAAGACGGACGGAGTCGACATGAATCGGTTATCCGATGTACCGCAAATCCTCGTCGGTGCCGACGTCGAGTTGGGCTTCAGCTTCGAATTCCTGTATCTTGTGCATGACCTCCTCCATCTCTTCGGCACGGTCGTCGAGCGTCTCGGTATTGACCTCGAAGTCATACAGCTGCTGGAGGACCTCAAGCAGCCTGGTAGCACTTTTTGGATCGACGAGGTAGCCGGAGGTCTCTCCCATTAAACACGCCGCAGGGATCGATCTCCGGGCACCAAGTCCGAGCAGCAATCCGCTCACGCCAACGATGCCACCGGCTGGCTCATCCTCACGAAACGTGACGCCAGCGGCTTCGATCTCATCGGCGAGTTCCTCGTCGTTGGTTGCGCCCAGGACATCGTATTCGTCGATGAGTTCGCCGGTCGGGACACCGCCCATGGCGATGATCCGGTGGACGTCGAACGATTCAGCGATGTCGAGGTAGGCCTCGGTGACGCGGTAGTGCCCCTCCGGCGTCTGGGGTTGATGATCACCGGTCAGAATGAGTGCATCCTGACCATCGAGATCAATCGCGTGAATCTCCGATGCGGTCAACGTCGCCTGTCGATCCTCGACAGTCACCTGCGGTGGGAAGTGTTCGGAATACACGCGACGGACCAACGTTGCATCGAACTCATCGACGAGATGGCCTGCGGTGAGGGCCCCCACGTTAGCGACACCTGGGAGTCCCTCGAGCAAGACTGGATCGGATACCGATGCTGAGTCGACCTCTTCAATGAGCACATCTTCCATGAGAATCACCGCACCTCTCTGCGTTTCAACGCACGGCGGTACGCACCGTACGGGTCGCGTGGATTGAACGGTGCTGGACCGCTCGTGATGGTCGATCCACCACACGATGGACAGGTATCACCGAGGGTGTAGACCGGGCGCTCGTGGTGGTCGCTCCACGCCTGACAGACACGAATACCCTGCGCCATGTGTGTGCTTATGCGGCTTCAGCCCGTCGATCCCGGTGGAATTGAGCCGTCCCACCGGCAGCTTCGATCGCCTCCTCAGCGCGATCAGCACTGGTATGGAGGACATCCTCGGCCTGTTTGTAATCTGGGGCTCGGACCCGGATGCGATACTCGGGGGCGCCAACGTAGGTGACCTCGAGGTCGACCTCCTCGCTCTCGTACTCCTCAGCCGCTTGCAGGGCCTCGCGAACGGTGTCGACCCCGGCTGGCCCCGTCGCCTCGAGATCAACGTATCCGGTGACCTCGACGTACGGGACCGACACGTTCTCCCGAGCCGTCTCGACGATCGCATCGATTTCCTCATCACTCAGATCAAGGTCTTCGAGGGCCTCCGTTCCGTGGATGGCAGCTGCCTCGAACCCTTTGAACAGGCTACCGAACGCGTCGACGAACTGCTCGGCGATGTTGATATACGCCGCGTCATCGAGATCCTCCCCGAAGGCGATCTCCATCCAGGCGTCTGCCTTTTGCTCGTTCTTCCAGTCTTGGATCGTATCCGAACGTTGGTGGTCGTTGACATCCTTGAGCGAGAGGTCGATCTGCTGGGCGGACTCGTCGACATCCAGTACCTTCGCGACGACGGTCTGATCTTCTCGGACGTGATCACGGACGTTCTTGATCCATCCACTCGCCACTTCGCTCACGTGCACGAGACCTCGCTTGTCGTCGTACTGCTCGAGATCGATGAAGACACCGAAATCCTCGACTGCATCGACCTTACCGACGACGAGCTCGCCCGGTTCAGGCCAGCCAGTGTACTTCATAACTCCTCGATACGTCCGACAACCTCGCCGTGAATGGTGGCGAGCCCTCCGGTGGGTTCGGCGATGATCGATTCGCACTCAGCACACTGGATCTCTGTCGACGCCTTCTCAAAGATGGTCACTTCGCTCTCACACTCACCACACACGACGCGAATGAAATTACCAGCCATAGCGAGGTATCACTCCTGGAACTCGAGACGGCCCGCTCGCCATCCTTCACGACGGTGTGCCTTGCCACACTCGCTGCAGCGGTACGTGAGGTTCGTTCGCTTCGTCGGCTTCTCTCCCGCCGGGACCTGTGAGAACTTGCCGTGATTTCCGATTCCACTGGTCCGTTTTCGCTGGCGATCGATCCATTTCATCCCTGTCTCCTGGCCCCGTCGCACGCGTTCTACCTCGTGCTCATGGTGCGCATTGCAATGGGGGCAATACGTGTTCAGCCGGCGTGGCATCTGCATGGTTTCGTCTATCCTCGCTTATACATGCCCGCATATAACCCATTTGTCTCGACGGTGCCAGTGTCGAAGCGCTTAATGGGCGACACAGGGAAGCCAGCGTATGAAGCGTCTCATCATCCATGGAGACCCGGGCATCCGGAAGGGTGGTCGAATCTCCCTTGCAGGTGAGGAATACCGCTTGTTCTCCGTGACCAGAAACGGTGATTGGCATGGACCCAGCGAGGTACAACTCTGGTGTATCATCGGTGATGACGACGAAGTTGATACGTTCCACCGTCGAGAGTACATCCCACACTTTCTCGACACCGAACGCGTCGACGCCGGTCAGATCGACGTGATCGAGGCGAAGGGAACGCTCGCGCCCTGACGCGATTGCGTCCATCGATTTTTTCGTCCTATCGGCGACAGCGTAATGGAGTTTTGAGCCCGCTTGTGGGACCGACCAGTGCGTCACTCATCGAGATCGACCTCGTAGATGGTCACCTGCTCGAACTCGACGGCCACGTCCACGGCGTCGAGCTCATCGATCGTAATCCACGGCCAGGTGGCCCGCTCTGCAGGCCCGACGTAGACGTAGTCGACAGCATACTGCTCAAGGAGCGCCCGTTGTTCCGCTGGCTCACCCACGTAGATATCGATGACATCCTGGAGACGCGTTTCGTACGCCTCGGTACCACGGTACTGGCGTTCGTGGTGCTCCCAACCAAGTACCGTTGAGGCGCCGGTGAGGCTCGCTGGAGCTGCCGCTCCCTCTCCACGGTCGGGTTGCCAGAAATAGCCCGACGGCACGCTGGTCACGATCGTCGGCTGGCCGTCGATATCAGCGAGCCATTCGATGGCTGGAGCCTCGTCCGGATAGAGGACCTCGACGTGAGCCCTGGCATCGAGCGTGTAGCCATGAGCATCCTGCACCTGAGAGGTCGCATCCGACCACGAGTTACCGTTTTCCACGTGTGCGGGGATGGCAAGCATCCCGTAGAGCCCGGTCGAGAGGACCAAGAGGATGACGAACACGAGCGAGACAGCCGCCCATCGCGAACGGTTCCGATCGGGGGAGGTGAGTGGCCAGCCATCGACCAGCCGGACAGCTATCACCGCAAGTCCGATGGCCAGCAGTTGCCACACATCAGCATACGGCTTGAAGATGGAGTTGAACGAATCGCCCTGCAGTTTGGCAACCTCAACGATCAGAAGGATTCCCAACCCAGCGACGATCAGCATCACTTCGGGCCCGATGGACTGTGTCGCCTCGGGATCGGTGTCATCAGGGGTCGACCAGTCGGAACGATCGAGTCGGAGGAACCACCAGGCGATACCGAGCAGGGCGAGCACGATACCGGCAACCGCCCATCCGACGATCGCTAGAACGAGTACCAGCACGGCCAGCCCCCCTGCAACACCACCCGCTCGGTCAGAGCCTCGGATGAGTCGAGCTCCGAGGTAGATCGAAATAGCCGCGATGAACGCGCCTTGGACGAGGAGGAACTGGCCAAGCGGGGTTCCTGTCTCCCAGGTCGCGAGCGACTCCCCCGGACCACCGATGACCACGATCCACCAGTACGGGGCGCTCCAAAGGATCGCGAGGAGTAGGACGATCCCAGCATAGAGGACTGCAGTGAAGACACGAACAGTCTCCGATACCACACCACGTGCGAGTTCGTGTCCACGAGTTTCGCCAGCCAGGTTCGACTCAAGAGCGGCTTCGATGGTCGTCGAGGTACCAGGTCGAAGAAGATCCGCTGGGTGGCCTGGAGCGAAGGTGAAAAACACCGCGACAAGCCCGGTGACGATCGGGAGCGACCACATGTTCACGACCGAGATGAGGCCCAACAGCGGTGGAGTGGCTCCGAATAGCAGGAGACCACGCCTGCGTCTGTTCGACGGTGGAGTGTACCAGTACGCCACCCCGAAGGCGACGACAAGGAGCAACAGCGGTTTTACCAACACGTGTCCGTGGAGGTCGCCATGCAACCAGGAGAACAGGGGGAATTCCGTTGCTGCGGTCACCTGACGGGTGATCACTCGGCTGGCATCGTAGTAGAAGAAGTCACCAGGTCCCCACTCGATGACGTCGCTGTCGACACCGGCCAGGTCGATGGCGAGTTCGCCGATCTGCCTGGGGAGCAACCACACGAGTACCCGCACTGCGGTCTCCAAGTTAGCCGCAAACCCGACGAAGAATACCCCCAACCCGGCGGCCCATCTCGTGGATATCGGGAGGCGGCTGGCGATCGAACCCGCAACTCCCCACGCCATCGTCGCGAGAAGGGCGAAGAACGTCGCCAGGCCGAGGTTGTACGCGAGGGCGGGCGGGGTCGCCGAGAGGCCGGCAAGTAACGAGGTCAATAGGTGTCCACCGTAGTGGTATCGCACCGACTCGCCAGCGAACCACATGTCTTCAGGCGGGAGTGACCCCGCCTGTTCGAGCGAATTCAACAGACCGAAATCGAGGAACATCTCCCCAACCCAGTGAGGGTTCGTCCCAGCTGAGGGCTCGATCGCCCGGAGTGCAACGATGAACAAAAACGCTAGCACGAACACAGCCGTCGCCTCGAGCGTCCCGCGACGATCGATGGAGGTGTGCGGGAGCGTGATAGCTGACAGGGCGACGAGCACCACGACTCCAGCCGCCAACGCGACGAATCGGTAGGTGAGATGCCCGACGAGATGGGCGACCACGCCGACCACCACGATTGCCAGCGTGAAGGCGTAGGCACCGTGGTGGTCTCGAGGGAACAGCCACGCTGTGAGCGGTAGCGCAAGCAACGACAGCACCAATACTGCTACGAGCCACGCGACGACCACCCCGAACTCCATACAGCGACCTCACGGTACGGTATCCTAAATTACTGCCGTAACACGGTAGACATGAGTCTCAGACGTGGGTCAGGGAGCTAGACCGAAACGGGAGGCTCATTACCCGCCGTCGCCACCTTCCGCGCACGTCGATGTCTCAATCGGTTGGTCTGGTCGTCCCCGCCTACCGCCCCGATCCCCCACAGTTGAGAGCGTATCTCGAATCGCTCGAGGCGACGGTTGAACCGGATACCATCCGGGTCGAACTAGACGACCCGACGGGGTCCTACACCGGGCTGGGGGAGTCTCTCGACGTCGAGGTCTCATCGGTGCCACGACGCCGTGGGAAGGGTCTCGCCATCACGTCCGGCTTTGAGGCCCTGGATACCGATGTGATGGCCTTCGTTGACGCCGATGGGTCGACCATCGCCTCCTCGGTCGTCGATATCCTCACACCGCTTGTGAATGGTGAAGCAGCCGTAAGCGTGGCCTCTCGCCATCATCCGGATGCGTCTGTCACTGGCCGATCGTCAATGCGACGCTTCATGAGCGGAGGCTTCGCCACGCTCGCGAGTCAGGCAACGGGTATCGAACTCAGCGACTTCCAATGTGGGGCCAAGGCCATCACTGACGATTGCTGGGACGACATCAGGACCTCGCTCTTCGAATCGGGGTTCGGATGGGACCTCGAGGTGCTGTGGGTGGCGACCAAACAGGGCTATCCCATCGCCGAAATCCCGGTCGATTGGCGTGAATCAGATGGGTCGACAGTGCCACCGCTTCGCACTGCGGGAGGCCTCCTGTGGCTCCTTGGCCGTCTTATGGTGGCCAGAATACGACGAACCGACTCATGGAATGATGGGGCGACACCGTTGGTCGAACAAGTACCTGCGATAGACCAGTAAACAATGGGGAGCGAATCGCGCATTCCAGCGGCACTCAAATCCCGGCGGCGGCTGCTGCTGTTCGCGGTGGTCGGGGGTCTGGGGTTCCTCGTCGATCAAACGGTCGTGATTTCCATCGTCGAGTTTACCGATCTGCAGTTTGCCGTCGCGGGGCGAGACGCCACGTTGGAAGTCGCCAAGGTTCTCGCTGCAGAGAGTGCGATCGTCGTGATGTTCCTGGTGAATGACCGGTGGACGTTCGGCTCGTTCGGCGCCACTGATACCCGTTCGAAAGCGACCCGGTTCATGAAATCCAACATCGTACGGATCGGAGGCATTGCGGTGGCCACGGTCGTCCTCTCAGTGCTCGTGCGTCAATTCGACATGGCCCTCCCCCTCGCGAATGCCGTTGGAATCCTCTGTGGGTTCCTGGTGAACTACACCTTCGAGACGCTCTTCACCTGGCGAATCGGTCGATAATCGCCTCGCTATAGGGTGAATCCCAATCCTTAATTACGACTCGACGGCAACCAATGGCCAGCGGGTTAGGATAGCCAGGAGATTCCGCCGGGCTCATAACCCGGAGATCGGTAGTTCAAATCTACCACCCGCTACTCTGTCATTTTTGCCGCTTTCGGGCTGGTGTAACCAAACCCGTTTTGGTGGACAACCACATATGGACGCATATGGCAAGTCGAGCTGAATCGATATTTGAGTCGGTTAAGCAGTCACAGTACACGGGTGAGAACCGGTGCATCCCCTGTACGATCGTCAACGTGACGATCGGGCTCGTGGTGGCCGCGATGATCGCCGTGGTCTCAATCGGGGTCGCCGTGGCTTTCTTCGTCATCTCCCTCGGGGTGATTTATTTCCGTGGCTACCTCGTGCCCGGAACCCCCGAACTGACGAAACGGTACCTCCCACAGCGCATCTTACGGTACTTCGACCATCATCCTGCTGCCGAGGAGGTAGTGGTCGAAACTGAAGAAGAATCGGATGACTACGAGTTCGAGACGGTGAAGAAACTCGAGTATCGCAGGGAGAACGAGGTCGATCCCGAGCAATTTCTCTTGGATGCAGGTGCGATCGAGTTCATCGAGGAGGAAAACGACATCCGCCTGACGCAAGAGTTCATCCAACGGATCGACAACCGGATGGAAGAACTCGATTACGACGAGGTTACCAACGCTGACATCGCAGACCTCTTCGATGCGGAACCCGAGGATGTCACCGACGAGGGCCGCGACTACCCGGCATACAAGGTTGGATTTCGTATACGGAAATGGCCCTCAGAGACCGCGTTCCTCGCCGACTTGGCTGGGGAAGAAGTCATCAAAGAATACACCGATGAGTGGGAGGATGTCCCCCTCGAGCAGCGAGCTAACATACGCGAGATGTTCCGGTACCTCAGGGAATTCTGTCCGGAATGTGGCGGCCGGATCGTCTTCACCGAAAATACGGTCGAATCATGTTGTGGTGCGTGGGAGGTCATCGCCATCAAGTGCGAGTCCTGTGGCCATCACTTCGTGGAACTCGACCCGACCCAAACCGAAGAGCCGCCAAAACCTCACGGTATGACCCCCGGGTAGGCCTTCAGCGAGAGCCGGTATCGACGCGGGGATCGAGGAGAGAGTACGAGACGTCCTGGATGATGTTTCCGACGACGCCGATGGAGATAATGACGACCGTCCCGCCGAGTAAGACCGGGAGATCACGCTCATTGATCGACTCGAAGAGGACCAGCCCGAATCCCTCGACGCCGAAGAGGACCTCGATGACGAATATCGCCAGGACCAGCAGACCGATGGCCTCGGCGAAAAGCATCGAGAAGAAGGGAATGGCTGAGTTGCGTGCCACGTGTTTCGCCAGGAGGAACGGACTGCCACCCTTGGCCTTGACCAGCTTGACGAAATCTGACGAGGCGTACTCCATCGAATGGGCCCGAGCATAGCTCACGTATCCGCCCAGCAATGCGAACGTCGTGAAGATGAGCGGCAGGAGGTACTTGAACACGAGAGGGCTGTATCCGATATTGTTGGTGATGGCGAACGAGAGCAAAATGCCACCAACCCAGAAACTGGGTAAGGCGAACAGGAGGTACATCGAACCTGCAGTGACGTTCGCGACGTGGCTATCGGGATGTAACGAGACGTAGACGCCGATGGTGATGCCGATCGTTATCGCGATCACGATGGCCGGTATCACGTATGAGCCAGTGACGATGACCGAATCGACCACTCGATCGAGCGCTGGTTCATCAGTGAGGAACGAGTAGTCCCAGTTGAGGACGATCATGTCCCCCATCCAATCGATATAGTTCTCCAGGAAGGACTG
>CAZXER010000012.1:0-11630 GCA_964639975.1 uncultured Halobacteriales archaeon | reverse complement strand
AGTTGAGGACGATCATGTCCCCCATCCAATCGATATAGTTCTCCAGGAAGGACTGATCCAACCCCCGGGAGGCGAGGTACTCCTCTCGCACCGCTTGGATATAGTCCTCGGAGGACCCGGCCCACCGTAGCTGAGCGGTCTCTCCCTCAAACACCCAATCATCTGTCAGCGTAAACAGGGCGAACACGATGGAGAGGATGGCCCAAGCGGCGAGGGCGCCCATCACAACCCGTTGGGCAATGACACGAAGTAGCGTCATGGGACGGCTCCGTACGCAGTGTCGATTCTGTAAGCGGAGGGCGAACAGTTCGTGGAGGGCATCGCCGTAGCGTTGTTGGGGTCCTCAAAAAAACCTACCGAAGCGGTCGGTATCGGGAGAGTAGCGTCTTGCATCATTCCACGTAGATGCGAACCCACGCAAAGGAGATCCCACCACCGGGTGCACAGCAAGGATGGACGATGACCGTATACTTCCCACCTTCATCTACCTCATATTCAACCGGTTCGAGGTTGCCTCTGTTTGGTGACATGAAAGGAGTTTGAAGGAGGCGTGTTCCATCCCACATATCCGGTTTGTATATCTCAAAGGAGGCACCGTTTGACTGGGTCTCCTGGAGCTCGATGCGTATCGTCTGTCCTGCCTCAGGATTGACAACGAACGAGCGATTTTCTACGTCCTGCCAGTCGCGGACGGTTCGTTCATACTTGGCTTTCGATGTAGAGACACATCCAGCCAGCGAGACAGCAGTGAGACCGCTTATAGCGGTGAGGAGGGCTCGGCGGCGCATGCGAATCGGTGTTTGTCAGGGGTGAAAATCAATCTTCTCATCCAACTAAATGAGTTATACTGTGTGCTCTAAGTGGAATAGATCAATGACTCACTCAGTCCGGACAACTCTGCAGGGAAATTCAATTCGGTACATCGCTTGTTTCCGAGCATTTTATTATCCAGTCACCGCCCACTACAAGTGCCCTCCATGAGTGACCCGGATAATAGCCCCCAGTTCCAGCGTGTTGACTGGGACGAAATTTCCCGTTCCAAACGATACCTGACAAAACCAAGAATCACGTTCATCGTCGGTGTTTTCCTGCTCGCAATCGCGATCGCATACGACACGTACGTCGCTCGCGTGTATTTCATCCTCAATTGGCAGCTTGAGTTAATCGACTGGGTGTTCCTGTTCGCCATGCTCGTCCTCATCGCGTTCGGGGTCGTCCCGGCGTTACAACGACGACGTAGCGTCGCCCGGTACCTCAAGCGGCTTATTTCACGGCCAGCGGCACTCTTTGGCACCGTCTTCATCGGCCTGCTTGTCATCGTTGGTTTCGTCGGTCCGATTCTGTATCCCTACCCTGGATTGGACTTCGGCGAAGCGTTCATCCCACCGGTTGGCTTCGAGACCTCGATCGTCTCGCCGGATTGCGCTCAGGTTACTGGCGAGGGTTTCGACCGAATCTGTCACGGGACCTGGGATATCCTGTTTGGAACCAATCACCGCGGCTTCCCGATGGAATTCCTGATCGTTGATGGCGCACGAATCGCCCTCTACGTCTCCGTCTTTACGGCCGCGTTCATCATCCCCATCGCAGCGATTACCGGTGTCGTCGCGGGGCTTCGAGGAGGGCTCGTCGACTCGGCGTTGATGTCGTACGTCGACATACAACTAAGCATCCCAGCGATCATCATCTACTTCCTTGGCTACGTGTACTGGAATCCATCGCTACTCTTGTTGCTGGTGACTTTCGGATTGCTGAGTTGGGGCGGAATCGCCAGACTCGTCAGGAGCGAGGTGCTGCAGCGACGTGAGGACGGACACGTCATGGTGGCACGGAGCCTGGGTGCGTCACAATCATACATCGCTAGACGGCATATCCTCCCGAACGTCACGAACACGGTGGTGCCAGCAGCTTTCCACCTGTTGGCACTACTCGTGCTCATTGAGGCGGGGGTTGCCTTCCTGGGCTTCCACGATATCGAGCTGTATTCATGGGGCTCGACGATCAGTGAGGGTATCAACGCCGAGGTACCGCCACAGCTTATCAATCGAGCAGCCCATCCCGCCCACGAAATCTGGTGGATATCGACAGTTCCGGCGATAGCGCTCACGTTGACGATGCTCTCGTTCAAATTCGTCGGCGATGGGCTCAGGGATGCGCTCGATCCACGGAGGGAGGTTTAATCATGGCAGTCGAACAAGAAACATCAATGTCCGGTCAACTCGAGGAATCGCCCCAAAGTAACCCGCTGCTTCGCGTGGACGATCTGGTCACCCACATTCATACTGACCGAGGAACAATCCGAGCAGTCGATGGAGTGAGCTTCGAGGTCAACCGCGGTGAGATCGTCTGTATTGTCGGAGAATCCGGCAGTGGCAAATCAGTCACCTGTGAGTCACTGACACGGTTAGTCCCCCAGCCCCCCGCTGAAATCAAGCGAGGGTCGGTGACCTTCGATGGAACCTCCTTGCTCGATATAGACGAGCACCACGTCAGGAAGATCAGGGGCAACCGCATCGCGTACATCTTCCAGAACCCCCAAAGCGCCCTCGATCCGGTCTATTCGGTAGGTAAACAGATCAAGGAGGCCATCCTGATCCACGAAGATATCGGAGATAATGAGGCCGAAGCTCGTGCGATCGACCTGCTTCGGCAGGTGGGGATTCCACGTGCGAGATCACGGATCGATGAGTATCCCCATGAGTTCTCAGGTGGGATGCGCCAGCGAGTCGCGATCGCCATCGCGCTCGCGGCAAACCCGGACTTGCTCATCGCAGACGAACCGACAACGGCCGTTGACGTGACCGTCCAGGCCAGACTCATCGAGCTGCTAAGAGACTTGGCTGCAGAGGGAATGTCCATGCTGTGGATCACGCACGACCTTCGGGTCGTCGCGTCGATCGCCGACCGCGTCCTCGTGATGTTCGGTGGTACGATCGTCGAGAGCGGTTCGGTCACTGACGTGTTCTCGAACCCATCGCATCCATACACCCAGGAGTTATTCGAGAGCTACGACGGGCTTTCACGGGCTCCGAAACGACAGGCTCGTGAGGATATCCCGATCGACGGCTGTCGATTCCGGGATCAGTGTGACTTCGCCATCGACGCCTGTGGGCAAGCCGCCCAGCCCGCGTTCGAACCCGTTCAGGGTGACCAATCACACCTCTCGTCTTGCGTTCACTACGGGAGCGATGGGGATCCGACACCGATCCTCGAGCGTGCCACAGATGCGCGTCCGATAGCCGGAGGTGAAGACGATGAGTGAGTCAGCCGGCGACGAGCCCCTGCTCCAAGTGTCCGACCTGAAGAAACACTATCCGATCACCGAAGGCTGGCTCCGACGTCAGGTCGGGAGCGTTCGAGCGGTTGACGGGGTCTCCTTCGACATTGACAAAGGTGAGACGCTCGGCATCGTCGGGGAATCCGGGAGTGGCAAAACGACCGTTGCCCTCTCGACCCTCAGACTCGTCGAGCCAACCGAGGGATCGATCCTCTTCGATGGCGAAGAAATCACCGACCTAGAAGGCAAGGCGTTACGGTCATTCCGCCGTCGCGCGCAGCTCATCGTCCAAGACCCGAACGAGGCGTTCAGTCCTCGGATGACGATCGGCGATGCCATCGAGGAACCCCTGAAGCTGCATGGAATGCACGACGGGCAACGTCGTCGTGAGATCGCCGAGGATATCCTCGAACGCGTCGGGTTGGCAGCCGACGATGCAGACCGATTTCCGCACGAATTCTCCGGCGGTGAGAAACAACGTATCGCCATCGCGAGAGCACTCGTCCTCAACCCCGATTTGATCATCGCCGACGAACCGACGAGTGCCCTGGACGGCCGAGTGCAATCTGACGTGCTCGGATTGCTCGATGACATCCGGAAGGAGTTCGATATCGCGATCTTGTTCATCAGCCACGATATCGATGTCGTCAGGCGGTTCTGTGACCACATCGCCGTGATGTACCTCGGTGAGATCGTGGAAACGGGGCCGATCGACGAGGTGATTTCGAACCCATCCCACCCCTATACCCGGGTCCTCTTCGGGTCCGTTCCGAGTCTCGATCCCGAGGATAGGCACCTAGTTAGACCGCTGACGGACACGATCCCGGACCCATCCGATCCGCCGAGTGGGTGTCGGTTCCACACGAGGTGCCCTGAGGTAATTCCACCGTCGGATATCGACGTCTCACGCGAGCTCTGGCAGTCACTTGCTCGGTTCCGCTTTACGCTCCAAGCCGGTGAAATCCCCGAGGAGATTGATGCCGAGGTAGCCGGCCCAGTCGACGAAGCGCAAGTAAGAGATGTCTTCGAATTACCGGATGAGATTCCAGACGAAAGCGTCGATGCTGCGGTCAATACGGCCATCGATGCCATCACTCGCGGCGATCTTGACAGGGCCTCGGAAGCCATGGCCACCGAGCTCACGACGTACTGTGAGCGCCACGAACCGTCAGCGATCTCACATAACGATACCACGGTCAGCTGCCACCGATACGATGACTCGGTGGATGCAGAACCGTTGCCATGGCCGGCCGAATCCCACGGTGACGACTGACTGATGCGAGGGGCCTGAGGGTTAAGCCATAAAGGGAGGAGGTAGTGCCTACCGGGGAGTGATCCTGACGGTCACTTCATCGGTCAACTGTTTTTTAGCCGCCTCATCGATGTTCAAGTACGCCCCGAGCGTGTACTCGCCAGGTTCCGCCCATTCCCACTCCGAGTCGGTTACCTGAAACATCCCACTCCAGCGCCGCTGGATGAGAAGGCGATCACCCCGGCCGATCGTGAATCGACCGGACTCCGTTGATTGGCTATCTGTTGGAACATGTGAGGCCTGGGTATAGCCGTCGATGGTCCAATCCCAAAATACCGGCGAGCGGGTATTCAAGGTGACCGGAAAGGGGGCTACGTTTTTGACAGAGAACGTGAAGGGAACCGAGGATTTGAACGGATAGTCCGTTTTGGGCGTGTCGATCGAGACAGAGATAACTCGATATCTGAGCCAATGTGGGATGAGGTTCCGGCTGAGCCACGTTGACGGAACCCATCGAAAGGACTGGGGCTTGTCGTTCCGGCCAGAATCTGTCGGTGAGAATGGATCGTTCTCGTCCCGACGGAGGGCGCTCGACTCGTAAATCCGACGCATCGGACGGGTATTAGGATGTAGCAGACTAAAGCATTCGGTTGATGGTACCCGTCACGGATGGAGAAAACCAGACGGTAAATTAGTCGTCAGCAACAGCGCTTTGATCGGAATCGCTCGGGATACTGTAGCGGCGATCTGAGTACTCATCGTCGTACAGGAGGCATGCGATCCGATGCGTACCCCCGAGGTCGTACTCCTTGGGCTCGATCTCCTCACATGGCGTCTGAACGAGCTCCGAAAGCGTCCCGTAGGCGCCTTCGAAGTCCTCCTCAAAAAGGTGATCGACGACATCATCGAACACACTATCCACCTCGGGATCGATCGAATCTGGTAGCCCGAACTCAGCGCGAACCAACCGTGAAAGTTCATCACGGGGGACATCGACGACGTCTACGGTAACTTCCCCTTCGACCTCAGTGACCGATGCTATCGACGCCAGCTCCTCAGCACCCCGGAGGCGGATCTTCAAGTCCATCAGCGAACGCCAGGCCGTCTGATCGATCTCGAGACCCTCTGGTTGGATCACCCGCGGACAGCGAGTGTGGAAGCGACAGCCCGAGGGTGGATTGATCGGGGACGGGACGGATCCAGACAACCGAATCAACTCAGCATCGAAGAGCGGATCGGGTTCCGGGATCGCCGACAGGAGTGCTTCAGCATACGGATGATGGGGTGGCCCAAAGATCTCCTCGGTCGTCCCGACCTCAGCGAATTTGCCGAGGTACATGACCCCGATCCGATCGGAGATGTGTTCGACGACGCTCAGATCGTGAGCGATGAAGATGTACGAGAGACCGAAGTCCTCCTGCAGGTCCTCGAGGAGATTCAAGATCTGCGCCTGGACACTCACGTCTAGGGCGCTGACCGGTTCGTCACAAATGATGACGTCCGGGTCCACTGCGAGGGCCCGGGCGATACCGATGCGTTGGCGCTGGCCACCGGAGAACTCGTGTGGAAAACGATGCGCGTGGCTTGCGTTCAGTCCGACCGTCTCAAGCAGGTCGTAGATCCTATCGGTCCGTTCTTCACCATCGGCAAGACCATGAATATCGAGGGGTTCTCCGATGATATCGCCGACGGTGAGGCGTGGATTGAGACTCGAGAACGGATCCTGGAAGATGTACTGAATCTCCTTACGGAGGTCACGAAGCTCCGAACTCGAGATATCGGTGATATCTCGGCCTTTGAAGTAGATCCGCCCATCGGTCGGCTCGATCAGTCGAATCAACGTACGTCCGAGGGTGGTCTTTCCACAGCCGCTTTCACCGACCACACCGAGGGTCTCGCCAGGTTGCAACTCGAGGTCAACATCATCGACCGCCTTGACCCAGGCCGTTCGACCGAGTAGCGTGTCGATGAACCCCTCGCTGGCATCGAAGTACTTCGTCAGCCCTTCCGCTCGTAGGATTGGTTCTTCGTCAGTCATCTGAATCTACCCCCGATTGAACGGGATTGCTTGTGTCGGAATCTGACACCTCGACGGTGTAATCCAGCTCGTTGCGGAGATCGCCCGTGTAGGCGAGACACGAGACGGTTCGTTTCGAATCCGCTTGCTCGGCTGGCTCACCGGTCTCTGGATCCACCAACGACGGTTCCTTCTGTGCGCAGGCTTCCTCGGCAAACGGACACCGTGGGTGGAAGCTACACCCGGTTGGAAGCTCCACGAGGTCGGGCATCCGACCAGGAATGGTCTGCAGCCGTTCGTGAGCTTCACCGGGTCGTGGAAGCGAACTCATCAGTCCGACCGTATACGGATGTTTTGGATCGTAGAAAATGTCCTCAACATCGGCTTTCTCGACCTGTTTTCCGGCATACAATACCATCACACGGTCGCATATGTGGGCGATCACACCGAGATCGTGTGTGATCAGTTGGATGGCCGTATCGTAATCATCGGCCAGGTCGGACAGGAGGTCGAGGATCTTCGCTTCGATCGTCACGTCGAGCGCGGTCGTTGGTTCGTCGGCGATGATCAGGTCCGGATTGCACGAGAGGGCCATGGCGATGACCGCCCGTTGTTGCATGCCACCCGAGAATTGATGGGGGTAATCGGAGTAGCGTACCTCTGCTTCTGGGATGCCGACATCGCTCAACAGCTGTATAGCCCGCTCCTTGGCCTCCTTGTCGGAATAGTCAAGATGGTGTCGGATCGCCTCCGAAATCTGGTCACCAACGGTGTAGACCGGGTTGAGTGCTGTTTGCGCGTCCTGGAAGATCATCGAGATCTCGTTGCCCCGGATGTCGCGCATCTCCGACTCACTCAACTCGAGTAGATTCTCTCCCTTGAAGAGAATCTCGCCGCCTTCTATCCGACCTGGCGTATCGATGAGTCGCATCAACGAGAGGGCAGAGACGGATTTTCCAGCCCCACTCTCGCCGACGATGCCGAATTTCTCTCCGGCCTCGATCGTGTAACTCAGCCCGTTGACCGCTTTGACGACCCCTTCGCCGGTATAGAAGTTCACCTCAAGGTCGTTGACTTGCAAGAGGGGATCTGCCATTAGCCACCACCCTGGGCGAGTGTGATATCTTCCTTCGCATCCAAGGCATCGTTGAGGCCGTCACCGACGAGGTTCATCGCCATGACGAACAGGAAGATGCCAACCCCCGGGAAGAAGGTAGCTTGCCATGGGATCGTCCCACCTGGACCCTGGATGAGGGTTGCAAGCGTGTCATTGAGCATCGTACCCCACTCAGGCGTACCGGGTTGGAACCCGATTCCGAGGAATCCCAAGGCGGCAACTCCGATGACGACACCGCCGATCGCGAGCGAGGCCTGTACGATCACCGGGGTAATCGCGTTGGGGACGATATGTCGGAAGATGACCGAGCGATCGCGGGCTCCCAATGCCTTCGCCGCCATGACGTACTCGTTCTCCTTCACCTTGAGCACCTCCCCGCGGATGATCCGGGCATAGCCTGCCCAACCGAAGAGGCTGAACGCTGCAACCAGCTGCCAGTACCCACCGCCAAGCATGGCGACGATGACGAGGGCGAGGACGAGACCGGGGAACGCGAAGATGACATCCAGAATGCGCATCATGGTCTCATCAACCCATCCGCCGTAGTAGCCGGAGATGGATCCATAGATGATGCCAACCACTCCCGTGAGTCCGATCACGATGAATCCAATCGAAACACTGTAGCGTCCTCCGATGAGCCATCGTGAGAAGATGTCACGTGACTCTCCATCGGTGCCCATTGGGTGCTGCCAAGAGACCTCGGCGTACTTTGACGCGCCCGTTGCTCCATCGACGAAGGGAAGGCGCATCTGAGCAGTGGGATCGAACGGAGCGAGATGGAACGGCTGGACGGTAAATCCGAACACCTCGACCGGGCTCGAGAAGAACGCCAGTAGCGCCATGATGGCCACAATGGCGACTCCCACGAGGGCGACGCTATTGCGCCTGAACCGGCTGAACGCTCGCTTGTAACGACCGACCGTCTCGGTCCCGTCGTCCTCCACCCACCCAGAAAGGGGGTCGCGTTGTTCGACACGAGATGCATCAAAGCCGTCAATTCGAATTCGTCCTCGTTCTGTTGACATCCTTAGGGTTATGTTGGGTTAGTACCTGATCCGTGGATCAAGGACTGCATACATGATATCGGCGAGTAGGTTCGCAATCACCAGTGCTACCCCGGTGAAAAGGGTAATCACCAGGATAATGTTGAGTTCGCGTGCGATAACGGCATCGACGAGCTCCCGGCCAAGGCCGGGCCAGTTGAACACGACCTCGACGACCACCGAACCGGCAAGGATACCAGCGGTCAGGAAGGCAGCCACCGTAACCACTGAGATCAGGGAGTTTCGGAGCACGTGTTTGAGCACCACCGTCCGCTCGGGGAGCCCCTTCGCTCTCGCCGTCGTTACGTAGTCCCGGTTCATCTCTTCAGACATTGACGACCGCATGATACGCATCATGAATGCGGAGGATGCGGTCCCGATGGTAATCCCCGGTAAGATGAGGTACCAGAGCATCTCCGGTGAGACCAATGAACCTCGTGGAGCGATGACAGGCCACCATCCAAGCCACAAGGCTCCCACCAGGATCAACAGGAGTCCGAGCCAGAAGTTCGGGATAGAGATGCCCGACAAGGCCAAGACCCGACTGACGTGGTCACCGAGCTTGTCCTTTCGAACAGCGGCATAGATACCGGTTGGGACAGCGATCACAATCGCGAACACCCATCCGAAGAGGCCGAGCACGATCGTCGGCGGGATTCGTCTCATCAACAGATCCGAAACCGGTCGATTGGTGGCATATTCGATACCAAAGTCGCCGACCAACACGCCGCCGATCCAATCGAGATATTGGATGTACACCGGATCATTGAACCCCATACGCTCGCGTATGCGGTCAAGCTCATCGGCGGTCATCTGTGGATTGGCCCCATGGATAATCTCAATCGGGTCAGATGGCGACAGGTGGACGAGTGCGAACGTTATCACTGACACACCGAACAGAATCGGAATTGTCAGCAGTAGGCGTCGAATGATAAAGCGTTGTAGGCTCATGTGCTAATTCTGCGTTGCTGAATCCGGGGACCTCCGGATATTGGGGTGATTAGCGAGTTATTCGTCTTGGTCGATCCAGGTGACGACCTCATCGGCCGGTGAGTAGGCCCCGTAGCCGAAGTATGATCCGGCAAACGGGTATGTTTCCCAACCATTCACCCGATCATTCATGACAACACTGTTCGTCGGGAAGTGGGTGTACACGGTACCGGCACGCGTAGTGACGATATCGGCGATATCGTCGTACAACCCGGCGCGATACTCTGGATCATCCATGACATCCAGACCGAATTGCGCCTGGTCGAGAAGATCGTCAAGATCGTCCCATCCAACACCGTTCGCGTTACAACACTGCCCGATGTTGCGCGTGTGGTTCGTGGCACCGTAGAAGCTGTCCGGATTGAACGTTGCGGACAGGCCGACGATGTACATGTGACCACGGTGCTGATACTCCGTGTTTAGAATTCGGGCGAGGTACGCACCCCATTCGTATAGTTCAAGGTTGACTTCGAAGTACCCAGATGCATTGAACGACTCAGCGATGAGTTCAGCCATACTCACCCGATCGTCGGCGTTCGCGTTCGTCTCGAGCTGGACTTCGATCGGGAACTCGACGCCGTCAGATTCGGCCTGGTCGAGGAACTCAGTCGCTTGCTCCTCGTCGAACTCGTTGCGCGGTCTGAGCATCTCCTCAAGCGCGTCGTAATCCTGGGTTCCGCTGCCGCGTGCAACCGTGGCAAGAGGCGTCCAGGCTGGTTCAACCAGTCCGTTGAACACGTCTTCTGCAATAATCTCCCTCGGAATCAGGTGATTGGCACCACGACGAAGATTCTCGTTGTCCCACGGCTCGGTCTGCATTGGGAACTGTAAATAAGTGTACCCACCGGAGGGGGTAGACACGACATCGTAATCAGGTGAGTCAATGAAGTCCGCGACATTGTCATTTGTGAGACCGTAAGTGAGGTCTATCTCATCGTTGAGCACCGCGGCTGCACGAACCGGGTCGCTCGGGATGATATCGATGTCGAGTTCATCGACGGCAGGAGATGTTGGGAAGTCCTCGTCACCATCGAACCAGTCAAGGGCCTCAAGTCCCTTGTCTTCAAGCCAGTAATTGTCGTTCTTCGTGGCGCGGTAGAACTCGGCATCCTGTAGTTCCTCGAACGCGAACGGCCCGGTTCCGATTGGGTCATTACCCTCACGGGGGTCAACGGCTCCATCGTCGAGCGCTGCCTGGTCACGGTGCATCGCGGTCATCGTGACGTTGCGAATCCCCTCAGCGTCGGGGAATGGCGTGTACACCAATACCGTATAGTCACCGTCAGCCCGGTAGTGGAGGACGTTGTCAAACGTCTGCGCTTCCAACATCGAATGCTCGTAGCGTTCGAACGTGGCGATGATATCCTCGGAGGTCATCTCATCGCCGTTGTGGAACTCGATACCCTCACGGAGGGTGAACTCGAACTCCATACCGTAGACACCGGCATCAACGGCATCGCCCGAGTTATCCGTCGTCATGACGAGCGGATTGTCTTCTTCACCCTCTTGTTCGAGTGTGACCGTGTGGACGATCTGCTGTCCTTCCTCGATCGCCTGATCCTGTGGGATCATCCACTCTTCGTAGTCCCCGACTTCCAGGTCTTGAACGTCGTTGATCGTGTAAGATTCAGCAAGCCACGGATAGACCGTCCCATTCGCAGCTGATGTGGTCATCCCCTCATACAGCACTGACTGCGCCTCAGCAGAGGTCGTGTCATTACTGAATGGAGGGTCGAATGATGCGATCTCAGCACTCAATGCGGCGCGGAGGGTGCCCCCTTCCTGAATCTCGTCGGTATCAGTTGGGGTTGGAGTCGGCGTACCGTCTCCACCTGGCTCGGTCTCCGTCGGTGTTGGTGTTGCCTCTCCATCATCACCTAGACATCCGGCGATTCCCGCTGCCCCACCCATGCCGATGAGGCCCAGCATTTTAC
>CAZXER010000011.1:32422-53839 GCA_964639975.1 uncultured Halobacteriales archaeon | reverse complement strand
TCGCCAGCGCCCTGCTCGCCGCTCTCGGTGCCTACGTCGCCGCCGGCCCCGAGGTCACCCTCGCGATCATCGCGGCTGTTACGGCCACTGCCCTAGGCACCGCGGCTGGCAATTCTATCAACGACTACTTCGACCGCGAAATCGACGCGATCAACCGACCCGATCGGCCGATTCCCGCCGGCCTCGTCGCCCCGGCCACCGCGAAGTGGATTGCTGCCGTCGCCCTGGTACTCGCCGTTATCCTCACCCTGGCGCTGTTACCGCCCGCCGCGATCGCCATCGCAGCGATCAACCTCGTGTTGCTGACGGCGTATACCTCCGTTTTCAAGGGCACGCCCGGCGTCGGCAACGCCGTCGTCGCCTTCCTCGTCGCCAGCGCGCTCTGGTTCGGCGGCGCCGCCGGTGGGGACATCCTCGCCACGGCCGAACTCGGTGCACTCGCCGGCGTCGCCACCTTCGCCCGCGAGGTCGTCAAGGACATCGAGGACCTGCCGGGCGACCGGGCCGAGGGACTGACTACCCTCCCCGTCGCCGTGGGCACCACCAACGCGTGGCTCGTCGCCATCACGGCCCTCCTCCTCGGTGCTCTGCTGAGTCCGCTGCCGTACCTCGATGGCACGCTCGGGTGGTGGTACCTCATCGGGCTCGTCCCTGCCATCGCCACCATGGGCGGAGGCGTCCTGCTCGGCCGATCCAACCCGGCCACGGGCCAACGGCTGTTGAAAGCCGGCATGTACGTGGCACTCGTGGCCTTCGTCTTCGGTCGACTGCAACCGACCCTGTAGAATTGCACTGACGCAACCGGCGGGGTCTCAGTACCTTTTTATGAGTACGCGAGGAGACCATACATCAACGCCGGTCAACACTGCTCCCCTCTTCCACGCCGGTGGTTGACGCATGTATACACTCGCTGACCCCCTCGATGATATTACCGTTGCTCCCGGCAGCAACCTGCTGGTGGTGGGCCCAGCGATGGCTGGCAAGCAGCGCTTCGCCTACGAGGTGCTCGCCGAGGGCACGCGAGCTGGCGAGGGGGGCATCGTCATCGCCACCTCCGACGGGGCGAGTCACGTCAGGCGCCTCTACGGTGACATCCTCGGCGACGAGGACGCCGAGGGTCCACTGGGCATCATCGACTGCGTGACCAACCAGCAGGACCAAGAGACCGTCGAGGACGACCTCGTCAAGTACACCTCCTCACCCGTCGACATGACGGGCATCGGCATCGACCTGTCAGTACTGCTCGAGGAGTTCAGAGACGAGCGAGGCCTCGAGCGAAACCGGGTGGTGCTCGATAACATCTCGACGATGCTGCTATACTCGAACCTGCAGACGATCTTTCGCTTTCTGCACGTCTTCACCGGGCGCATCCAGAACACCGACGGCCTCGGGCTGTACCTCATGGACCCAAGCGCCCACGATGCCCAGGCGATGAACACCATCAAGGGCCTGTTCGATGGGCTGATCGAGACCGAGGGGCCCGAGGACACCTTCACCTACACGGGCGTCCAGAGCTAGGTCGCCTCAGCCATCCCAGTCCTCGAAGTCGCCGTAGATGCCCTTCGAGAGGTAGCGATCGCTGGCGTCGGGAAAGAGCGTGACGACGGTTGGCGCCGGGAGGTCAAGGTCGCCCGATGCTGCCTGTCGGGCGACCTCGCGGGCGGCGAGGCTGTTCGCCCCAGAACTCGAGGCGACGAGGTGCCCCTCTTCTCTGGCGAGGCGGGCGACCTCGGCGTGGATGTCGCGGTCGTCGACCGTGATCAGGTCGTCCACCAGCGCAGGATCGTAGAGCTCGTTGACGTCGGTATTGTGCGTGCCGATGCCCTCCGTCTTGTACTCCGACTCCTCGGGGGTCTCGCCGTGGAACTCGCCAAGGAGCGATCCAGCCGGCTCCACGGCGACGACGTGCGGTGGATCGGGCTGTTCGTTCGCGTACTGGGCGATGCCCATCAGCGTGCCGGCGGTGCCACACCCGGCGACGACGGCGCCGATCTCGCCGTCGAGGGCGTCGAATAGCTCGGGGCCGGTCGTGGCGTAGTGCGCCTCGACGTTCAGCGGGTTCGAGAACTGCTGGGGGACGACGGCGTTGTCGCGCTCGTCGGCCAGCTCGTGGGCCACGTCGATCGCGTGGTCCATGCCGTCCTCGGTGGGCGTGTTGACGATCTCAGCGCCCAGTGCGGCCATGAGCTGTTGCTTCTCGACGCTGAAGCGCTCGGGAACGACGAAGATCGCGTCCAGACCCAGCTGGTTCGCCGCGATGGCCAGTCCGATGCCCGTGTTGCCGGCGGTCGGTTCGATGACCGTCCCGCCGGGGTCGAGCGTCCCGTCCTCGAGCATCCGCTCGAGCATGTACATCCCGATGCGGTCCTTCACGCTGCCACCCGGGTTGAACGCCTCGAGCTTGGCGTAGACTTCGATCTCGGAGGGCGTCTCCTGCAGCGCAACGAGCGGCGTGTTGCCGATGGTATCGAGGACCGAATCGACGGGCGGCTCCACCGACCGTAGCGAATCAGCGGGGGTTGGGCTCATTCCTCGAGGTCGTCCTCGTCGGGCAGCTCGATCGACGACGGATAGATCCCCTCGGCCTCGGCCAGTGCCTCGAGGAGGGCCTCCTGGCGGTCGAGGCGGGCCTCGATCGACTCGAGTCGATCGCTCGATTCCTCGATGGAACCCTCGATCTGGCGGATCCGCTCGAGGATCTCCCCCAGCTTCTTGTACAGCTCTTCGGCGGTATCGGTCAGATTCTGCAGCCGGCGTGCGGTACTCCCCAATCCCATATCCATCCCGTAGTGGGGCCGGTACCGTGCATCTTGCGGTATCGGTCATCGATGCATCTTAGGTCGCCACCGCCGGAGGGCTAGGCTAGCCGTGTCACCAACAAGGGCAACTGCGCTGCGAAGCCGCCTCCCGTGTGTCATCGGGATCCTCAGCGCCCTCACCGGCCTCGTCGTGGCGGCCCTGCCCCTCGTGTATTTCTGGAGCACGCCGCTTGCGAACCTCCGCATCTATGCCAGTGCCGGGTTCGGTGGCTTGTGGGTCGTCGCCGGGTTGAGCCTCGTGTTGCTCGTCGTGTTCCTGGCAGGAGTGACCGAGCGCATCGATATCGCCACCGTCGCCGGGATCGCGCTTGGCGTCGGCGTCATGTTGCTCCTCGTCGCGACGATCTGGGCCATCGACGTCGGCCAACCGGCCATCCGGGCGATCTCGCCGGACGACTGGTTTCGCACCCACCGGTGGTACGTACTCGGGATCTCGACACTTCCCATCGCGGTGAGCCTCTGGATGGCCGTTCGTTACGAGCTGCTGTGATCACCTAACGGAACAGTGAACCCACCGAAATCGACGGGTCGTAAGGCACTTTACGGTAACTCCGGTAGGTAGCGCGTGGACTAGGCTGGGCGGCTAGGCCCCGCCTGTCACCTGCACCACGGTCTTCAGCAGGAGCCGAGACCGTCGGGGGCGTTCGGCCGCCCGTGGCGGGCCCCGTGCGCTGACGTCGAAGCCTCGTCCGCCGGGGACAGCGGTCCACGGTACCCATCCGAAGGGATGGCGTGGCGTGGTTAATCGGTGGCAATCCGTCAGGCGCGGGAGCGAGCAGCGGACCGCCGGACATCTGTCGCTCGGTGGGTCGCGGGGTGGAGGAAGCAAACGGACTCCCCCACCACGGAACGTCGAGCCACCCCGACAGTCCACATCTCTACCTCATACCGACGAACGGTCAGTCCGTCCTGGTTATCTCTTCGCCGATGTCGATCGCACCGGAGAGGTCGCGCTGTGGGAACGGGATCTCGATGCCGGCCTCGTCGAAGCGGTTCTTGACGTTCGTGACGTACTCGCTGCGGGTCTTGATGAAGTCTGAGCGCTTTGGCCTGCCGATCCAGATCCTCGACTGGAGACCGACGGAGGAATCATCCAGATCCACCAGGCGGACGCTGGGTTCGGGGTCGTCGAGGATCTCCGGATGGGCCTTCGCCTCCTCGATGATGATGTCCGTCGCCTGGGCGATGTCGTCGCTGTAGCCGATACCAAAGGGTACCTGCAGCCTGAGCGTGTCGTGCGCCACCGGGTTCTTGACGACCTTCTCGGTCAGGTCGGAGTTCGGGACAGTGACCAGCTCGTTGTTGAAGGTCTTGACACGCGTGACACGCAGGCTGATATCGTGGACGATACCGCTGTTGCCGTCCCATTCGATCCAGTCGCCGATCTTGAACGGTCGCTCGAGGAAGATGAAGATGCCGGCGACGAAGTTCCTGATGACGTTCTGCATGGCGAAGCCAATGGCCAGCGTAGCGGCTGCCGCGATGGTGGCAGCCGACCGGAGGATGTCGCCGAAGCCGGCGACCGCGATCGCCACCAGGATGGCCGTCACGACCACGAGGAATCGGGTGATCTTCTCGAGGGGCCGACGGGCGTGTTCGTCGAGATTTCTCGCATTCATCGCCCGCTCAAGTATCGGAAAGACGAGAGCCCGACCGAGCAGGTAGACGACGACGAGGGCGACGATGAACAGGATGATCGAGCTGAGCAGGCCTGCGACGTCTGCCGGGATATTGAACTCCGTCAGCAGGTCTTGCAGGACCATTATTCACCAAACACGGCGGTGTGCCCGCGGGTCTCCACCACGGAGGCGCCCGCCTGTTCGGCGAGGGTCACCGCCAGCTCCTCGGTACTCTCATCGCCTCGAGCACTTCTGAGGAACTTCACCTTCACCAGGTCGTGATGGTCCAACTGGGCGGTGAGTTCCTCGGCGACGGGATCGAGCCCGTTCTTGCCGACCCACAGGCTGACATCGAGATCGTGCATCGCGTTCGCATCGTGGTCCGTACTCATGGATGACAGTGGTTCGTCCGGGGGCGTAGTTTAACCTTTGGCACGATACCCACGGGCGAGGACATCATGGGTCGACGCGAGGACGACTATCTCGGAGAGACCTGAGCTGTCCCTTCAGGACCTGGGTCGACACTGTTATAATCGATCCGACGGTCGTCGGCCCCAGTGCGCGTCTTGGTCCATCTCGATCTCCAGGGACGACTCGAACGCTCTGGGATCTACACCGCGTTCACCCAACATCGACAGGCGATCGCCACCTGTGACGGGGTCGAGGTCCTCGAGAGCGGGTTCGGTCGGCGGAGATTGTCTCAGCTGTTCTCGCGAGGACAGCCACCGATCGACCTGATCCACACCCACCTCTTCGGGCCGAGCTCGATCGGCCTCGCCCTCCTGGCCAGGCGACACGACATCCCGCTCGTCTGTCACGCCCACGTGACGAGGGAGGACTTTCGAGACAGCTTTCGGGGATCCAACCAGCTGGCGGTTCCACTGGGCTGGTACCTCAAGCGGTGGTACTCCCACGCGGACCTCGTCATCTGTCCGAGTGAGCACACCAAGCGTCGCCTCAAGCGGTATCCGGTGACGACCCCGATCGAGGCGATCTCGAACGGCGTGGACCTCGCCTCGCTCGAGGGGTTCGAGTCGTTTCGGGAGGAGTACCGAGACCGATACGACCTCGATGGCCCGGTCGTGTTCGCGCTTGGCAACGTCTTCGAGCGCAAGGGGGTCGATACCTTCTGTGCGGTCGCTCGACGCTGTCCAGACCTCGATTTCGTCTGGTTCGGACCCTACGACACCGGCGTCGCCGGCAGTCCGGTCGTCAAGCGGGCGGTGAAGAACCCGCCTGAGAACGTGACCTTCACCGGCTGGGTCGAGGACAAGCGCGGGGCCCTGGCGGCCGGTGACATCTTCCTGCTCCCGAGCCACGAGGAGAACCAGGGGATCGCCGTCCTCGAGGCCATGGCCTGTGGCAGGCCAGTCGTCCTGCGCGACCTGCCCGTCTTTCGGGAATACGTCACCGACGGCGTGGACGCCTGCCTCGCCGAGGAGGTCGACGACTTCGTGGCCGAGGTACAACACCTCGCCGACGACGACCAATACCGAACGGAGATCGGCACGGCCGCCCGCGAGAGTGCCGAGGAACACCGCCTCGAGACCGTCGGACAGCGCGTGTGCGAGCAGTATCACCAGCTGCTGAAATAGCCGAACGCCGCCACGCTCCGGCAAAAACCACCGTTTTTAACGCCGATGTGCCTGAGTAGACATGTAATGGAGGCGCGCGTTGGCGTTTTCACCGATACGTACCTCCCCACCGTCAACGGAGTGACGTACACGGTCAAAACGTGGCGAGAGGCCTGGCAGGACAACGGAGGCGAGATGCCCGTTGTCTTCCCGAAGGCCGATGGGTACGAACCCGATCGCGACGAACACGCCGTCTGGAGCCTGCCATTTCCCTTCTACGACGGCTTTCGACTCGGCCTCCCCCAGCTCCCCGATGCGCTGGGCGAGGTGGACATCGTCCACGCCCACACGCCGTTCAGTCTCGGCCTCGCCGCGTTGCGCCTCGTCAGATCGTCCGATCAGCCCTTCGTGGCGTCCTTTCACACCCCCTGTGGCGAGTACACGCAGTACATCTCGCCGACAGACTCGGTCGCGAACCAGCTCAGTGGCATCTCACAGCGGTACGAGCGCTGGTTCCTCAACCACGCCGAGGTGGTCATCGCACCGACGAAGTCGGCCGCCACGTATCTCGCCGATGAGATGCACATCGACAGCGACATCGAGGTCGTGCCCAATGGCGTCGATCTCGACCGATTCCAACCAGTTGATGCCGAGGACTTCAAGGAGCGACACGACCTCCCAGACGGCCCGTTGATCGGGTACACCGGCCGACACGGCTACGAGAAGAACCTCCACGAGATCCTCGAGGCGGCCGCGATCGGCCCCGAGGAATGGACGGTGGTCCTGGGCGGCGAGGGACCCGCCTCCCCCGACCTCGAGGCTCGCGCCGAGAAACTGGGCGTCGATCTGGTCATGCTCGGCTTCCTCGAGCGCGAGGAACTGACGGCGTTCTACTCGGCGATCGACGTGTTCGCCTTCCCGAGCCCGGTCGAGACGCAGGGCCTCGTCGCCCTGGAATCGATCGCCTGTGGGACGCCGGTCGTCGGGGCGAAAGCACGCGCACTCATCGAGACGATCGAGCCGGGAGAGACGGGGTATCACTACCAGCCGGGGAACGTCAAGGACTTCGCCTCGAAGCTTGAGCAAGCGTTCGATGCACACGCTGAGCTCGAACAGGGCTGTCTGGCGACCAGGGACGAGATCAGCATCGACGTGGCGATGGACAAACTCGAGGCTGTCTACGACCGGATTCTTGCAGAATAGTGAACCGAGGGTGCGTGCCTAGTCCTCGAGCGCGTCAGCGACGCGAGCGACCTCGGCCGTGAGGTCCTGTACGTCCTCGCGCAGTTGACCGAGTTCCTTGGCCACGACCGTCTCGCGCTGTTCCTCCCTGAGATCGCCGCCGAGACCGCCGCCACCGCCCATCATGCCACCCATCATCTGGGCGAAGGGGTTGCCACCCATCTCTCCGCCGCCAGCGAAGGGGTCCTCTCCCTCTGGCTCGCGCTCCCTGGCATCCTCGAGTCGTTCGCGAAAGGACGGCTCCTCGTCGTCGGGCTCGCCGGTTTCTGGCTCGTCTTCGGACATGGCTCCCGGTCAGCCTGCCAGACCGAAAAGCGCTTTCATCCGTGCTCGGCGAGCTGCGTGGCGGCGCGGCGAACAGCCTCCTCGCACCCGTAGGTTGGCGACCAGCCCAGCGCCTGCAGCCGCGACACGTCGAGCTCCATCCGGGGCACGTCTCCGGTCCAGCCTCGATCGCCTCCGGTGTACTCGAACGCGGGATCGCAGTCGAGCACGTCCGCCACGATACGCGCCACCAATCGGATCGAGATGGCAGCGGGTGTGCCGACGTTGTAGACCGCGTAGTCGTCGGTGGCCTCGCTCGCGATGGTCGCCAGGGCGTCGGCGACATCCTCGACGTGGATGAAGGACTTCTCCTGTCGGCCGTTTCCGAGGATCTCGAGCCTGCTCGGGTCGGCCTCGAGCTTCTCGACGAAGTCGGGCGTGACCGATCCATCGAAGGCCGGGCCGACGACGTTCGCCAGCCGGGCGATGCGGACGTCCATCTCGGCCTGCTCGGTCGCCGTCGAGAGGACGGCCTCCTCGGCGACCTTCGCCGCCCCGTACGGCGATATCGGCGCGACAGGGCCGTAGTCCTCGGGCGTTGGCCGGGGGACCTCTTCGCCGTACACCGTCGAGGACGAGGTGAAGACGATGCTGTCGACGTCGGCCTCGAGCGACGCCTCGAACACGCCGAAGGTCACGTCGAGGTTCGACTCGAACTGCACGCGAGCACCGGCGGCGACGTCCTTCTCGGCCACCGCCAGGTGAAACACGATGTCGACATCGGCGAAATGTGGTGCGGCCTCCTGCGGCGATGACACGTCGACCTCGTGGAACGTGACCGAGTCGGGCACGTTCTCGCGACGGCCGTTCGAGAGGTCATCGAGCACGACGACGTCGGCCGTGTCGGCCAGTGACGCCGCGAGATGTGACCCGACGTGTCCAGCCCCACCAGTGATGAGAATTCGTCGACCGCCAAGTTCCATACCGCTATCGTCAGCGAGTCCGGCCAAAGGCGTTTTGCTTGGACGTCGATCAGCTTTTGGCCCGCGTCTGCAGGGCGCCGGTGAACGTGATGTCGGCGAACTTTGACTTGCCCTCCTGCCACGTCTCGACCAGACCCCGCGCTTCCAGTTGCTGGAGATGACGGGTGATGGTCGACTTCGCGATCTCTCTCGTTTCGGTCAGATCCGAGATCGACACCGGTCGTTCACCGGTGTATATCTCGACGAGGGTCTCGAAACTCGCATCCGGTGTGTCGACCACGAGGTTCGGGAGGCCGATCTGGCGGACCTCGCCATCGATGTCGCTGTAGCTGAGGTAGCTGGTGACGCGCTCGGGATACACGAGCGAGGCGGTGGCCAGTGCGAGGAAGATGTCGCGAGCCCCGCCGCTTAGATTGACGACGACGTCACCGTCTTCCGATTCGAACACGTCACAGATCAGCAAGACCGCTGCCTCGAAGTTGTCATGGGGGACCTCATGAATGTCAATACCGACCTCAGGTTCGACCTGGGAGAGCATCTGACGTACATCCCGGATGGCCTGTGATGCTCGGTTGTCATCCATCTCCAGCGCGGGTCGCAACAGGACGATCCGATCGTCCGTCGCCAGCCCGTTTCCGATCACAGATCGGGTAACGCGAGAACTATCATACCCGATAGGTGAGATATAGGTCCGCATGGAAATAACCATTGAATAACTTAAATAAAACAGTACTGAAAATATTTAGCGAAATACTTCACAAATAATTCGAATTTATTCGAACGGTTGTGACACCTGAACCGAAAGGCGAAGGGTGCGGGCAACCGTCCATCGGGGTACGCTGATGACTGCACCAGCCTCGGTGACCGTCGTTCGTCTCGGGCACCGACCCGGTCGCGACGAGCGGACGACCACGCACGTCGCGCTGGTCGCGAGGGCGTTCGGCGCCGACCGCGTCATCGTCCCTGACAGTGCCAGCCACGTCACCGAGACCGTTGCTGATATCGCGACACGGTTCGGTGGCGAGGGATTCGACATCGACGAGGTTCAGAACCCGCTGCGGTGGCTCGAGCGGTGTGACGAACCCATCTGCCACCTCACGATGTACGGCCTCCCCGTCCAGGAGCTCGTCGACGACGTCCAGGCGCACACGAACGCTGGGTCCCTCACCATCGCCGTCGGCGGGGGAAAGGTCCCCGGCGATCTCTACGAGTGGGCCACGTGGAACGTGGCGATCACGAACCAACCCCATTCCGAGATCGCCGCGTTTGCCGTCTTCATGGACCGGCTGACCGACGGCAGCGCGCTGGAGACCACCTGGGAGGACGGGGCGTACGAGGTCATCCCGACAGAAAGCGGCAAGCACGTCGAACAGGATACCGAGGAGTGAGGGAGTCAAACCGCGTCGCAGCCCCAGCGGGAAAGCCTTATTGACCCGTCGCCAATACCAGAGGCCAATGGCTTTTGAGGGATTGCTCGAGGATCCGGTCATTCAGAAGTACCTCCACGAGCTCGTCGGACCGCAGGGGATGCCCGTCGCGGCCGCACCGCACGACGGCGAGGTCACCGACGAGGAGCTGGCCGAGCAGCTCGACCTCGAGTTGAATACCGTGCGTCGGGCGCTGTTCATCCTCTACGAGAACGATCTCGCCAGGTATCGCCGGCTGCGAGACGAGGATTCAGGCTGGCTCACCTACCTGTGGACCTTCGAGTACGACTCCATCCCGGAGAACCTCGAAGAGGAGATGCGTCGCCTCGAGGTCGCCCTCGAGAAGCGCAAAGAGTACGAGCGGACCCACGAGTTCTACCTCTGTGACCAGTGTTCCATCAGATTCGAATTTACCGAGGCGATGGAGTTCGATTTCGAATGTCCGGAATGCGGGTCGCCCCTTGAGTCGCTGGACAACCAGCGCCTGATCGATGCGATGAACCGTCGCATCGAGGAGCTCGACGCAGAACTACCCCCCGACCCTGACGACCTACAGTAATGGTCATCTTGGCAACGAAGATCTATGGAGAGCACGAGGAGCGGGCGCTGCAGTCACTCGAGACGATGGTTCAGGAGGCGGTGTCGGGGCTGGCCGTCGAGCACGACATCGGCGTGAGACGCGATGGCTTTCCCACGGTGACCATCTCCGGAGGTGATGCCGTCGCCGCGAGGAATCTGTTGCGAGAGACGTGGGGCGAGATCCCGGGCGAACTGACGTTCGGAGAGCAGTACCACGGCGTGTTAGAGACGTGGACCGAGGACGGCTTCGTGATCGATGCGGGGGAGCGTGTCGTGATCCCGAGCGACCGACTTGACCTCGGTCCCGGCACCCCCGAACAGATCGCGACGCGGTTCGGACTGGTAGCGAACCTCCCGTTGACGTTCGAGTACGACGACCCACCGTCGCTGTCTGCACAAGCGCGCGACCGGCTGTTCGAGTGGCAACGCGGACCCGGTCGGGTCAATGCCAACGCCCTCACGCGGGGACAGCTACGGGCGACGGTCAACCGAGCGGGGCACGCCGATGACATCCGGACGATCGAACGCCTGGGCGTGTTGGAACAATCGATCATCTGTGCGGATGATACCGATCCGCCGGGCCTCCTCGCCAGCATCGGCCCGTACGTGCCTGGCGACCTCGCCTGCGTGCTGTCATGAATCGGCGACGGATCCTCGCCCTCGCAGCGGTCGCTCTGGTGCTCCTCCTTGGAGGGTGTCTCGGCTCCTTCGGCGGTGATGGTGGTCTCTCGGAGGACGACCTCGATGCCGATGCCGACTACGAATGGGACGGCGACACCGACGTGTACGTCATCGTCGATACCGACCGGTACCGAGCCGTCTACGACCTCGGCAACGAGACCACCTTCGAGCTCTCGAGCAGCTCGTTCCTCCAGGACCAGGCGATCGACATCGAGGCCGTGCGGTATCGGTACCCGAACGGCACCGAAGTGTTGGGGTCCGAACTCGCCATCGAACAGGACGACAGCTCGACGGTGATCGAGGTCCCGGCGGGCAACGGCACCCTCGCCTTTTCCGGACCTTCGAGCGCGAAGGAGGTCGTGATTCCGGGGTTGGTCGAGGGGTCCTACACCGTGGAGCTGCCGGCGGGGTTCCGCGTTGGCAACTTCTTCTTGAGCGATGTCAGACCGACACACGGCGAGGAGAGCGTGGTGGATGATCGACACGTGTTGACCTGGTCCGAGGTGGACGACGACATCTACGTCCAGTTCTATCTCTGGCGCGACCACTACCTCTTCTGGGGCATCTTACTCGGGTTGACGGGTATCGCCATCGGCGGCGTCCTCTATTACCGCCGGCAGATCAACCGGCTGGCCCGGCGACGCCAGGCGATCGGCCCAGACGTCCACGACGAGGACGAGTGAGCGAGCACCCCGGAGGGGGCCAACGTGCAATTAAGTACCTCCACCGGGTGGGTCCATCTACGCGGGCAAGCGGACGAGGGAGCGACCGATCGATGCAGGTAGAACTGGTCACCATCGGGGATGAACTGCTGCGTGGAGCCACGGTCAACTCGAACGCGACCTGGCTCGGCCGTGAACTGACCGAACGCGGGGTGGACGTCACCCGTATCAGCGTCATCCCGGATGACATCGACGCCATCGCGACGGTGGTGAACGACGCGAGAGAGCGGGCCGATGCGGTGATCACGACGGGTGGGCTCGGACCGACGCACGACGACCGGACCATGACCGCGATCGCCCAGGCGCGAGGCGTGGCCCTCGAGGAGCACCCCGACGCGATCGAGTGGCTCGAAACCGAGACGGCGTACGAACGGGACGATCTCGCCGCGGGGACGCTCGAGCTCCCAGCGGGGAGTCGCTTCATCCCGAATGACGTGGGTGTGGCGCCCGGTGCGGAGATCGACGGCATCTACGTGTTACCGGGCGTCCCCGACGAGATGGAGGGCATGTTCGGCCTGATCGCCGACGAGTTCACCGGGGTCCCGAAACACGAGATCGTCCTCGAGATCGACCAGCGAGAACAGGCTATCGCCCCGCTGCTCGAGACGATCGAATCGGCGTACGACGTGCGCGTCGGGAGCTACCCTGGAGGGACCGTCCGGGTCCGGATCGTCGGTGAGCACGAGGCGTCGGTGACGCAGGCGGCTGCCTGGCTGCGCGATCGCGTGGAGTTGGCCTAGCGCAGGAAATAGTACGCCCAGCCGCCAGCGAAAACCACGCCAAGCGCGAGGACCACGATAGTGACGGTCGTCAGGGGAAGCGAGGTCGCAAGCGCGACCGCAGCCACGGATTCCATTGACGGGTGGGCGTAGCCTCGTGTCGGGCATAGGCTTAACGGGACGAACCGGTACGTACCTTACACAGCAGACACAACCTCGACACGTGCCAACAGAGCGCTCGCGACGCCGTATCGGCTTCCTCTGCAACCCCATCGCCGGCATGGGTGGTCGGGTCGGATTGAAGGGAACCGACGGCAAGGTCGAGGAGGCTCGCGCCCGCGGTGCAGAGCCGCGAGCACCCGAGCGCGCCAGGCGCGCACTGGACGAGCTGCGGACGGTGGCCCCGACGATCGACCTGTACACTGCCGCCGATCCGATGGGCGCAGGGGAGGCTAGCGACGCCGGGTTCGACCCAACCGTCGTGATCCAGCCAGCAGAGCCGACGGGTGCGAGTGACACGGTCGAGGCGACGACGGCCTTCCTGGAGCACGAGGTCGATCTCATCCTCTTCGTCGGCGGGGACGGCACGGCAGCGGACATCGCCGAGGTACTGACAGCCAGGGACGATCCGCCGCCGATGCTCGGGATCCCGGCCGGCGTCAAGATGTTCTCCTCGGTGTTCGCGACGACCCCTGAGAACGCCGCTCGCGTCGCCGCGACGTTCGACGACGTGGAGACCCGCGAGGTGATGGACATCGACGAGGACGCCTATCGAGACGGCTCGGTGCAAGCCGAGTTGCTCCACGTCGTTACCGTTCCCGTCGGGCCGAGCGTGCAACACGGCAAACAGCTCTCTCGGGGCGATATCGAATCGGTCGCCGCCGGGATCGCGGCCGACGTCGATCCAGAGGTCACCTACGTCCTCGGAGCCGGGAGTACGGTGATGGAGATCAAGGCCGAGCTCGGGTTCGACGGCTCACCCCTCGGCGTCGATGTGTGGAAGGATGGCGAGGTACTCGCTCGCGACGCGGACGAGGCGACGTTGCTCGACATCGTCGAGCCACCCGCCACGATCATCGTCTCACCCATCGGCGGACAGGGGTTCATCCTCGGCCGCGGGACCCAACAGCTCTCGCCGGCGGTCATCGAGCGCTGTTCGCTCGAGGTCGTTGCCTCGCGGAAGAAGCTCGAGGACCTCGATGTGCTCAGGGTCGATACCGACGATCCATCGCTGAACGAGTCGTTGCGCGGCTGGATCCGGGTCCGAATCGGCCGCCACGAACACCGCATGATGCGCGTCGAATGAGTCCACGCACCTGTGTCTCGGTGAATCGGATGAACTTATTGCTCCCTAGTCGGTAGCTCCGCCAATGACCAGCCACCTCGAGGTCCGCCAGGACGCTGGTATCGGCCTCGCCATCGCCTTGACGATCGTCGCTGGCGTGGGTGGAGTGCTCATGATCGCGGGTGCGGCGGGCGAACTCGCCGCCGTTGGGTTCGCTCTCGCCGTGATCGCCGGGCTCCTCGCGATCTGGGCGGTCCATACCAAGTAGTGCGGGTCGATCGCTGGTGGACACCACAAGCTTATGCTTGATCCGACCCTAGTTTGCTCCACAATGACGGACCTCAGCGAAGAGGATCATCGCATCCTGTCACACCTTCGAAAGCAGGTGAAACGTGGTGAGGCATACGTGCGATCGCGTCAGATCGCTGACGCTGTCGGTCTCACGACCAAGCAGGTCGGAGCCAGGCTCGCGAGGCTCTCTGACAAGATCGACGAGGACGAGATCGAGATCGAGCAGTGGAGCCGGTCTCGCTCGACGACGTGGCGCATCACGAAGGCTTAGGGACCGGTATTGGCGGCATTCATACCTCGGTATTCCTGTTTTACCCCTGGAGCGACCCGCTCGGCGGTAGCGTGAAGGGTCGGCCGCCCACAGGGTGTCACATGGAGATCGCCGTTGCCCAGTGGCGACCCACGCCGGGGGATCCACCGGCCAACCGAGACCGGGCGGCCGAGGCGATCGCCGAGGCGGCCGACCGCGGGGGCGAGCTCGTGGTCCTGCCCGAGTTGTTCACCGTCGACTACTTCGCCTTCGACGCGTGGGCTGAGGGTGCGGAACCCTTCCACGGTTCGACCCTCGAGATGGCCGCCGAAGCGGCCCGAACGCACGATATCGCAGTCCTCGCTGGCTCGTTCGTCGAGGACCTCGCACAGAGCGAAACCGTTCCAGTTCCGGCCGAGGAGGGGCTGGCCAACACGAGCGTGCTGCTCGATAGCGACGGCACAGTGGTGACGTGGTATCGCAAGTCCCACCTCTTCGGGTATGGCTCGGACGAACCGGCACTAATGGTCCCCGGCGAGACGCTCGGCGTCGGCTCACTCGGAGTACATACGATCGGCCTGGCGACCTGCTACGACCTTCGCTTTCCCGAACTGCTGCGTCAGTACGTCGATGCCGGTGTCACGCTCTTGCTCGTCCCAAGCGCCTGGCCCACCGCCCGCAGTGAGCACTGGACGCTGCTGTGTCGCGTCAGGGCGATGGAGAACCAGCTCTTCCTCGCTGCATCGAACGGCTGTGGCACCATCGGTGACACCACCCTGCTGGGCACGTCGTGCATCACCGATCCCTGGGGAGAGATCGTCGCCGAACTCGACGATGATCCAGGGATCGCTCTCGCAAATGCACCCCGTGAAACGGTCGAACGAATCAGGAATGAGTTCCCCGTGCTGGCGGATCGACGGCCCGACCTCAGTCGGTCTTGATGTCGGCTGAGAGCCCCTGGGCCATCTCGATGTCCTTCGAGTTGTTGACCGTGAAGGCGACCCGCTCGGTGACCGTCTCGATGACCTCACGCGCACTGGGAGCCCCCTTGCCGGACTTCTTGACGCCACCGAAGGGGAGCTGGACCTCGGCCCCGATGCTCGGGAGGTTGGCGTACATCAGCCCGATCTCGGCGTAATCGCGGAAGTAGTTGATCTGACGGTAATCGTCGCTCACGATCGCCCCGGCGAGGCCGTAGGCGACGTCGTTGTGTATCTCGACGCCGCGTTCGATGTCGCCCTCGTACTCGATCAGGGCCACGTGCGGTCCGAAGACCTCCTCGTTGATGCAGCGAAGCTCTGGATCGTAGTCGATCTCGTAGACGAACGGGCCGACCCAGAACCCGTCCTCGTGGCCCTCGGGGATCTCAGCTGGGTTCAACTCGGCCCGGTCGACGAGGACGTTGGCTCCCTCGGTCCGGGCGAGCTCGTTGTACTGGTGGAACTTCTCGATTTGTTGCTCGTCGATGGCCGGCCCCATGAACGTCTCAGGGTCGAGGGGATCGCCGACGGCCACCTGGTTGGCGACCTCGGCGAAGCGCGCTTTGAACTCGTCGTACACGTCGCTGTGAACGATCAGCCGTTCCGAGGAGACACACCGCTGTCCGGTGGTCTTGAAGCTCGACATCACCGCGCTGTGGACCGCGATATCGAGGTCGGCTTCCTCGGTGACGACGATCGCGTTCTTCCCACCCATCTCGAGGGCCACGTCACGGCCGGCCTGGCCGCCGAGCTTGTCGGCGATGGAGTGGCCGACCTCGGCCGAGCCGGTGAAGAGGATCGTGCTGACGCGGTCGTCGTCGACCAACGTGGCGCCGGCATCGCCGAAGCCCTGGACCATGTTGAAGACGCCATCCGGGATGTCAGCGTCCTCGAACATCTCGGCGATGATCTGCCCACACCAGGGGGTCTGCTCGGCCGGTTTCCACACGACGGTGTTCCCCTCGACGAGGGTCACCGCCATATGCCAGAAGGGGATGGCGACCGGGAAGTTCCACGGCGTGATACACCCGACGACCCCTCGAGGTTTGCGCCGCATGTACGAGTCCTTCTCGGGAATCTCGCTTGGGACCACGTCGCCGTGGGGATGTCTGGCGTTGCCCGCCGCCCACTCGACCATGTGCCACGCCTCGGTCACGTCAGCCTTGCCCTCGCTGATCTCCTTGCCACACTCCTTGGTGACGATCTCGCCGAGCTCCTGGTGGCGATCGCGCAGCTCGTGGAAGATCTCCCAGAGGTACTCGGCCCGGTCGATATACGAGAGGCTTCGCCATTCATCGAAGGCGTCATTGGCCGCAGCGACGGCCTGTTCGACATCGCTTGGCGTCCCTCGCTTGAACGTGCCAAGCACCTCGCCGGTCGCGGGGTTGATGCTATCGAAGGTGTCGCTGCCACTGCCGTCGTGCCACTCACCGTTGATGAAGTGCGGTGAGATCTCGTGTTGGACTTCCTGACTCATGGCGTATCACACGGAGCTTCGGGGGGAATGGCCAAAAACCCCCACGAACCCGCCTTCATCCCGCAACGAGCGAATCGAGCTCGCCACGTAACTGGACGAGGTTGAAATCGTGGTCAGGGCGGAGCTTGACGAAGTCGAGGAACCGTCTCGCCGCCAGCAGATCGCCATGCGAGAAGTACTGCTGTGCGAGCTCGACGGCCCGTTTCGGGCCGATCGCCGGGCTCAATATCGCGATGGCACTCGCCAAATCGTAGCCCATCGCGTGCTCTCGGCCATCGGCGTTCACGAGGGTGGCGTCGATGAAGTACAGCTCGCCGGCCTGGACGAGCACGTTCTCGGCGCGAAGATCCCCGTGGACGACATCGTGATCGTGCATCCGGGCGATCGAGTCGAGCAGCCCGGTCTGGAGCTGTGGGTGGTCCGTGAGGTCGATATCGCGAAGCGTGGTGAACTCGGGGAGGTACTCCATCACGACCACCCCGACGTTCTCGTACTCGAAGCACTCGATCGGTTCCGGTGCATGGAGCCCGATCTCGCGGAGGCGATCGATGGCCGTCATCTCGTGGCGAGCCATCTCGTAGGGGCTATCGAACCGATCGAAGAAGCCCTGCGAGCCGCTTGACATCACCCCGAGGTTCCGGGCACCGGTGAACATCGCGTGGACGAGGGCGTTCTGGGGCGTGATCACCTTCACGAAGTAGTCGTCATCGACCACGAACGGGATCGACGACCAGTTATCCGTCTCGAGGAAGGTGACGTTGATCTCCTCGCGGCCGAGGCGGTGGGCCAGCTCCGAGCAGACGTCCTCGAGGAGTTCCCAATCGAGAGTGCCCCGTACCAGCCGGCGGACATCCATCGATTCGGTATGGGTGGGCGGGCGTTAAAGAGGTTTCATCACCCGACTCCGTACTCGGATGGCTGTCGCCGCACGTGTCGACATAGCCGCGCCCAGGTCGACTGGATTCCAGTTTGCTTATCCCGCCTGGCGTAAACCCTCGTCGTATGGAATTCCGGTTGCCGAGCGAACACCGGATGATTCGTGACACGGTGCGCGAGTTCTGCGAGGAGGAGATCGAACCGATCGCCACCGAGATCGAGACCGAATCCCGGTACCCCGCTGAGATATTCGACGACCTCGCCGAGCTCGACATGCTCGGCGTCCCCATCACCGAGGAGTACGGTGGCCTCGGAGGAGACACCCTCATGTACGCGCTGGTGACCGAGGAGCTCGGACGGGTCTCAGGGAGCATCGGGCTCTCATACGCCGCCCACATCAGCCTCGCCAGCAAACCGATCGAGTACTTCGGCACGGATGAGCAGAAGGAACGGTGGCTCGAGCCGCTTGCCAGCGGCGAGTACCTCGGTGCCTGGGCCCTGACCGAACCCGGCAGTGGCAGCGATGCGAGCGACATGGACACGATGGCCGAGCGGGTCGACGACGGATGGGTCCTCAACGGGACGAAACAGTTCATCACGAACGCGAGTATCGCCGGGAGCGTCATCGTCAAGGCGGTCACCGATCCCGGCGCCGGCTACGACGGCATCAGCTCGTTCATCGTCGATCCCGAGCGCGACGATGGCTTCTCGGTGACCACCGAGTGGGACAAGATGGGCCTCAACGCGTCGCCCACGTGCGAGGTCCAGCTGGATGAGGTATTCCTCCCCGAGGATCGGCTCCTCGGCGACGAGGGTGATGGCTGGGAGCAGACGAAGACGACCCTCGATGGCGGGCGCATCAGCATCGGCGCGCTCTCGGTCGGGATCGCCCAGGGGGCGTACGAGGCGGCGAAGGCCTACGCACGCGAGCGAGAGCAATTCGGCCAGCCCATCTCGCGATTCGACGCCATCCGGAACAAGCTCGTCTCGATGGAGCGCAAGACCGAGCGAGCCAGGCTCCTGACCCACAAGGCGGCGTGGCTGCTCGACGAAGGGGAGGACGTGACCATGGCGAGCTCGTTGGCCAAGCTCGACGCGAGCGAGGCAGCCCGGGAGGTCTCCGAGGACGCCGTGCAGGTGCTCGGTGGCTACGGCTACACCGAGGATTACGCGCCACAGCGCTTTTTCAGGGATGCCAAGCTCATGGAGATCGGTGAGGGAACGAGCGAGATCCAGGAGCTCATCATCGGCCGCGAACTCGGGCTGTAACCGCCTTATTCGTCGGCGCTGTCGGCCGTCTCGAGGATCGCTCGTGCCCGGGCGACCAACGGCGCATCGATCATCTCATCGTCGACGCGGAAGACCCCCTCGTCGGTCTCAGCGGCAGTCTGTACGACCCGCCGGGCCCACTCGACCTGCTCTTGGGTCGGGGTGAACGCCTCGTGTATCGGGTCGATCTGGGCCGGATGGATGGCGAGCTTGCCATCGAAGCCGAAGGTCTTCGCCTCCCTTGCGTCTGCCTTGACCTGCTCGGTATCGTTTAATGCGGTGTTGATCCCGTCGATGGCTTCGACACCGGCCGAAGTAGCGGCAGCGACCGTGTGCTGGCGGCCATACAGTACCTCGGTGCTTTCTTTGGTGCGATCGCCGCCAATAGCGGCGGTATAGTCCTCGCCACCGAAGATCAACGCACTGACCCCCCGAGCGTGGGCGATCGATTCGGCGTTGAGTACCCCCGATGGAGACTCGATCAGACACCAGAGATCCCCATCGAATCCCGCCGCTCGGAGGTGCTCGCGGTGCTCCTCGACCGCTGCAGGTCCGTCGATCTTCGGCAGAACGAAGCCGTCTGGATGGTGCTCGATATCGAGGTCGGACAACGCCGCGATATCAGCCGATCCACCGACGTCAGGCGGATTGAGGCGCACGAGGACCGCTCGATCGGCTGTCCCAGCCACGTCCCGGAGGGTCGCCACCACCGTCTCGCGGGCTGCAGGCTTGTCCTCGGGGGCGACACCATCCTCGAGATCGAAGACGACCGCGTCCGCGGCCGTCTCGAGCGCCCCCTCGAGTTTGTCCCGTTGATCTCCAGGGCTGATGAGCACGCTCCGGCTGACCATGTCCGAACTCGCATCGGGTGGCGACATAAGGGTGACCGTTACCACGGCAATGGCCGGGGTCTTTTTGGCCTATCCTCACCCACTGCCGGTCATGAGCGGCCGCTTCTACGAAGAATTCACCGTCTCCGAGACCATCGAACACCCGCGACGGCGGACCATCAGCGAGCGGGACAACCAGGCGTTTTGCGATATGACGATGAACCAGCAGCCGCTGCACCTCGACGCCGAATTCGCCGAAGCGACGCGCTTCGGTGAGCGCCTCGTCAACGGGTTGTACACGATGAGCCTCGCGGTGGGTATGTCGATCCCCGAGACGACCGACGGCACGGTCGTCGCCAACCTCGGGTACGACAACGTCGAGCACCCAGCACCGGTGTTCCATGGCGACACGATCCGAGCCGAGACGACCGTCTCGGACAAGCGCCTCACGAGCGACGAGGAGCACGGCGTGGTGACCCTGCACGTGGAGGTCTTCAACCAGGACGACGACCTCGTCTGCCAGTTCGATCGGACGGTGCTGTCAGAGCGAGTGCCCGAGTGACCAACGCTGTGGCCTATCCAGGTGACAGGTTTCCCCAGCGGGAGGTTCCTCGACGTCCAGGAATATCGCTGTCGTGTGCAATAATCCAGGCAACACCATCGGTCGTTCAGGACACTGAATGATTTGTGGTTGCACCCCCAAGGTGGCGTGAATGAGCGGCTACGACCTCCCGACGGCCACCGGCGAACTCCGCCTCGAGGAGGATCGCGTGAGTATCGCCCGAAACCCGTTGGCGCTCCTGCGGAACCAGGGGCGTAGACTGCGCCGTGGGGAGTGGCTACGAGCGGTGGTGATCCTGGCGATCGCGCTCGCGGGTGTTATCTTCACCGCCATGGACACGGCACAGGTGATCTCCGCCCTCCAATCGGGCTCCCTCGATCTGCTCGTCCCCGGTGCACTCGGGAGCGTGGGGGTGCTCCTCGGGTACGCACTGTACGTCCACCCCCAGCACATCCCGATTGAGCAGATCGATCGGATCGATGTCGATCCGGGTAACCAGACCCTACTCGTCCGAACCAGCCCGGAGATCTCCCGGTTCAAACGGCTGCTGCGCGCCTACCGACGACCGACGGTGTCGCTTCGCGATGAGGCGGACCTTCGCACCGTCGTCGAGTGGCTCGAGTTCAGGGGGGTGAGTATCGAGGAGGTCGAGGGGGGACTCGACCGCCCTGCCACCGATGCAGAGTACGCGTGGATCCGCCGTGGCGGTGGGTACTTCTGCCCGGACTGCGGCGAGCGGGTGAGCCCCCGCGACGAGCACTGTGGTGCCTGTGGCCGGCGCCTACTCCAACGCCTCGAAACCTAAGCGACGGCCACGCTGCGGCGAACTCCCGACGGAGACAATTCGGTCCCCGTCTGTCCCTCGTCTGCAGTCAATGGCCCCTACAGCACCGTCCCGTGCTTCTTGTCGGGACGCTGTTTGGAGAGATCGCGGTAGAGATCGAAACGAGCGACGAGCTCGTCTCTGA
>CAZXER010000011.1:12797-32322 GCA_964639975.1 uncultured Halobacteriales archaeon | reverse complement strand
CGCTGTTTGGAGAGATCGCGGTAGAGATCGAAACGAGCGACGAGCTCGTCTCTGAGCGTGCTCGGCGGGACGACCTCGTCGATGACCACCTCGCTCGCCATCCGTTTGGCGTCGATATCACGGCGGTACTCCTCCCGCAGTTCCTCCTCGCGTTGGGCCCGTTCTTCCTCGTCCTCGATCTCGTCGAGTTTGCGCTTGTAGACGGCGTTGATCGCGGCCTCCGGCCCCATGATCGCGATCTCCCCGGATGGCAGTGCGATGACGCTCTCGGTGTCGTACGCGGGTCCGCTCATGGCGTAGATACCGGCACCGTAGGCCTTTCGCACCACGACACACTGCTTGGGGACCGTCGCCATCGAGGTCGCATAGATCATCCGTTTGCCCTTCTCGAGGATCCCGTCCTTCTCGACCTGTGATCCGGCCATGAACCCCGGCGTATCACAGAGGTACAACAGCGGGATGTCGTACGCGTCACACGTCCAGATGAACTCGGCTGCCTTCTGTGCCGAGTCGGGGAAGATGGCCCCCGCCCGGTGGTCGGGCTGGTTGGCCACGATCCCGATCGGGCGGCCATCGAGCCGGGCGAAGGCGGTGACGATCTCCGGGCCGAAGTCGGGTTTGAGCTCGAACGCCGAGTCCCCGTCGACGATCCGTTCGATGACGTCCCAGATGTCGTAGCCGCGATTTGGTTCCTGGGGGACGACCGCGTCGATGCCCTTGGGCGTCTTCGCAGGCGGTCGACTCGCCCGTGTCGGCAACGGGGCACCGGCATGATCTGGCAGGTACCCGATGAGCTGGGCGACCAGCTCTCTGGCGTGGGATTCGTCCTCGGCCACGAGGTCCGCGCTACCGGAGTGACGCGTGTGTACCTCGGGGCCACCGAGCGTCTCGAGGTCGATGTCCTCGCCGGTCACCATCTGCACCATCCGCGGGCTGGCGATGGCCATCGACGACATGCCCTCGACCATGACGGTGAAGTCGGCGAAGACGGGGGTGTACGCGGCACCGGCGATACAGGGCCCATAGAGCACGCAGATCTGGGGAACGTACCCCGAGAGCAACGAGTGGTTGTAGTAGTACTTCCCGATCCCCTCGCGGTTGGCGAAAAAGCCCGTCTGCTGGTCGATCCGCCCACCCGAGGAGTCCATCAGGTACAGCACCGGCCGGCCGCTTTTGAGCGCCCGGTCTTGCATCTTGAGGAACTTCTCGACACCCTTCGCGGCCATGCTCCCGGCCTTGACGGTGAAGTCGTTCGCCATCACGTGGAGATCGCGACCCTCGAAGGTGGCCGCTCCCGTCAATAGGCCATCGGCGGGGAGTCGATCCTCGGCATCCCACTCGGCGAAGCGGCCGTCCTCGAAGGAGAGCCCATCCTCGCCGAACCAGAGCTCGAGGCGATCGCGCACGAAGAGCTTGCCCTGCTCCTCGAGGCGGTCGCGGTACTTCTCCGGGCCGCCGCGTTCGACCTCCCGGATGTCCTCCCAGAGCTGACGTTCGCGGTCGGTCGGGCCGAGGTCGTCCGTTGGCTCCTCGGCCTCGACTGGATCCTCCACCGCGGCCGTATCGTCCTCCTCACCGCGATACACCTCGACTCGCTCGCCAAAGCGCTCGGCGAGGGCAGAGGCGATCGCTGTAGCCTCGTCGTCGGTCGCATCCTCGCCTATACGGACTTTCATAACCAAAGCCTAAACGACTGGATAGAAACCGTTTACCCTTACCCATGGTTCGCTGGTATCAGGCGATCGAACGCGTCGAGACCGGCTGATTCACCGATCTAGTGCATCGTAGAACCGACCTCTCACTCCGCTCCCACTGTATCCTGAGCCGACGGTGAACCGTATACCGAGGGACGATAGCCAAGCATGCCGTGTCGTGTCGAAAATCCCCCACCCACGATATGTGGTAGTGATACACCCCAGCGTGAGGCACTCATCCAACTAACGCCCGCTCGAGACGCTCGATCAACGAGCGATTCCCGAGATAGATCGGCGTCCGTTCGTGCAGTTCAGTCGGTTCAAATTCGCGTATCGACGCAGTGCCCGTCGAGGCCCGACCTCCCGCTGCCTCGATGATGTACCCCATCGGGATCCCCTCGAACTGGGCCCGGAGCTTACCCTCGGGTCGATCTCTGAGCGCTGGATAGGCAAACATCCCGCCGTGGTGGAGCACCTGGTTGACATCGCCGACCATGGCACCCCCATAGCGGAGCTTCAACTCGTCTCTGATCTCTGTGGCGAAGGCGGCGAACTGTGGCGTCCACTCGGGATCGCGGCCGCCGAACCCGTAGATCGTCGGGTCGTCTGGGAGGGTGACGTCGCGTTGGAGCCTGATCGACTCACCCGCGTGCAGCGCCAATTCGGTCACGGTCCCGTCGACGGCCACCACCATCGTCGTGATCGGTCCATACAGGACGTACGCCCCGGCGACGATGTCCGATCCCCCGGCTGGGAGATCACCATCGAACACACCGACGATGGTCCCACAGAGGTTGTTCGTGGCGACGTTTGACGAGCCATCGAGCGGATCGATGGTCACCGAGAGGCCGTTCCCAACATCCACCACGTCCTCGCGCTCCTCGCTCGCGATCGAACCGACACCATCGATCCCTGCGAGTCGATCGGTCAGGAGTTCGTCTGCCCACACGTCCGCCTCGATCGCCTCATCACCCGTCGGGTTCTCCTCGTCGAGTTCACCACCGCGATGTCGGAGCAACCCGGCCGCGATGTCAGGCCCGAGGTCAGCGACCGTCTCCAACACGCGATCGATGACGTCGTCGCTCATTCGTTGCCGGCTGCCTCCACAGCGGAGGCACCCTCGAAGATGACCTGTTCGAGGGCGTCGAGCATCTCCGTGGGATTCTCGCGCTGCCAGACGTTGCGTCCGACGGCGAGGCCGCGCCCACCGGCATCCATGACCGACTCGACGCGCTCGAGGAAGGCCAGTTCGTCGTCCTTCGACCCACCGCTCATGACGACCTTCACATCACCCGCGATGTTGACGACATCCTCCATCGCCGACTGGCTGCCCGGATACTTCACCTTGGCCACGTCCGCACCGAGTTCGAGGGCCTGGCGGGCGGCGTACGCGATGGTATCCGCCTTGGTGTCGTTCTTGACGCCCTGTCCGCGGGGATATGACCACATCACGATCGGGAGGTTGTAATCACGCGCGGCCTCCTGGATATCTCGGAACTCCTCGGCCATCTCGACCTCGTGGTTGGAGCCACCGTAGAGGGTGTATCCGACCGCCTGGGCGCCGAGTTCGACGGCATAGTCCACACTGCAGTTCACGGCCGAGTCGTACTCACCCATCCAGAGGTTCGAGGTGCCATTCAGCTTGAGCAAGAGCGAGACCTCATCCGAGTAGCTCGGGTAGTAGGCCTCGGCGATGCCCTTCTGGACGGCCAGTGCCGTCACCGCATCGTGTCTGGCCACCTCGAAGACCCGCTCTGGATCGGCCGTCTCGGGGGCTCCGGCGAAGTCAGCCGGGCCGTGTTCGAGGCCGTGGTCGTACGCGAGAATCAGCACGTTACCATCTCGAACGATCGGGGTGTCGTCAATCGGGCGCATATCCGATAACTCGCGTGTCGACCCTACAATATTTCCGGTCCACGCCAGGGCCAGCGCGTTTCAATAGCCTTACCGAGCGGGCGGGCGAACCTGCCGGTATGGTACGAACCCTCGATTCGATCGATCACATCGGTGTCGTCGGTGCCGGGACGATGGGTGCCGGTATCGCCCAGGTAGCCGCGAGCAACGGATACACGGTGACGATGCAGGATCTGACCGAAGATGACCTCGACGACGGGATGGCGACGATCGAACACAGCCTCGATCGGTTCGTCAAGCGGGAGGCCATCACCGAGGCGGAGAAGGCGGCCACGCTGGATCGGGTCGTGGCGACGACCGACCGGGACGAGCTCGCCTCGGCAGATTTCGTCGTCGAGGCGGTCATCGAGAACCTCGATATCAAGCAGGAGGTGTTCGCCGAGCTGGATGCGCTACTCGACGATGACGTCGCGCTGGCGACCAACACCAGCACCCTCTCGATCACGGCCATCGCCAGTGCGACCGACCGACCCGACCTCGTCTTCGGCCTGCACTTCATGAACCCGGTGCCGGTGATGGAGGGCGTCGAGGTCGTCGTGGGCGAATCGACCGCTGATGCCGCTGTCGGCCTCGGTCACGACCTCGCAGAGGACCTCGGCAAACAGACGTGGGAATCCGACGACAAACCTGGGTTCGTCGTCAACCGGGTGTTGATCCCGTGGTTGAACGAGGGGATCAGGGCACTCGATGAGGGTATCGCCACGAAGGAAGACATCGACAAGGGACTCAAACTCGGTACGAACGTCCCGATGGGACCCCTCGAGCTGGCCGATCACATCGGCCTCGACGTCTGCCTGGATGCCTCAGAGACGCTCCATCGAGAGCTCGGTGACCGCTACCAGCCGGCGTACCTGCTCAAACGCAAGGTCGAGGCGGGCCACCTGGGCAAGAAGACCGGCCAGGGCTTTTACGACTACGAGTAAGTCACCGGGGAGCCGACGCGGGGGACATCGCTCAATCGTCCACGCCGATATCAGCGGGTTCACCAGCCGCTACATCGGTGTGTTCCTCCTCGATGACCCCTTCGGTCCACCGCCCCAGCTTGAACCAGAAGACGGCAAGGACGAACGTGACCAACGCACCGACTGAGAAGCCAGCCCAGATGCCGGTGACGCCGATGCCCAAACCGAGATCAGTGAGGACGATATCGGTGAATGGGACGGCCACGGTGAACGAGAACGCAAGCGCGATGGCCACGGGGACCCGGAATACCCATCGCGACATGAGCGACAGCATCATCGCGGCCTTCGTGTGACCGGCGCCACGGAAGGCGCCCTGGATGACCATCGTACCGCCGAAGAAGGCCCAAAACGGCGCGATGATCCACAGAAAGCCGACACCCTCCGAGATGACCTCGGGCTTGTCGATGAAGATACCCATCATGAACTCCGGGAAGATGACACAGATCGCGGCACCCACCCCGAGGAAGACCATCGTCGCCCCGGTGGCGACCCAGGTCAGATACGAGGCCCTGTCGGGCGTCTGGGCCCCCAGATTCTGGCCAACACCGGTGGCGGTTGCCTGCCCGACCGCACCGGCGACCGACCACGTCACGGACATCAACCGGACACCGATCCCGTAGGCGGCGATGGCGGCCGTCCCGAAGGGAGCGACGAACGCCGCCATGACGACCGCGGCCAGACTGCGGGCCCAGCCATCGAGGGTGGCTGGGTAGCCGACCGTCACAAGTTGCTTCAACAGGGCGAAGTTGGGTCGAAGATCCCGGAGGTGTAACTGCACGCCGAAGCCGCCCACCAGGAGGAGGTAGATGCCAGCTGTCGTGGCGAAGGCTCTGGAGATGAACGTCGCCCACGCAGCTCCTCGCGTTCCCATCTCAGCGAACGGCCCGAGGCCGAGAATCAAGAACGGATCGATGACCACGTTCATCCCCGCCGAAATGACCATCAGCCACATCGCCGTCTTCGTGTCACCAGCACCCTGGAGTGCCGCTCTGAAGGCGAAGAACAGGAACGTCAGCGGTAGCGCGAAGAAGACCACCTCGATGTAGGCAAGTGCCTCCGTGAAGACCTGCCCCTCAGCCCCGATCAGCGTGAGTAATTCGGCGCGAAATACCCACCCACCAAGGGCTAGCGCGCTCGAGACCGCCAGGGCCAACAACACGGTCTGACCGACGACCTCGTCAGCGCGTCGCTCACGACCCGCTCCGATGTTCTGACTGACGAGCGCGATCGTCGCCGCGGTCAACCCCATCGCGGTACTGACGAACATCCAGGCGGTGGGGAACATCAGCGACACGCCGGCGACTGCCTCCGAGCTGACCCGACCCAGCCAGAAGATATCGATGATGTTGTAGGCGGTCTGCAGGAGGTTGCCGAGGATGAGCGGCCAGGCTAGATGAAAGAGCTTCGGGGCGATCGCCCCCGTCGTCATGTCGATGCCTTTCCGCGTCGAAACGCTCACTGTCGAAGTGGACTCGGTGGTGTTCCATTAAGGCGATGTTTCTGGCAAGATAGCGCTGAACGTCGTACTCCCGGAGCTGCCTCAATCCGGCATCGTTTAAGCGATGCTACCCACAACGGCCAGTATGGACTTCGCTCGGTCGACGGAACACCGCCAGATCCAGGAGATGGTGGCCGATTTCGCTGACGACGTCATTGCTCCTCGAGCTGGTGAGCTTGACCGGACTGACGAGTTTCCCGACGACCTCATCGACGAGATGGCCGCCCTCGATCTCATGGGGATGCCCTTTCCGACCGACCTCGGTGGGGCCGGACTGGACTACCACGCGTATGCGAGCGCACTCGCAGAGATCAGTCGAGCCAGCGGCGGGGTCGGGACGATCCTCGCCGCCCACATCAGCCTCGCCGGCAACATGCTCTATCATTACGGGACCGACGAACAGCACGAGCAGTACCTCGTGCCGCTCAACGAGGGGCGGGAGATCGGAGCCTTCGGGCTGTCTGAGCCCGGCGCCGGGAGCGACGTGTCGGCGATGACCACCACCGCCAGCCGTGACGGAGATGCGTACGTCATCGACGGCCAGAAGCAGTGGATCTCGAACGGCTCAGTCGCCGACACGATCGTCACCTTCGCCAAGACCGATCCCGACGCCAAGCACGGCGGCATCACGGCGTTTATCGTCCGAGCGGATGATCCTGGCTTCGAGGTGAGTCGAACCGAGGACAAGCTCGGGGACAAGGGATGCCCGACAGCCGAACTGGCCTTCGACGACGTTCGCGTCCCGGTTGACCGACGCCTCGGTGAGGAGGGCGACGGCTTCAGGCAGGCATTGGAGACCCTCAACGCCGGTCGTATCACGATCGCCGCCCGTGGCGTGGGCATCGCCCAGGCCGCGCTCGACGCCGCGCTCGAATACGCCCAGGACCGCGAGCAGTTCGATCAGCCCATCGCCGAGTTCCAGGCCATCCAACACAAGCTCGCAGATATGGATACGAAGGTGCAAGCCGCCCGCTTATTGATGCATCGAGCGGCCGATCTGAAGGAGCGCGGTGAGCCCTTCATCAAGGAGGCCGCCCAGGCGAAGCTGTACTCGAGTGAGGTGAGTCGAGAGGTCGCCAACGAGGGCATCCAAATCCATGGCGGGTACGGCTACGTCAAGGACTTCCCCGTCGAGCGGTTCTATCGCGATGCGAAGCTCAACGAGATCTACGAGGGGACGAGCGAGATCCTCCGGAACACCATTGCGCAGCAGCTGTTGCGGTGAGCCACAGTATGGCAGATGATTCCGAGGCCGGTCCATCGATCACAGCAACCTACCACGAAACAGAGCACGAGCGACAGGTGCGGTACGAGATCGGGTCCAAGACGGCCGTTGTAGCTCAACCCCGCAGTGGCTACGCCATGGTGACCGTTCGACGGACACCGGACGGTGACGAACTCGAACGCTACTACGGGTTCGATATGGCTCTCGATCACGTGGCCGAGCTGTTGGGCGTCCATCCAGCCACGGTTCCCATCCCAGAAGCAGCCGAAGATTTCGGGATCTGAGGCTACAAGTCGAGTGACGTGATACCGCGGAGATCCCGTCGCATCGCGATCTCGAACCAGGGACACAGCCGGAGCTGCCGGTACCACGCAGGGTGCTCGCCGAGGCGGTCGTACGGGGCCCAAAGCAGCCCTGCAACCTCGGCTTCGTCTGGATCGAGATCGACGTCGTCGAGGGTCAGCTTCAACACGGCACAGACCTCGTGCTCGAGGCCAGCGTTCTCGTAGTATCGCCGGTACTCGAAGATGTCCGTCATCCGTAGATCGTCGTACTGCGCTGGCGTGATCCCGAGCTCCTCCTCCAACCTCGAACGGGTGGCCTCCTCGTAGCTCTCGTCCTCCGCTGGATGGGAGGCGACGGTCCCGTCCCAGTACGTGTCCCAGAGACGTTTTCGCGGGCTTCGTTGCGCCAGAAGGATCCGATCGGATGCATCGAACACCATGACGGTGAACGCCCGATGTCGGATCCCCTCGCCGGTATGGGCCTCGAGGCGGTTGACGAGCTCGATCGCGTTGTCCTCCTCGTCGACCGCGATCACCTGCTGGGAGGCGTTCTCGTGCATCGGCTGGCCCCCGTCGACCGACTCTTGCTCCGTAGCCATACGGACACCAACCACTGGGGTCGTCGTAATCCCTTCGAAGCTAGACGGCCTACCCGATGCGCTCCTCGAGGATGAGCCGGGTCTTCGTGCTCACGACCTCGTCGAGATCGCGAGCGCGTCGAAGCAGGTCGTTCACCCCCTGGGTGTCGGTCGCATCGACGACGAGCACGATGTCCTCGTCCCCGCTGACCTGCCACACGAAGTCAACCTGGTTCCAATCGGCCATCCGGTCGGAGATCTCCCGGGTGTCGACATCGACGCCGACCCCGATCTCGATCATCGCTTTGACGTTCCCCGTGCGCGTCGAGATGGTGAAGCGCTCGATGATGTCGTCCTCAAGCAATCGCTCGACGCGGTTTCGGACCGTCCCCTCGGAGGTGCCGACCCGGTCGGCGATCTCCGTATACGGGGTTCGGGCGTCTTCCCGCAGGATGGCGAGGATGTCACGGTCCAGATTATCCATTGAGATGCGAACATACAACCTCAATCGACTTGATAATTACGAATTTCGCAACTCGTTACGAAAGCAAAACTTATGACCGGGGGTTTCGTACGTATCTCGTAATGCCAAACGCCTACGTGGCAGTGGACGACGGACCGGTGCTATCCGCACGGGGCCGCGTTCCCGGCACGGCACGAGGCGAACTGGTTTTCACCACCTCATACACGGGATACGAGGAAAGTCTGACCGATCCATCCTACCGGGGACAGGTCCTGACCTTCGCGTACCCGTTGATCGGGAACTACGGCGTGAGGGACGACCGATTCGAGTCGGACGAGATCCAACCCGAGGCAGTCGTCGCCCGCGAGCTGACCGACGAGGTCGTCGAATGGCTCGACAGCGAGGGGGTCCCGGCGATCGACCGGATCGACACCCGAGACCTCGTGGTCGACATCCGCGAATCGGGCGCGAAACGCTGTGGGATCGCGGTCGGGCCGGACGTGACTCCAGCGGACGCGAGGGCCGAACTCGAGGCGTGTCCCACGATGGCCGAACGCACGGACATCGGCGACGAGGTGAGCACGCCCGAAGCGTACACCGCCGGGGAGGTCGACGGCCAGCCACAGGTCGCGTTGCTCGATCTCGGCGTGAAACGCTCCATCGTCTCGAGCCTCGTTGACCGCGGTGCCCGGGTCGACGTGTTTCCCCACGATACCACCGCCGCCACCGTTCGTGAACTCGATCCCGACCTGCTATTCGTCTCGAACGGGCCTGGCGATCCGGTGAACTTCGACGCCGCGATCGATACCGTCGACGAGCTACTCGGCGAGCTACCGATCGGCGGCATCTGCCTCGGGCAACAGGCCATCTCGCTGGCGATGGGTGGCGAGACCACGAAGATGGAGTTCGGACATCGAGGGGTCAACCAGCCAGTGCAGGATCTGCGCACCGGCCAGGTGATCATGACCTCCCAGAACCATGGCTACACCGTCTCGGACCACCCCGACCTGACGGTGACTCAGGTGAACGTCAACGACGAGACCATCGAGGGCCTCGAGAACGACGAACTGGATATTCTCACCAGGCAGTATCACCCCGAGGCACATCCAGGACCGCACGACTCGATGGGCTTTTTCGACGAGATCGTGGAGCTGGCGACCCACAAATCGAAGCCGATCGCTGCCGACTGATACCTAGTCGGTCCGCTCCCAGATCTCGAGGGTGAAGGCGTCGTACTCGGTCGTCGAGACCACGGACCACGTCTCAGCATCCCAGGCTGGGAAGTACACATCGGCCTCGTAGGTGCCCGGAATCCGACTCAACACCATCCGATCGAATACAGGGAAGAACAACGCGTAGATCGCCGCTCCGCCGAGGACGTACACCGTGTGAGAGTCCTGTGCTTCGGCCAGCTCCAACGCGGCGTCGACACCATCGACGACGTGTACGCTCGGTTCCGGATACGCATCCCTCGACTGACTGACCACGATCTGCCTCCGTCCCGGGAGCGCATCACGCATCGATTCGAACGTGCGACGGCCGAGGATCACGGGATGGCCCTCGACGCACTGTCGGTACTGCCGCTTGTCCTCGGGGATGTGCTCCCAGGGCAACTCGCCATCGAGACCGATCGCCAGGTTTTCGCCGACGGCAGCCACGGCCACGACGTCCATCTCGACTGACCGCACGGTCCACACCTACTCAAGCATGGCTATCGGTCGAGAGCGACTGCGGACTCAGTGCTGATTCACCGGGTTCACTTCGCCCCAGCCCCCCGGCTGCTTGGGCAGCTCGCTGATCGGCACCACCGTGTGTCCATCATCGGTCCGCTCGAGCGCCTCGATGGCAGCATCGACCGCCGCCTGCGTCGACAGGTAGGTGAGCCCCTCCTCGACTGCGATCCGAAGGAGCTCGATATCGTCCGAGACGAGGAGATCGATCTCCCCGTCTCTGATCGCCTCGCCGGGAGCATCGCCATCGTAGCGCTGGAGATAGTCCTCCAGTCGACTCGCATCGAGCCCATCGACCACCATCGTCCCCGAGGAGGGGATCTCGTGTCCGGCAGCCAGCTGCGCCTGGCCGTACGCCTCGCCGAAGGTTGGCCCGATGCCCATGACCTCGCCGGTCGACTTCATCTCGGGACCCAGCCGTGGATCGCTCCCCTCGAGGCGGTCGAAGGGGAGGACGACCTCCTTGACGGCGAACCACGCCGGTCGCTGCTCCTCGACCCCGAGGTCTGCGAGGGACGCACCGGCCTGGACGGCGGCGGCGAGCTTGGCGATCGGGACGCCCGTGGCCTTCGAGACGAACGGCACCGTCCGCGAGGAGCGTGGGTTCGCCTCGATGACGTACACCTCGCCATCGTCCACGGCCAGTTGGACGTTCAAGAGGCCCTTCGTGTCGAGGATGTCTGCCAGCGTCTCGGTCACCTCTCGCACCCGAGCGAGCGTGTCTCCATCGAGCGAGCGGGTTGGGATGACACAGGCCGAGTCACCCGAGTGGACACCCGCTGTCTCGATGTGTTCCATGATGCCGCCGATGAGCACCGTCTCGCCGTCGGTGACCGCATCGACGTCGAGCTCGATCGCATCCTCGAGGAAGTCATCGATGAGGATCGGTTGGTCGGGGCTGACCGCGGCTGCCTCGGCGATGTACGAGCGCAGTTCGGCTGGCGTATGCACGACCTCCATCGCGCGACCGCCAAGGACGTAACTCGGGCGCACGAGGACCGGATAGCCGATGTCCTCGGCCAGCACCTCCGCCTCGGCGATAGTCGTCGCAGCGCCACCCGCCGGCTGCGCGATGCCGTGGTCGGTCAGCAGCCGGTAAAAGCGGTCCCGGTTCTCGGCGAGATCCATCGCGTCGACGCTCGTGCCGAGCACCGCACAGTCGAGGTCACGGCGCTCGAGCTCACGCTCCAGGGGATGGGCCACGTCGACCGAGGTCTGGCCACCGAATTGGACCATCACCCCGTCGGCGTCGGTCGTCTCGATGACGTCGGCAATCTCCTCGGCGGTGATCGGCTCGAAGAACAGGGCATCGGAGGTATCGTAGTCGGTGCTCACCGTCTCGGGGTTGTTGTTGACGACGATCGCATCGATATCGAGCTCCTGTAGCGCCCTGATGGCGTGCACCGTACAGTAGTCGAACTCGATGCCCTGGCCGATCCGGATCGGACCGCCGCCGACGATGACCACGCTCTCGACGCTCGGGTCGAGTCGGACCTCGTCGAGCGAGAACTCGCCTGTCGCCTCGGGGAGCTCCTCGCGGGCCGAGTAGTAATACGGTGTCGAAGCCTCGAACTCGCCGGCACACGTGTCGACCTGTTTGTATCGACGCGGTGGCGTCTCCGTCGCGACGTCGGCGATCGCCTCGTCTGGCGGAGTTCGATTCGAGACGGTGAAGGCTGGGTGTCCGTCCTGCATTGAGGCGATGGCGCGATCGGTGAATCCGAGGCGACCGGCTGGTTCGAATACACCAGCCTGGACGTCACTCACCGCCGTTGCGATGTGCCCGATGCGCTCGATGTACCAGCGATGGATGCCGGTCGCGTCGACGATCGTGTCGACGTCGAAGCCGCGTTCGAACGCCTCGAGGATGGCATACGAACGATCGGGGGTTGGGCGCTCGAGGTAGTCTGTATGGAGCTCGTCGTCGGTGAGCTCGGTGAGATCCGTCAACGGCGTGTACTCCGTCGACCGCAGCGCCTTGAGGAAGCTCTCCTCGAAGGTCCGACCGATGGCCATGGCCTCACCCGTCGACTTCATCGCCGGGCCGAGCTCGAACTCGACGTCCGGGAACTTGTCCTTGGGCCATCGGGGGATCTTCGTCACGACGTAGTCGATCGCCGGTTCGAAGGCGGCCGTCGTCTCGCCGGTGATCTCGTTCTCGATCTCGTGCAGGCGCTTGCCGAGAGCGACCTTCGCGGTGACCCGAGCGATCGGATAGCCCGTCGCCTTGCTGGCCAGCGCTGAGGAGCGTGACACCCGTGGATTGACCTCGACGACCCGGTACTCGCCTCCGGGTGTTCCATCGTCGCGCCAGGCGAACTGGATGTTACACCCGCCGTGAATCCCGAGGTCGCGGATCACCTCGAGTGCGGCCGTTCGCATGTCCTGATGGCCGCGATCGGGGATCACCTGCGAGGGCGTGACGACGATGGATTCGCCCGTGTGGATCCCCATGGGGTCCAGGTTCTCCATGTTGCAGATGATGACACAGGAGTTGTCCGCGTCCCGCATCACCTCGTACTCGAGCTCGATCCACCCAGCGATCGACTCGGTGATGAGGACCTCGTTGTTTCGCGAGAGCCTGAGCCCTCGTCGGGCCCGCTCACGGAGCTTGTCCATCTCGTCGATGACGCCGCTGCCACTGCCCCCGAGCGTGTATGTCGTCCGCATGATGACGGGTAGGCCGCCGACGGCCTCGACCGCCGCCTCGAGCTCATCCACGTCGGTGATGGACTCCGACCGCGGCACCGGTTCGTCCAGCGCCCGCATCCGATCGCGGAACTGCTTGCGATCCTCGGTCGCATAGATCGTCTCAAGCGGCGTGCCGAGGATATCGACATCATACTCGTCGAGAATCCCTCGTTCTGAGAGCTCGGCCGTGACGTTGAGGCCCGTCTGACCCCCGAGGCCAGCGATGACACCATCGGGTCGTTCCTGTTCGATGATATCGGCGATGACGTCAGGATCGATCGGTTCCAGGTAGACCGAGTCGGCCATCTCCGGATCGGTCATGATCGTCGCCGGATTTGAGTTGACGAGCACGACGCGCATCCCCTCCTCCTTGAGCGCCCGACAGGCCTGCGCACCGGAGTAGTCGAATTCTGCGGCCTGACCGATCTGAATCGGTCCGGATCCGATCAACAGTACGGAGTCACCGTCCCACTTCCCGTTCGCCGTCGGTACCCCTTCCCGATCCATGTGTTCCTGAGAACTTTAATTCGCACATCGTAATAAAATCCTCGAAACGTTACGATTGTCAAAAGGAATTACGAATATCGTACCAGTTTATTAGTACACCGAATCGAGGTCCCGTTCCTCCCGGTAGCGGTCGACGAACGTCTCGACCTCGAAGGAGTCGAGCGCGGTGGTGAAGTCTGATCGGGCCTGGTCGTCCTCGCTGTGAGTCATCGCGTGGTCCATCAGTTCTATCACGAGCTCGACGATGATCTGATGGAGTCTGCGGCTGTCGAAGTCGGTGACCCAGAGGTACTGACAGCCGATCTGTCCGTTCTCCGCGACGTTCGCATCGACCACCTGATCAGGGAACTCCTCGAGCACCAGTCCCAGGAGGTGGTGCGTGCCGAACTCACCACCCTCTGCTGGTTCGATCACCGTCGTGAGGACCTCGATCACCTCCGATGGGAAGAATCGGGTCGGGGGGTGGATGTCCATGACGACCGCATGATTCTCGCCACAGTCACAGGGGTACTCCCGCATCCCGAGGTCGAAGTCCGTCACCGCGACGTCCGTCCCACAAGGGAGCTCGACGATGTCCGGATCGGTCCCTGGGATTCGGGGAGTCGCCATGTGGAGCATCTAGGTACACCCAGGCGAAAAGGCCTCTGAAAACGCCGTACTACTGGGTCCCTTCACTCGCCGGGGTAAACTCCTCGAAGGGATCGTCATCGTCCGACTCAGTAGCGAGGTCATCGGGTTCGGTCAATGCACGGTAGCTGACAGCCACGACGGCGGCGAAGTACACCACGATGATGGACTGGGCTGCCAGATCGATGAGGCTCGAGATGATGGGGCTCACGAGGATGAAGAACGAGCCAACGATGGTGAAGGCGATTCCCATCGCAATCGCAACGAGGAAGACTGCCAGGAACAGGATGAACACCTGCAGTCGCTCACCTTTGGTTACCGCCACCGATCTGGCGAAGGCATCGACGAAGTTTCGATCCTCGACCGCTGTCGCCGCGGTAAAGTAAATCAACAACACGAAGACGAGGATCCCTGGCACGATGAAGAAAACCAGACCGATCAACCACAATAGACCGAAGACGATGCCTCCGACGAACAGGTTCACGCCGACCCATGCGAGGTTGTCGAAAACGAGCTCGGTGGGTAACTCGTCCTCCAAGCCGGCATGGAACGTCCGGATCGCCACGGCGAGCAACACCACCGAAGCCACGATCGAAACCGCGATCAGCAACAGTGCGATCGACTCCGGGATATCGAACGCTAGCGGGAAGAGCATCTCCGGGTCGTCGAACATATCGGCAAACTGCGGTTGCTCCTGGGCAAACTCATCCCAGAACGTGTTGAAGACATCGATGAAGATCGAGGAGTAGCCGATCGAACCGACGAGTGATGCCAGGTAGACACCGATCATGACGATCACTCCATTGCGCGAGAAGGTCCGATAGAGACTATCACTGAGGACCTCTGACGTGTTGAAACTCATACCAGATGAGGCGGGGCGTATCGTCAAATAAGCAGCGGAAATGTCACTTCGCTCAATCGAGGTCCCAATCGGCAGCCGATGCAGCCTCCTCGATCGGGAGGTACTCCCACTCGACCGTGTTCGCGAGCGATTCGTCATCCTCGTCGGTTCCGATGAAGACGTACCGATCGCTCTCGAACTGCTGCTGGATCTGGGTGAGGCTCTCCTCGCGACCGCGAGGGCCCGAGAAGAAGTCCTGGCGAATCCGGTGTTCCCGGGCGAACTTGGTCACCGCATAGGTCGGCTTCTCCGAAATGATGCCGATATACTCACTCCACTCGCGAGCGTCCTGGAAGACCGCCTCCGGATCGACCAGTCGTTCGAGCGCCGATAGCTCAAACGCCAGCGTCATGGTTCCGTCGCTAGCAGCCATGGCGTTGCATCCGGCCGAGGAGCCGAAAACGGTGTCGGTCCAGCCGGTGCTCAGGACGTCGGCGGGGAGGTGAGCGCGTTCAGATCGACCTGTCGCTCGAGCAAAACCTCGGCCTCGTCGATGACCGGCTGTCTCGAGCGGATCAGTTCCTTGTAGGCGCTCTGTGGTGCGAGGTCGCCGAGGAGGACACCACCGACGAGACGACCGTCTTTGAAGGTGAGGCGACGCCACTCCGCCTCTCCATAGCGTCGGTCGAAGGACTCCTCACCCTCGGTTGGATGGCCGAAGCTCAAGAAGGGGATATCGAAGTGGGTGATCGAATACGACGGGACCCACTCAAAGCGCTCGAGCGAGCCTGGATCACTGTCACGTGGTCCGATATCGTTCTCGAAGCTCGTCCACATGTTGAGACCGGCGGTCTTTCCCTGTTCCTTGGCCGATCCCCACGAGCCATTCTGTGTGTGTTCCTCAAGGAAATGGTCGAAAAAGCGAGTGATATCACCGGCCGCATAGATATCGCGATGCGTCGTCCGCATGTACTGGTCGACGACGATCCCCCATTCCCGGTCGATCGACGTGTGCTGGAGCAGTTCGGTATTGAAGTTCAGACCGATGGCGACGCCGACCCAATCAGCGACGTGGCGACCACCGTCGGAATCGATCGTGGCCACGACCTGGCCGTCCTCGACCTCGAAATGGTCGACACCGCGGTTGAACTCCGGCGTCACCCCGATGCCCCGGAGGGCGTCGTGGACGATCGCTGCGCCGTCGTCGGTGAGCGCATCCCGCCACCACCGATTACCCCGCATCAAGTAGGTTGCATCGAGACCCTGGGCCCCACAGATGGCAGCGAGATCGATGCCAAGCAGCCCGGCTCCGATGATCACCCCCGTATCCGCGGATTCGACATGCTGGCGGATGCTACGTGCGTCCTGGAACGTCCAGAAGTGGTGGATACCCTCTGCATCACTGCCATCTGCTGGAAGCTGAGCCGGTGTGCCACCGGTCGCGATGAGCAGCTTGTCGAATTCGAAGGTGTCCCCGTTGGCGGCTGATACGGTTCGTTCCTCCGGTGCCACCTCGGTGATATGGGTGTTCAATTCGAGGTCGATATTCCGATCGTCATACCACGAATCGTCGTGGATCGCGATCGGCGCCTCGGGCAGCTTCCCCTTCGCGAATTCCTTGATCAAGATCCGGTTATACAGTGGTTCACCCTCGTCGGTGATGACCGTGATATCGGCCTCCGGGTCGCGTTCGCGAATCGCCTCGGCAGCCGTACTGCCCGCGATACCGTCTCCGAGGATCACGAACGCGCCACTCATATCCCGCGGCTTCTCGGGGCTTCCTAAAGTGGGTTGCTATCGTATCCGACGTGCCACCGGTACATCCCGGGAATCGATCACTGTGAACCCGACTCGAGCAGGTGATCTGCAGCCGCGAATCCGGCCTCGATAGCCCCGTTGAGGCTTCGTTCTGGATACTGAGCCTCGCTGGCCATACCCGCGTAATAGACCCCCTCGGCAACCGCATCGCCGAGGTCATACGGGACGATTCGCTCGCGGTAACCGACGTCGTAGACCGGGGCTGTCTTGGCCCGGCGGGCGGTCTTGATCCAGTGCATCTCGGTCCGATCGAAATCTGGAAACATCGACTCGAGTCCCTCGAGCCAGCGATCTTCGATCTCGTCGTCACTGCGGTTCCAAAACGTCCCATCAAGGTCCTGCACGTAGCGGGCGATGTACAGCAAGTTGTCGCCACCATAGCGCTCAGCCGGGACGAAGTTCGTATGATCGATGAGGGCCCCGAAGGGTGCCTCATCGGCGATATTGAGCCAGTACGTGTCAGTCACCGGTTCAGCGGTGGCGAGCAAGGAACAGACGGTCCCCTGGAAATCGATTCGATTCCGGTAGCCGGTGAGCTCCTCGAGCACGTGCGGCATCGTCGCGACGACGACCCCGTCGACCTCGACGTGCTGTGATCCAGCCGGGTTCTCAACGGTGAGCGCGTCCACGCCATCCTCACCGTGAAGGTCAGTGACGAGGGTGTTCGTCTCGATACGCTCCTGGCCAACAGTCTCGATCAGTGCATCGGTCAGTTGACCGAATCCCCCATCGAGGTATCCGAGGATCTCACCCCGACGCAGGTCGCGCTCGCCTCGAAAATGAATCCGACCAAGCAGCCATGCCGCCGATACGTCATCGAGCCTATCACCGAATTTCGCCTCCAGTAGCGGCTCGAAGAACGACCGATACACCCCGGGAGTAGTATGCTCAAGGATGAACTCTCGAACCGGGACATCGTCGAACGCTTCGTACGACGCATACGTGTCGCGAGAGGGGATCCCACCGCGGACATCGATACCGAGGGTGAGCATCCCCAGACGGAACTTGTCGTAGAGACTGAGGTGTGGATAGGCTGCGATCTGCCAGGCGGTATCAAGGGGATGGACCCGTCCATCGACGTAGAACGCGTTCTTGCCGACGCGCCAGTTGAGTTGCTCACCCAGGCCGAGTTCCTCGATGAGCTCCACGATGGTCTGTTCCGATTTCGAGAGGTGATGATAGAACTGCTCGATCCGGTCGCCCGCAGTCTCATAGGTTGCAGCGAGCCCACCGAGCGTCTCGGCTGCCTCGTAGACGGTAACGGTCTCTCCCGCCTCGAGCAATCGTTTCGCTGCAGCCAATCCGGCATAGCCACCTCCGACGACGGCAATCATGGTCGAATCGGTCGGCGAGGCTCAGATGCCCCGGTGTTGCAATTGCTCTTCCTCGGGGAGGTCCACGTTGGCTTCACCTCGCATCCCGCCACCGATGTTCTTGGAGATATCTGCCAGCACATCCGGATCGTCATAGTTCGTCGTGGCGGCCACGATAGCATCGGCCATCTCTCGGGGACGCTCAGCGCCGAAGATGCCGCTGCCGACGAAGATACCGTCACAGCCGAGTTGCATCATCAAGGCTGCATCGGCTGGCGTAGCGATCCCACCTGCAGCGAAGTTGACGACTGGCAATCGGCCTCGATCCGCCGCTTCGTGAACGAGTTCAAGTGGTGCATCGTGTTCTCGGGCCCATGCCTCGCGTTCCTCCTCGGCCATGCCAGAGAGTTGCCTGATGGCACCGCGAATCTGTCGTTGATGGTGGACCGCCTGGTTGACATCGCCGGTACCTGCCTCACCCTTGGTCCGGATCATCGCAGCCCCCTCGTGAATGCGTCGTAGCGCCTCTCCCAGCGTCCTCGCACCACAGACGAACGGCGACGTGAAGGCGTGTTTGTCGATGTGGTAGGCGGTATCCGCAGGGGTCAACACCTCGGACTCGTCGATCATATCGACGCCGATCGATTCGAGAATCTGGGCTTCAGCGGTGTGGCCGATACGGGTCTTTCCCATCACGGGAATCGAGACCGCGTCGATGATGGCTTCGACATCGGCTGGATCGGCCATCCGGGCGACGCCACCACGCTTTCGAATGTCTGCCGGGACCGCTTCCAATGCCATCACGGCGACCGCACCAGCGTCTTCCGCGATTACCGCCTGTTCGGCGTCGACGACGTCCATGATGACGCCCCCTTGTTGCATTCGGGCAAACCCCTGTTTGACCAGGTCGGTACCACGTTGGAGGCTCTCTATATCGAGTTCGTCGCTCATTGTGTCTCTTGTCCGCTCCGGAGTCATTAATGCGTGCCGGTGAGCCGCTAATCGGGAGGGTAACACCAGCGTTAGACTGACGCCAATGTAGGTAAAAATTGTATTATACTATCCAAAACAGTTTTTTTACTTAGGTCAATATACAGTGATAGTAATGTCGGGGATTCTCCCATTCAAGTCGGAAGTGGAGGTGGCCAGAGACTCACCACGGGTGGTGACGCTTGATGGAGACGACTCTGAAGCGATCTTTAACGCACTCGCCTCCGACACCTCTCGTGAGATTTATCGAACCTTATATCAGGATCCATCGACGGCGAGCGAACTTGCGGAGGCGGTCGATACCTCCGTGCAAAACGTCAGATACCACCTCGAAAAACTCGAGGATGCGGGTCTAATCGATGAGGTCGATACGTGGTATTCCTCACGGGG
>CAZXER010000011.1:0-12697 GCA_964639975.1 uncultured Halobacteriales archaeon | reverse complement strand
AACTCGAGGATGCGGGTCTAATCGATGAGGTCGATACGTGGTATTCCTCACGGGGTAACGAGATGAGCGTCTACGCAGCAATCGACGAGGCACTCATCGTCGCCGGCGACAAACGCCGCAGTTCGGAACTTCAATCGCTGTTCAAATCGACTGCTGGCGCATTAGCGGTCCTCGCTGGGGCATCTGTGGTGTTTCATGCCATCGCTATCGAACTGTATACGGAAGAGGTTCGACCGATCACTGCTGAGACAGGCAATGAGGTTGGGATCCAACTCGTCCCCGAAGCCATCGAGGTCGTGGACTTCCCACCAGGATTGGTTGCATTCGTCGGGGGGCTTGTGGTACTCGCTATTTTAACGACCGTCTCATACCGACGAATCCGATCGACCTACGAATCGTAATCGGGTATTAGCTGACAAATACCCCTACGTCCAGGATCGTACGTTCGTTTCAGACCAATCCGACGATGACAGCTACGCTCGCGATGATTGCGCCAGTGAGCGTCGCTGCGGTGTTGACACCGTGGTTACCGATGATCCGACCTTCCAGGAGTGCACCTAGCAGACTATCGGTGAGCATGCCGAGCGTACCTGCAGCGACGACCACCAGTCCCCCAATCAGTCCTGCCGGACCGAGTGCGACGAATATCGCCGCGACGATGCCAGCCCCGACGATGCCTGCCAGCGTACCTGGAACCGTCACAGCCCCGTCTGTCCCCGGAGCGACCCGATCGAACGATGTGATCAGCATCGGATTGTCGTAGAGGCCACCTATCTCACTGGATAGCGTGTCGCTGAGTGCCGTCGCGATCGATCCAGCAAAGGCGAACGCGAACACCAGTTCACCGGATTGATCCCCCGCAAGTGCAGCATATCCGAGTAGGGCTACCAGTGCAACGAGAGTATTGCCGAGGACGTTACCCGTACCACGGGCACCTCGATTCGCCTCAGCAACCCCTCGTGTTCGCTTGTCTGCGTACCTGAATTTGGTGGCGAGACCCCCGAGCCCAAAGAACGCCACGAGCATGAGCACCCAGACCACCCCGCCCAGGATGATCGTCATAAATACCATGAAAACTCCCGTGACCATCCCGGTGACAGACGCTGCCCCGATCAACAATGCAACATACGCGAGGGCGATCGAGGTACCGATCGCGATACCGACTGTCTCTGTCGATGGAGCCTGTAACGCGTGGATTCCAATGAGGAATAGTGCTAACGCCAGCATGACGAATCCATCGTGTCGTGACCACGAGGCAGCTCGCAAAATGGCCCCGACGAGTGCGCCGGTCATCGCCAACATGCCGATGGTAGCTGGATCCATGGCGTCGAACCCAACCCCGAGTGTGTGGCCGCCCGCATAGGCGAGGAACCCAATCGTGATGAAGCCGGTCGTTTCTGTCAATCGGTCAGATCGAACCAAACGGGCCAATTCGGCGCCAAAGTAGCCAAACCCAACCAGGGGAACGATCCCGACGAAAATCTCTTTGGGAAGCAATTCGAGGACCACAGCGGCTGCCAATAGGGAGGCACTCGCGGAGAACTCGATCAACCCAATCAGCCGACCAGAATGGTATTCAGCGCGGTCGGCGAAGAGCTGAAAGATCGTCCCACTGCCAACGAGCGTGCCAAATATCGCCACAAGTGCGAACGAAACCAGCGCGATCCCGTCGAAAACAACTGCTGTCAGCGCGAGGAACGAAACGGCCGCAAACCCGCTGGCACGGGCGATATTGGACCGCACGGTATCCCGGGACTTTCGCAGGTCCACACTTAACCTTCCCGAAGCGGACGAACGCTGACCTCAAGGTACCGGGGATACGTTAGCGACATATGGGGTTGTACGACCGATACCTCTCAGTCAGAGTCAAGCGGTCGACCCAGTCACCACCCAGGGTCATCGCGGTCGTACTAACCGAGCGAGATCTGCTCGAGCTTGGCGCTTACGAACGGCTTGAGCAGCTCTTGCAGTGGGTGTTCGAATACGGTGCTGAGCGCTTGTTGATCTATGTGAGTGTCCTCGATGACCGGGTGATCCCCACGCTTACGCGTCAGTTGGATGATCTAGAAACGCCTCGAGAAATGGCCGTCAGGCTCCCCGATGACGAAGACCAATCGACCGCACCTATCCAGGCGAGTCTGGGGCTGGGTGGGAAATTCGAATTTACCAACGCGGTCAGATCGCTTGGTGAATGTGTGGAATCCGGTGAGATCGATTCGGAGACGCTCACCGAGGAAGATCTCGAGGAGCACCTCGTCTTTCAACATGAACCAGATCTCGTCATCAAGACGGGGGCCGAACGGTTGTCGGACTTTCTGATCTGGCAGTCAGTCTACTCGGAGCTCTACTTCACCGACGTCAACTGGAGGAACCTGCGAAAGCGTGACTACCTGCGTGCCGTGTTGGACTACCTCGACCGACAGCGTCGCTTTGGCCGATAGGCTACCAGTCACCGGATAGTCGCTGCCAGAACCGACGAAGGAGGCCAGATGGCCCCGAATGGTCGAGGAGCTCATCGTTCGACCGGTCGACCGCCACGAGGGCCTTGGCTCGATCGATCCGAGATTGTGCCCACTTTCGCCGGCGATACTGATAGGTCCTGATCCCACGGAGGAAATCGATCTTGGAAAACTCGGGCCAGTATGGGGCACAGAAGTACACCGCCGCCTCGTTGCCGTTGGCGTGCCAAGGAAGGAAGTTACTCGTTCGTTCATCACCACCGGTACGGACGATCAAATCTACTGAGCGAGTCGGACCGTCATGGATCCTCGCATCGATGAGACTGGTATCGATCTCCGCTGGGTCCAGGTCACCACGCTCGACATCGCGGCAGATGTCTCGAGCCACCTGGAGCAACTCCCATCGACCACCATAGGCCAGGGCGACGTTGAGTCTGTATGAATCGTAGTCCTCCGTGGCGCTCGTCGCCGTCTCGACCGCGTCTTGCACCCGGGATGGCAGTCGCTCGACATCACCGATCGCACAGATTCGAACTTCGTGCTCGTGGATATCGCGATCGGTTGCTAGTTCCTCGAGTTTTCGGGTAATGAGATCGAATAGCTCCTGTTGCTCCGCTGGCGGGCGATTGAAGTTCTCGGTGGAAAACGCATACAGCGTGATCTCCTTGATCCCGAGGTCCCGACACCACCGCAATAGATCGGAGGTGGTATCGGCCCCATGGCGGTGACCTTCGGTCGGATCGCTCCCCCGGCTCCGAGCGTAGCGCCGGTTGCCATCCTGGATGACTGCGACATGCTCGGGGATCTGGTCGATCTCTGCCCGCAACAGTCGCTCATAGAGGACATCGATCAGCCGATTGGGCAGTCCAATACCCGTCACGTGTATGACTGTTAGAACACATGGTTAAAGATGTTTCAGAACTCGACGGTTTCGAGGGGAATCTCCCCAGCGGGTAGATACGAGGTATCACCTCGAAACCACAGCACTGAGACCCAGAATCTGATGGAACACAGAACGTAGAGGCACTTGCAACTGCATCGCGAATGTCCCCGTGAATCGATAGGCGCATTTATCCTGTATCCGTAGTCGCCGAGTGTGACCGAGCCATCGACCGACCTGGTCGCCGAGACGCGAGAGCTACTGAAACCGGGCGACATCGACCTCGTTGGTGTGATAATCGAATCGGAGTACACCGACGACCAGGAGCTCGAGATGATGGAAGCAACCGTGGAGATCGGGGAGATCATCGCGGAGTCTGTGGCTGACGAGCCGACCTATGTATACTCTGGAAACGATGATGATCGCTTCAGCTCGAATCAGCACCAAGGTCTAACGGTGACTGGAGACGAATTCGTCTGGGAGTGCCAGCAGCTCTTGCTCGATGGTACCTTCGATGTCGTGTTCTATTTCGAAGCTACCGAGCAGTTCGAGGAGCTCATCGATGATATTCGCACAGCTGGATACAACGTGACTGGTGTCCAGCCCTGAACATGTGAGTGGACAGGTTTACGATACCCGACCCCGGAGAAAAGGATAAGAGGTATGCAGAGGTCGCCATTCGTGGGTGGTCGGTGGTTACCGTGACAGTAGATGGGACGATTGCCGGCCTGAGTGTCGCCCACCAGTACGCCAACGTGGAGACGATTGCAGCCGCGTCACCTGAGGAGCCCACTGAGCATCTGGAACAGCTACTGTCCCAGGATGGCATCAGTGAGGCGTTCGTCCTCAATACTTGCAATCGGGTCGAATGGTACGTCGTGACCGACCATCCCCAGGTTGGTCGGGCCGTCTTGCATTCGCTCGTCGATGGACTGCCAGCCGCCTCCTGGCGGCAACTGAGCCACGACGAGGCGATCGAACATCTGCTTCGGGTGACGGCCGGCCTCGAATCGCAAGTGCTCGGCGAGGACGAGATCCTCGGACAGGTCCGAGAGGCCTACCACATCGCCACGGAGCACGACGGGATCGGCGACCTGCTCGAACCGGTGCTCATGAAAGCGTTGCACGTTGGCGAGCGCGCACGGTCAGAAACTGGGATCAACGAAGGTGTCGTCTCGCTGGCGAGCGCAGCCGTCCGCTGTGCTGAAGAACACGTCCATCTACCGACGAGCTCAGTCGCTGTCATCGGAGCCGGTGACACTGGCGCCCGTGCTGCGCGATCGCTCGTCGACCGTTACGTCGGGGAACTCGTTGTTCTCAACCGCTCTGTCGAACGGGCCGAGACGGTCTGTGCGTCCCTTGAGGACGGAGAAGCCAAGCCACTCGAGGCGACCGCATCAGTCCTCGAAGCGTCCGATGTCGTGATCACGGCGACGGACAGCACCGATCCGATCCTCACCGAATCGAGGCTCCCCGAAACTGGATCGATCATCGCGATCGACCTGGGTCAACCTCCGAACGTCGACGAATCCGTCCAAAACCGGGCGACGGTAGCGTACTACGATCTCGATCGGCTTCGACGCATTACCGATCGGACCCATACCCGTCGACAGGGGGAGGCAGAGGCCGTCGAGGAGATGATCGAAGACGAGTTGAACGTCCTCCGGAGACGCTTCAAACGGGCGAGGGCCGAGGCTGTTATCGGTGCGATGCGAACGGGTGCGGAACGGATCAAGTCGGCTGAAGTCGAACGTGCACTCATCAGATTGGAGGATGGCGAAAGTCCAGCTGAGGAGGTACTCGAAGATCTTGCTGATGCATTGGTCAACGCCCTCATGGCACCACCGACGGAGGCGCTCAGGGACGCGGCCGAGGATGACGACTGGACCACAATCGCCTCGGCTATCCAGATTTTCGATCCCGACCTCGATGAAGCAAGGCTTCACCCAGCCCTCGCAGAAGCGACCTCGACAGAGTCCGATTGAATGGGGGTGTCCACGCTGCTAGCACCGAGTAGGAGGCCGGATGATGGTGTCGCCTGAGTACTGGCTCCTCGATCTCGATGGGACAATTCTCAGCGTCGAGGAGGACTATATCCACGAGACCATTGGAGCGGTCGGCAACGAGCTCGACCGGGAGTTCACCCCCGAGGAGAACATCTCGATCTGGTATGGCCGTGACGGCCTTCGAAACGATATCCTCACCAGCTACGGCATCCAACCGTCGGACTTCTGGACGGCCTTTCACGAGATCGAATCCCCGAGCGAGCGCGCAGCGGCGTCCTACCTGCATTCTGATGCTGAGATGATCACCGAGCTATCGGGTCCGCGAGGAGTCGTCACCCATTGTCAATCCTACCTTGTCAACCCGATTTTCGATCGACTCGACATGCACGAGTGGTTCGATACCGTGGTAACGTGTTCCGATGCACTCGGCTGGAAACCTGACCCAGCTCCACTTCACCGCGCCATGGAGCAACTCGATGTAGACACCGATGGGGGAGCAGTAGTCGGCGATAGCGTGGCCGATATGCAGGCTGCTAACGCAGTCGGGTTGACCAGCATCCTCATCGATCGGACCGGGAAAGGTGAGCTCCCTGCGGCCGATTTCGTGATCGGATCACTCGAAGAGCTTCGCTGAACCCCCAGGTACCGGGGGCTTTTTTCGAACTGCCGGTGTTACATCGAGTATGGATGTGTTCGGGGGTCCCCGGTCGTGACAGATCGACCGGTAGGGGTCGCTCGTCCCCGAGAGCCCCCCAGGACCACTCGTTCCGGTTCCGGTACGCTCCCAAGAGTCAGCCAGGTTGATCGACATGAGTAGAGTTCTCAGGATGCTGCGGGGAGTCTGGCGCTTCACACGGGGATTCATCACCATCTTCCCCTTCCTGTGGGTGGTGCTTCGTGATCGAAACCGATTCATCCTCTTCGGGCGGTCGCGGTCAGTCGATCATGCAGGTCAACGACGGCGTGCATTGCGTCTACTCCACTCGCTCATCAGACTCGGCCCGACGTTCATCAAGCTCGGTCAGCTGCTTTCGACACGCCCTGATATCCTCCCCCCGGCGTACATCGATGTCCTGAGTCAGTTACAGGACGAAGTGCCACCGGCCCCGTGGCCACAGGCAGAATCGGTTATCGAGGCAGAGCTCGGTCCGGTACACGAGCGGTTCGACTCGTTCGATACCGAGGCCATCTCCGGTGCCAGCCTCGGGCAAGTGTACCGGGCGCAGGTTGATGGTGAACCGGTCGCTGTGAAGGTTCGACGACCTGGGGTCGAAGGGCTCGTCGAGAGCGATCTCGTGGCGATTCGCTGGACGTTGCGTCTCTTGCTACCGTTCGTCGATGAGGCCAGAGCGTTCTCGATCCGGAACCTCGCTGACGAGTTTGACAGAACGATCCGCCAGGAGATGGACTACGAGCGAGAGGGGGCGATGATGGAGCAAATCAAGGACAACTTCTCCGAGGATCCCCACATCATCGTCCCGGGTCGAATCGACGAGCTCTCCGGTGAAACCGTGCTCACCATGCCCTACATCGAGGGCACGAAGATCACCAACGTCGCTGAACTGGAAGAACGTGGGGTTGACACCCACGACGTTGCCCGCCGGCTTGAGCTGGCGTACTTCCAGATGATCGTCGACGATGGCGTCTTTCACGCCGACCCGCATCCGGGAAACCTCGCCGTTCAGGACGATGGCACCATCGTCTTTTACGACTTCGGGATGTCAGGGCGGGTCACGCCGTACGTTCGCGACCGAATCGTGGAGTTCTACATCGGGGTGGTGAACCGTGATACGGACGCGATACTCGATGCACTCGTTGCGATCGGGACGCTCGGTCCGGATGCCGATCGTGACGTGATGGGCGATCTCATCGAGGTCGCCATCGAGGATGCACGGGGTCAGGAGGTCGATCAGTACCGTGTTCAGCAGGTGATCAACCGAATCGAAAACTCGATCTACGAGTTTCCATTCAGGCTTCCAGCCCATCTCGCGCTGGTTATCAGGGTCGCAACGGTCGTCGAAGGGGTCTGTGTGACACTCGATCCCGAATACGATTTCGTCGCGGTCGCATCCGACTTCCTCGTCGAGCAGGGCTACCGAGAGGAGGGGATTCGCCAGTATGTCGAGAACACCGGTGACGACCTGATCGAGGCAGCCGCTTCCACGATGCGGATTCCACCGAAGCTCGAGGGTGCCCTCGATCGCATCGATCGTCAGAACCTTCGGGTGGAGGCGAACGTCATCGATGAAGATAACACGCTGAAACGCCAGACCGCTCGCCTCGTCCTCGGGATGGTATTTTCGGCCGTCGTTCTCGCAACCGCGTTACTGTATGCGTTCGCCGATTTGGTCGCGACGGGGGTGGCTGCCGCGGCGGGTCTCGTGGTCCTCCTCCTCTTGCTCAGATCGTATCGTCGCGAGCGCGGTATCACGGCGCGGCCGCAGTTCACGAGGCAGAGCCTGTACCGCCGACGAGAAGAGGAATGAAAACCCGTCTCAGGCGCTGTATCATCCAGCGGTGGTTTCATACCACTTATACTGATCGCGAGGTAATCCCGCCCTATGGCGAAGGAGCAGTCCGAGGTACGAGACCTCCAGGAGGGTAGCTACGTTATGATCGACGACGAACCCTGCAAGATCAAGTCTTACAGCACGGCCTCGCCCGGTAAGCACGGGTCGGCCAAGGCCAGCATCGAGGCCATCGGGGTCTTCGACGGCCGGAAACGTCAGCTCTCTCAGCCCGTCGACCAGAAAATATGGGTCCCGATAATCGAACGCAAGCAGGGGCAGGTCGTCAACGTCGATCGGAACGATAACGTCGCGCAGGTCATGGACCTTGAGACCTACCAGACGGTGGCGATGGCGATCCCAGATGATATCGAGCTCAACGCGGATGACGAGATCGAATACCTCGAGATGGAAGAACGTCGGAAGATCCTGGATTGAGTAGTCGATGTTCCCGGGTGCCGACGAGGACCGTTCTGAACCATCCTACGCGATCATCGGTGCACCCCTCGATGCGACGACCACGTTCTATCCCGGTGCCCGATTCGGTCCCGAGCGCATCCGACACTTCTCCCGACATTTCGACGATTACGATCATCGAACGCGACAGCACTTCACCGAGTTGGGGGTCGTCGATCACGGCGATATCTCACCCGGCGAGGACGTCTCTGAGTATCTCGAATTTCTTCGTTCGACGCTCGTCGGGTACCAGCTAGAAGGTGCCATCCCGCTGCTGCTTGGGGGCGAGCATACGGTTAGTCTGGCAGGAGTCAGAGCGACCGAACCAGACCACTTCGTCGTGGTTGACGCCCATCTCGACCTCAGAGACGACTACGATGGCGATCCGCTCAACCATGCCACAACGACGAGACGGGTACTCAAGGAGGTAGATGAGGCGAGTATCATCGGAGCCAGAACCGGTACGAGCGCCGAGTGGGACCGTGCAGACGAGGGCGATGTGACGGTAATCCCACCGGAAGACGCTCAGAGTTGGGACCCATCGTTCGAGGGTTCGTGCTATCTGAGTGTGGACATCGACGGCATCGAACCGGGAGCCACACCGGGGACGGGAACCCGAGAACCGTTCGGCCTCGCTCCGACGACGGTTCGGGACCTGGTGACCGACCTCGCGCCTCAGTGTGTTGGGTTCGATGTCGTCGAGGTGAACGACCGCGACCACGGCGAGGCGGCCACGCTCGCCGGGAAACTCCTCCGTCGGTTCGTGTACGACCACGCCATGGCGACTGCTGACTAGCACACCGGTGGCAGATTGAACGGATCCGGTGGAAACATCCTTATCACCGGCGCAGGTTCCATACGGTGTGCAACTGAAGCATCTCGTCGAACGGCTCGATGACCGCCTCGACATCGAGGCCTATCGAGACCGCGATCCCAGCGTAAATGGCCTCCAGGTTGGTGATGGTACCGCCTCAATCGAGCACGTCGTCGGGGCGGTCGATGCGGCGACGGAAACGATCGAACGGGCGGCAGCCCTCGACGCCGACCTGCTCATCGTTCATCATGGACTGCTCTGGGGAGAGAGCCATCCCCTCACTGGACACCACTACGAGCGAATACGGTTGTTGATCGAGCACGACATCGCCCTCTACGGGGTCCATCTGCCGCTGGATGGGCATCAAACGTTGGGCAACGCCGCGATCATTGGGGATGAGCTCGATCTGGCCGAATCCACGCCGTTTCCCGACGACGAACTGCCGATCGGAGTAGTCGGTACGACAGCGTCACAACCCTCGTCTGCAGAGCTCGAAAATCGGATTGCAGACATCGTAGACATCGATCCAGATGCGATCAAAACGGTCGGACCCGATCCGGGGAATATCGAGCGTCTCGCCATCGTCACCGGGCGAGGGACCGGCTTCCTCGACGCGGCAGCATCGACAGGGGTCGACGCCTTGCTCACCGGCGAAGGCAAACACGAAACCTATCACGAGGCCGCAGACCGCGGGCTTCGAGTGATCCTCGCGGGGCATTATGCGACCGAGACGACCGGCGTCAAGGCCGTCCTCGAGCTGCTTCAGGACTGGGAGCTAGAGACCTCGTTCGTCGACATCCCGACTGGATTCTGATCGACAAGCGGCATCTGTTTGACCCCACGGCTGTCAAGATATCGCTATGAGCGACCAGTATCGTGACGATCCGATCGCTGGTGGGCGGATAACGCCCGATATGGGCGTGAGCGACCTCGTCGAACAGTACGAACGAAGCGGCATCAACGCGAGTACCATCGCAGACGCCGTCGACATCACCGAGGCGATGCTCACCGACGACGACTGCACGGTGTTGATGAGCGTCGCTGGCCCGATGGTCCCCGGTGGACTCAGACAGGTCATCGCTGACGTCATCGAGAACGGATGGATCGACGCCCTCGTGACAACTGGTGCGACTCTCACCCACGATACGATCGAGGCGCTGGGTGGGCACCACCATCACGGGTCGTCCCAACCCCCCGACGATGAGACCACGAGTGCGGAGTACGACGAGGCGCTCCGAGAGGCCGGCGTCGATCGGATCTACAACGTCTACCTCCCCCAGGAGCACTTCGAGACCCTCGAGCACCATTGCTGGGAGCACGTGTTCCCACCGCTGCAAGGAGAGGCCGTCTCGATACGTGACCTCACTCGGCAACTCGGTGAAGCGAACGCAGCTGTCGCAGCAGATGATGATACCCATCCTGGCATCGCTGCGGTCGCTGCAGACCACGACGTCCCCATCTTCTGTCCAGCGATCCAGGACTCGATACTGGGGTTACAGGCCTGGTTGTATGGCCGGACACACGACTTCACCCTCGACGCCCTCAGGGACATGTCCGAGCTGAGCGCTGTCGCCAATCGACGCGAGCGCGTCGGGTGCTTCATCGTGGCGGGCGGGGTTCCCAAGAACTTCACACTGCAGACGAAGCTCGTCACGCCCGGGGCGTACCAGTACGCCGTTCAGTTTACCACTGATCCGGAGGCGACCGGAGGGTTATCGGGTGCGTCCCTCGACGAGGCACGCTCGTGGGGCAAGCTCGAACCAACGGCACAGAATACCACGGTGTGGGGCGATGCGACAGTGACCGTCCCGCTCGTTCTCGCTGCCACGTACGACCGACTCCAGTGACGCAGGGGCCAGCGATTGAGGGGAGAACCACCTGAAACCAGTGTAGCTTTTGATATCCCTGTGGAACCTCTCCGTCGTGGCAGCTACACACCACGGCCTCGGACGCGATGGCCGGATGGTCCTCGTACTCGCCATCCTCAGCGGGGTCAGTTATGCCGCCACGACGGCGATCATGACCCCCGAGCAGTTCGGCCTGGCCTCCGATGTCTACGCGACTGCAGTCGACTCCTGGCTCGGAGGTGGCGAACTCTATCGGGTCGCACCACCGGATCGACCGGGGTTCTTCTACCTCTATCCACCCGTCACGGTAGTGCTGTTCATCCCACATGCGTTACTTGGAGCTGGTCTTGGGGCCTATCTCCTCCAAACACTCCTCAATCTGATAGTCGTGCTCGCCATATTCATCGTTCTCTCGCGTGCCCTCAATCGCCGAGGGATCGAACTGTCTCGACTCGACCGAGGCATCGTGCTTGGCTTCATCGCCATCTCACCGTACGCGATGCCCCATTTCATCGAGGGGCAGACCACCCTGTGGCTGGCACTGGCCCTCGTGATCGGCTTCGATGCCATCGACCAGAACGCATCCGGGGTCGCGGGTGGTGCGTTTGCCCTCGCCGCACTCATCAAGGTGTTCCCCGCCGCGCTGGGACTGTGGCTGCTCAGACTTCGGCTGTGGCGAGGGGTCATCACGGCGATCAGTGTCGGAGGCGGCGTGCTCGTAGCCGGACTCGTGCTCATGCCCGACCTCACGGGGCAGTACCTCACCGACATCCTCCTCGAGCGATTCGAGGGGCAATCCTTCGAACGGGTTGGCGACATGACCCATGACGTCGGGGGTATCAGACGACAACTTGCCGGGATAACCGGGACGACGGGACCCTGGATGACCCCCGTCGCCGTTGCGATCCTCGGTCCGTTGGTCGCACTCGCCTATCGTCGAATCGACACCGATATCCACCGCCTCGCTGGGATATTGGCCACGCTCACCGCAGTGTTGCTCTTCATGCCGCTGCAGCCGCTGTACATGGCGCTGTTGTTCTTCCCGGTCGTGCTGTTGCTCGTTACCCTCAAGCGGGGTCCAGCCAGGTGGTCGCTCCTTGGCGGTATCCTCGCCACTGTGACGATGGTCGATCACGAGAACTTTGCACTGGGGGTGCAAGTCCTCCCCGAACCGATCAAGACGCCGATAGCAACCTTCGGGGAGCTGTTTTACAGCGTGCTGCTTCCCACGGATATCGGGTTGTGGTTGTTCTTACTGTCGGCCGTGCTCATTCAGAGTACCTGGTACATCGAACGCTATGGCGTGAAGCGCCCACCCGCCTCCAAATAGGCTGTCGAGGCACCGACGTTGCTCCTCTGCCAGGGCCATTTCCACCTCGGCAAAAACGTTTTGCGCTCGGTGACACGAGTAGTACTCGGCCGATGACGATACAAATGGGCCGAGCTTCCACCAAGCGATGACGAGCCCTATGAGTGCCGAGGCCAGCTTTCTGTCGAGAGGGTAGACCCAACGAATCACGAAGTCAGGCAGTGCAGGACCGGTCTTTGGGTCGGCGTACTCCGGACATGGAGGCTACTCGTATCGAAGTGTCCGGGGTTGAACGTGCTACTCACGGCGTGAGGGGATGGAACCAAACATCAAGGCGTTCTAGCGCTAACTTGCAAAAGGTTACCCAATCAATGGAGGAAGCCAACGCACCCCCGGAAGACCACGATTCTCACCAGCAT
>CAZXER010000010.1:54948-59439 GCA_964639975.1 uncultured Halobacteriales archaeon | reverse complement strand
ACTCATCCTCTTCGGTCTGAACCCACAGTTTCGTCTCGGGATGGAAGCAGTTCCGCCGCTTTGCCGCGTGGAAGAACGGATGCGCGTACCCAACGGCCGCCGAGGTGAACCCGACAACTCGACCGGTTACCGCCGCACTCGTGTGTGGTGCAAGTCCCAGGACCAGTTCACCCACCAGATCTTCGGGCCCTTCTAGCTCATAAAATGGCTCCAGCTCATAGTAATCCGTCAGCAGATCATCCACGAACTGCGAGGTCTGAAACAGGTACTCAGCCGCATCCTCGGAGAGGATCACGTCCTGGTTGCGGAGCTCGACGACCTGGTCGTCGTATTCCAGTGCCTCCCCATCGACGTCGACCTCGTAGCCCAGCTCGCGAAACGTCTCAGCGTCGACACCGACCTCAGCTGGTCTCACTGCCGTCACCGGCAGGTCGGTCATGTCGTAGCGGCTCGTGCCGTCTTTGAACACGGAGATGTCGTGAGCGGCTCTGAGGACGCCCTTCTCGAGGGGTTCCGGGGCCTTGGTCTCGGAGGTGAGTCCCTTGACACCCTTCACGATGGGCACGTGGCGTTTGGGGACCTCGACCGAATCGAACGCGGCGTCAAAGCGCGCTGCGACGTCGAGAGATTGCTGGGTGACACACGTCGCCTCACGGCCACAGCGGGGGCACTCAGTTCGGCCAGCCTCGTCGGGCTCGACCTCGATATCGCACTCTCGACAGACGTACACGGGGGTGGTCGCCTCGCCACAGGCCGGACACCGTGGATCGACCCCCTCCTCGCCACAGGAGACACACCGGCGTCGGTTGAGCTGGACCTCGATCTCGCCGGCGTTCCCGTTCGCATCGGGTCGATACGACGACGCCTCGGCGAGCGAGCGCTGATCGCCCCCGGCTGCACCCACCGGGAAGAGGCAATGAACCGCCGGTGAGAGCTCGCGCGCCTCGGATTTCTCCGGACGACCCATCCGGGCACCGACGCGCGTCGGCGCCTTCGCCCGCACGGGGAACGGGGCGACCTCGTTCACCGCGTCGAGGGGATCCTCGCCCGAAAGCGTCTCCCACTCGCGCTGGAGCCCCCCATCGAAGCCGAGGGTGCGAGCGATCGGGAGCCACGCCTCGATGACGAGGTCATCACCGTCGACCTCGTGTGGTACCAACAGCGTCCCCAACACGGCCTCGATGGCGTCGTCTGCGGGGAGATGGAGCCCATCGTTCGCTCGCCTCCCTGACTCGATGGCCGCAGCTAGCGTCTCGAGCGCCTCGATCGACGCGTCGTGATACAGATACGTGTATCGAGGATGCAACGGCGCCTCGTGGCGCTGGGCCCACCCGACCGCCTGCTCGGGGCCAGGGTCGGTCAGTGACACGTCGGGATCGTCCTCGATTGCCTGGATGTCGACGCCTGCATCGGTTATCTCGAGGCACCAGCGAGAGATGTCGTAGGCACCCGGAAGCAGCGGATGGTTGTTCTCGACGAACTCGCCGACGTTGACCAGGTACTCACCCACATCGAGGATCTCGGCCACGCCGCTTCGCAACTCGGCGGCGGTCTCGGGGTCGTCTAACCGCCTGATCGACCCGTCGTGCAACCGGACCGTCGGCCCCTCGATCGTGTCGACGGGGACGACACCGGCCGCCTTGCCCGGTCGTTCGGTCTTGAGCTGGGTGCCCGGCGCGAGGAAGTCATCGAGCAGGTGCATCGTCGCTGGATGGACGCCCGCCGTGGCCAGGCCGTGGTTGCGGGCTCGACCGTATCGAAGCCGGAACCCGCCGGGGCGACTCGGGTGTGCGACGACCGGTCGTCCGGCGATCAAATCGACCAGGTAGTCGTCCTTCGGGCCGACGGACTTGGTCGCCGACTCATCGTCGGCGTCGGAGTGCGTCCCGGCGCCCGCACGCAGCGTGGCCAGCCACGGCCAGTCGACGGCATCGATCGCGTCGACGTATCGTGCGAGCTTGTCGGCCTTCTGGGCGATGCCCTCCGCCAGGACGAGGCACATCCCCCCTCGGCCACGGTTCGTGTCGATCCGATCCATGTCGCGGTAGGAGTCGAGTTCGTCCTCTGTCGTCGGCTCACCGTCGAGCATGATCGGGCAGTGTTCGGCGATGTGAGCGGTCTCCTCCCTCGATGGCGTGTACTGCAAGCCGGTCTCTCGCTCGTAGAGCTGGACCTCCTCGACGACGCGTCCGACCTCCAGATCGGCGGGCCTGTAGGCCTCGATCCCGAGCAAACTGCGGGTGTAGTCTGCGACCAGGACGGAGAGCGCCTGTGCGGTGCCACCGGCCGATCTGATCGGGCCGGCATACGTGATGCGCACGAAGGAGGTTCCATCGGCGGCATCCTCCACGTCGACGCCATCGATCCCCTCGATGGGGGCGGCGACGACGCCCTCGGTGAGCAGGGCAACGGCCGTCCTGACGGCCGCCTCGATCCGATCGCTGGGATCGTCCATGTCACCCAGCTCGCCGGTGGCAAACCCCTCTGCGAGGTGCAACGCGGCGTGTTCGCGGCTCATCTCCCCCTCGAGCTCCCTGATCCGGTTGGCGATCCCACCGATGTCAAGCAGGTTTTCCACCCGGTCGGCCATGTCCTGAGCGACGGGTATCTCGACGCTCGGATGGGGGTCGTTCCCCCGAGAGCGGGCCGTCTCAGCGAGGGCGATCGCCTCCTCTACCTCGGCCTCGATCGCCGTCTGATACGACCGCTCAACCGCCATGTTCTAGGTCCCAGAGATCGAGATCGGTTGCCTCGTCGGGTGTCCGCTCGAGCGCTCGATCGAAGGCGTGGACGAACACCTCTCCGGCGAAGACCTCTGCCCGGTTGAGATGGCCCGCGACCGATCGGCCATCCGGATCGCTCAACACCGCGTGTGTGTGTGCGAAGATCTCGCCATCAAGCATCGACAGGTTGCCCACACAGCTCGCCACCTCCATCGGCTCGGCTACCTCGAGGGGATCGTACTGCCCGGCTGCCTGATCGTAGTACCACAACTCGGCGTTGCGGACCGCGCCGAGACCGACGAACCAGCCAGCACGCACGTCCTCGCCCTCGGCGAACTGCTCGAGCTGCCCGCGCCAATCGCGGCCCTGGGACAGTCTGAGGGTGAACGAGCGGTCGATCGTCACCTCGCGATACTGCATATACACACCACTGGGGACCCCCAACAAAAAGGGGGTCGGTCGACCGTTCCCGACGGTGGGGAGCGTCCGTAGCCTACAAGACCTGAGGGGGGTTAAGCGGGTGTATGAACGTTGGAGACGTAATGACGCCACGCGACGAGGTCGTCACCGTCGAGCTACCCGGCACTCGGGATGATGCCCTCGAGTACCTGCAGGAGCGGCGGTTCTCGTCGGTACCGGTCGTCAAACCGACCGACGATGGTGAGGAGTTCCGGGGGCTCGTCTCCCGAGAACGCCTCATCGAACAGCCCGAGGAAGACCAACTGGCCCTGATCCTCGAGGACGTCCCGCCCATCTCTGCTGAGGCGACCATCGTCGAGCTGGCCGAACACATGCTCGAAACCGGTGACCGTCGGATTCCGGTCGTCGATGGGAAACTCGAGGGGATCGTCACCGTGACCGACGTGATCCGGACGTTGGCCGAAGAGACGGTCCCGGGCCACGACGAGACGGTCGGCCCGGTGGCCACCCGCGAGGTCATCGCCACCTACGAGGGGACCCCGCTTCCGACCGTCCAGCGCGAGTTGTTCCTCGCCGATGTCCCCTATCACGTCGTCCTCGACGACGAGGGCGAGATGGTCGGTATCGTCACCGAGGTCGATATCCTTGAGGAGGCACGAGTGGTCGTTGGAGAGGAGGGTACCGGCGACAGCATCGCCGCACAGGACTCGGAGTGGGCCTGGGAGGGCATCAAGGCGGTCGGTAACCGCTACCTCCCGACCCGGTACGTCGAGATCCCGGATACCCCCGTCCGCGACTACATGACGAGCGATCTCGAGACGACGTCCAAGAACACCGCCGTCTCGAAGGCCGCACAGGTAATGCTCCAACACGATATCGAGCAGATCCCACTGCTGTCAGGGGATGAACTGACCGGTATCGTCTGCGATATGGATCTCCTGCGGGCAATCCATGAATGACGAGGAGTCACCCGGCTTAGCCCAGGTCGCAGAACTCGCCAAGCGACGCGGCTTCTTCTTTCCGGCGAACGAATCCTACGGTGGGGTCGCCGGCTTGTGGACGTACGGACCGGTCGGCGGTGCATTGAAGCGCAACGTCGAGCAGCGATGGCGAGAGCGATTCGTCCACGAGGAGGGGAACATGGAGATCCAGTCGCCTACGATCATGCCGGAGGCGGTCTTCGAGGCGTCGGGACACCTCGATGACTTCACTGACTGGATCGTCGACTGTCCGACCTGTGAGGCCTCCCACCGGGCGGATCACCTCGTCGAGGCCACCGGCGAGGTCGAGGATGCCGAGGCCCTCGAGGCGCTCATCGACGACCTCGACGTGACCTGTCCGGTCTGTG
>CAZXER010000010.1:35889-54848 GCA_964639975.1 uncultured Halobacteriales archaeon | reverse complement strand
GCCGAGGCCCTCGAGGCGCTCATCGACGACCTCGACGTGACCTGTCCGGTCTGTGGCGAGTCGTTGGCCGAGGTCGCCGTTGGTGAGTTCAACCTCATGTTCCAGACCTCGATCGGTCCAGGCGAGGGCGATCCGGGCTACCTCAGGCCCGAGACAGCACAGGGGATGTTCGTCGACCTCCCCAGGCTGCTCGAGTACGCCAGGGGACAACTCCCCTTTGGCGTGGCCCAGATCGGGCCGGCCTATCGAAACGAGATCAGCCCACGGCGATCGATCATCCGCGTCCGTGAGATGACCCAGGCGGAGCTCGAGTGGTTCTACGATCCCACAGCGGACGAACCCTCCCTGGCGGCGGTCGAGGACGTGGCTGTCACCCTCTATCCGGCAGATGCGCAAGAAACCGATGGCGATGCCCAGACGACCACCATCGGTGAGGCGGTCGAGGCTGGCACCATCGCGAACCCCTGGATCGCGTACTTCATCGGGATCTCGACGACGTTCTACCTCGAGCTGGGGGTCGATCCAGCGCGCTTTCGGTTCCGACAACATCTGTCGGGCGAGCTCGCGCACTACGCCGAGGACTGCTGGGATGCAGAGGCCTACCTCGGCGGCGAGTGGGTCGAACTGGCTGGGATCGCCTCACGGCGTGACAACGACCTCAGAAAGCACCACGAACATAGCGACAGCGCATACACCGTCTTCAAGGCGTACGACGAACCGCGGACGTTCGAACGCGCAGCCGTGGATCCTGACATGTCGGTCATCGGACCGAGGTTCGGGGATGCAGCCGCCGAGGTCGTCGCGGCACTCGAAGCGCTCGTCGACCGCGATCCTACGGCCTTCGAGTCCGGAGAGACGGTGACGGTCGAGGTCGATGGGACCTCCCACGACATCGACATCGAGACGACCGGCTACGAAATCGAGGAGGTGACCGAATCAGGCGAGCACATCCTCCCCCACGTGGCCGAGCCTGCCTTCGGCATCGACCGGCTCGTGTACACCCTGCTCGAGCACAACTTCGAGGAGGATATCGTCGACGACGAAGTGCGGACCTACCTCGCCCTCTCGCCGCAGGTAGCCCCGACGCTCGCCGGAGTATTCCCGCTGATCGATGCCGACGGACTACCCGAGCGGGCGAAGGAGGTGGCCGATGCGCTCGCCGGAGCCGGCTTTGCCATCACCTATGATGACAGCGGCGCGATCGGTCGACGGTACCGCAGACAGGACGAGATCGGGACCCCCTATTGCCTCACCGTCGACCATCAGACGCTCGAGGACGACACCATGACGATCCGCGATCGTGATACCACCGAACAGACCCGGATCGACATCGACGAGGCGTCGTCCATCCTCGGTGACTTGCGACGTGGGACGGTGACCTTCGAGCACGTGGTCGGGGAATCCAAGGGACAGACGACCGGCGAGGACCACTAGATGAACCGCGAGATCCCCCGCCGATTGGTGCATGCCACTGGGTCGATCATCCCACTCGCGCACGTCGTCGATGTTATCACCTGGGAGGAGGTCAGGATCCTCTTCGCGATCGGCATCGTCATCACGCTGAGCATCGAGGCGCTGCGGTTGCTGGCCAACGTCGAGCTCCCGTTTGTCGGCCGGATGATCCGCGAGTACGAGGAGAACTATCTCGCAGGATACGCGTTGTACGTAATCGCCGGCGGGAGTGTCGGGCTGGTGTTCGAACCATTCATCGCCGTGCCGGCTATCCTTATGTTGACCCTCGGCGATCCGATCGCCGGGCTGTTGAGTTCCGGCGAGTTGCGAACGGTCAAACAGCCCCGAGTGCTGGGCACGATGTTCCTCGTCTGCCTGGCACTGGCGTGGTGGAGCCTCGAACCGCCCGCAGCAGTGGCGTCAGCGGCGGTGGCAACCCTCGCTGACGGCGTCAAACCGGTGATCAAGGGGTACGTCATCGACGACAACCTCACCATCCCGGTCGGGGCGGCGATTACCGCCTACCTGGTCACCGAGTATGCACCGGCTGTGTTCTGATCCCTGATCGAATCGGTCCTCACGACCGACCGAATCGGTGTCAGCGATCGCTGAGATGCGTCGACGCGAAGCGTTAACCCGTATCGGGCGCAACAATCCGACAGCATGACCTCGGCGGCAGTGACGGCCGAGACGCTCGAACACGAGCTCATCGAGAGTGGTCTCCTCGAGCAACGGACCTACCAGCTCGAGATCGCCGAACGAGCGATGCAGACGCACACGCTCGTCTGCCTGCCCACCGGGCTGGGTAAGACGACGATCAGCTTACTCGTGACCGCCTCCCGGTTGGCCGCCGGCCCGGGGAAATCGCTGATGCTGGCACCGACCAAGCCGTTAGTCAACCAACACGCCGGGTTCTATCGAGATGCACTCACGATCCCGGATGAGCAGATCATCACGTACACGGGTGAGACCCGGCCGGATGATCGGGCCGACGCGTGGCAGGATGCGCGGGTAATCATGGCCACCCCACAGGTCGTCGAGAACGATCTCATCGGCAATCGAATCGATCTCAGCGACGTGGTCCATCTGACGGTCGACGAGTGTCACCGAACCAGCGGGTCCTATCCGTACGCCTTCATCGCCGAGCGCTACCACGAGATGGCCGACGAGCCACTCGTCACCGGTATGAGCGCATCACCCGGTGACGACCGCGAGGAGATCCTCGCTGTTTGCGAACGTCTCGGCATCTCTGCGATCGAGGTCAGAACCGAGGATGACCCCGACGTCGAGCCCTACACCCACGAGACAACGCTCGAATCCGTCGAGGTCGAACTCACCGATGACATCCGCGAGATGTGCGATAAGCTCCGGGAAGTTATCACCAGCCGCCTGGAGGAACTCGCCGATATGGGCGTCGCCGAGACGACCTCCCCCGACTGTTCCCAACGGGATATCGAGAAGATGCGAGCTGCCCTCCAGCAACGACTCGAATCGGGGGATACCGAGGCCTACCAGGGGTTGTCCTATCACGCCGAGGTGATGAAGCTCAGGCGGGCGCTCAAGCTCGCCGAGACACAGAGTGTCAACGCGCTCCAACGCTACTTCGAGCGCCGACACGAGGCCGCCCGCTCATCGGGTGCCTCGAAGGCCGATCAACGCCTGGTCTCCGATCCCCGCGTTCGCGAGGCCATGTCGCTCGCGAGAGAGTACGACGAGGTCCATCCGAAGTTCCGCCAGGCCCGGATCTTGCTCGCCGAGACGCTGGGGATCAAGGGCGGCAGTCGCGTCCTGATCTTCACCGAATCGCGGGATACCGCCGAGCAGCTAACTGAGTTCCTCGGCGGACACTTCGATACCCGTCGGTTCGTCGGGCAGACCGACAAGGAGGCGAGTGCCGGGATGAGCCAGGACGAGCAACGCGACACCATTGAGGCGTTCAGACGCGGTGACTTCGAGGTGCTCGTGTCGACCTCGGTCGGTGAGGAGGGACTGGACGTCCCAGAGGTTGACCTCGTCCTCTTCTTCGAGCCGGTGCCCACGGCCATCCGGACGATCCAGCGCAAGGGCCGGACCGGTCGACAGGCACCCGGCCGGGTCGTCGTTCTCATCGCGAAGGATACCCGCGACGAGGCGTTTTACTGGATGTCCAGGCGACGCGAGCAATCGATGGCCGAGGACATCCGCGGCCTCGCCGAGATCGCCGACGACCTCGAGGTCGACCTGCTGCAACGCGATGACGTTCGCGAGCGAGCCGAAGCCGCCAGCCTGCGCGGCGAGGACCAGGAGTCGCTGCTGTCGTTCGTCGAGGAAGATTCAGCCCCAGACGACGAAACCGAAATCCCCGACAGGGACGACGATGAGCCCGCGACGATCATCGTCGATCAGCGCGAGCTCGACGCAACGATCGGTCGCGAGCTGTCGCGAGAGACCGATATCGACCTCGAGCTCGAGACGCTGGACGTTGGCGACTACATTCTGAGCAACCGGGTAGCCGTCGAGCGAAAGACGGTCGAAGACTTCCTCGACAGCTTGCTGGGTGGCGATCGAGACCTCTTCGAGCAGGTTGGGCGCCTCGCCAGCGCGTACGATCGGCCGGTGGTCATCCTCGAGGGTGATCGGCTCTACGAGCGGCGTAACATCGATCCTGCCGCCATCAGAGGTGCGCTCGCCAGCCTGGTGGCCGACTTCGACGTCAGCATCCTGCAGACGAGCGACATGGAGGAGACGAAGTCGCTCCTGGTAGCGATCGCGACGCGCGAACAACGGGGTGGCCGTCGCCGGGCGAGCGCACACGGCGACAAAGGAGGTCGGACGGTCACCGAACAACAGGAATACGTGGTCTCGTCCATCGCCGAGATCGGCCCGGTCACCGCCCGCAGGTTGCTCGAGACGCTCGGCTCGGTGGAGGCGGTCATCACGGCTTCCCACGACGAGCTGCTCGAGGTAGCGGGCGTCGGCGAGGTGACCGCGAGCCGGATCAGAGAGGTCGTCGCAGCGCGATACGAGCCAGACTGATCAGGAGGTATCGAACGCCTGCAGGGCGTCGATGGCAGCTCTCGCCGCCTCGAGATGCTCGCGAACCACCCGAGGGTCCTCAGCAGCGGCCGCCGCGGCGGCCGATCGTTGTAAGGCGACCTCGAGATTGCGTCGGGGTCCCTGATCGGGCTCCCCTTCGGGCTGCTGTGGTGCGTTCGGTTGCGTGGCGGTCTCTTCTGGCGTCTCGTCAGACGCCTCCTCGACCACCTCTCGCTCACACTCGGGACAGAACACCCGGTCGCCGTCGCTAAAGAGGGGGTTTCCACACTCGGGACAGTGACGATTGGTCATCGTCATCCCCTGCAGGAGGAGCTCGCTCATGTGCTGAGCAGACGCCCGATCGTCCGCCTCGTCGGCGAACTTCTCTCGGAGGCGTTCACGTTCGGCCTCCTTGTCGAATTCGCTCATCGGATCGTAGGGTACAGCCTCCACATTGAATTACCTTACTGGCGAGCGGCGCCACAACCAGGACCTCACCGGCCGTGGTTACAAACGATCAACCTGACCGTGACGGACGACAGCTTCGTTTGGGAGAACGCATTCGGCTACAAGTCACAGACGGCGCCGCGGTTGCATACGTCGGCTGCTGTGGCCTACGGCCGATCGATGGGGATCGCCTATTCGGTCGATTCGAAGGGCTTAACCGCGTTTCGTGGGGCGTTTCAGGTATGGCCAAAGTTAGTATCGTAGGGGCCGCCGGCACCGTGGGTGCGGCAACTGCGTTCGCCATCGCTGTCCGAGATATCGCTGACGAGATCGTCCTCGTCGACCTCCCCGAGCAGGAGGACGTGACGATCGGACAGGCGGCGGACGTGAACCATGGCTCCGCGTATGGATCGAATACCAGCATCCGCCAGGGAACCTACGCCGACACAGCTGGATCAGACATCGTCGTCATCACGGCTGGGATCCCCCGGCAACCCGGTCAGACCCGCCTCGACCTCGCAGACGACAACGCACCGATCATGAAGGATATCGGCGCCTCGTTGGCGGAACACTCAGACGATTTCATCTCGATCACCACCTCCAACCCGGTCGACCTCCTGAACCGGCACCTGTACGAAACGGGCGATCGCGATCGCCACCAGGTACTCGGCTTCGGCGGTCGACTCGACGCAGCTCGCTTTCGGTACGTTCTCAGCGAGCGGTTCGATACCCAGGTCAAGAACGTCGAAGCATCGATCCTCGGCGAGCACGGTGACGCGCAGGTGCCGGTCTTCTCGAAGGTGCGTGTCGATGGGCGAGATCCTTCCTTCACAGCCGACGAGCGCGAGGAGATCCTCGATGAGCTGCAGGTCAGCGCGATGAACGTCATCGAGAAGAAGGGTGCGACCGAATGGGGTCCCGCCAACGGGTGTGCCCACATGGCCGAGGCGATCCTCCGAGATACCGGCGAGGTCCTTCCGGCCTCGGTCTACCTTGATGGTGAATTCGGCCACGAGGATGTCGCACTCGGGGTACCGGTGAAACTTGGACGGTCCGGCGTCGAGGAGATCGTCGAGTGGGAACTCTCTGCTGTGGAGGAAGAACTCCTCCAGGAGGCGGCAGAGAAACTGGCTGACCAATACAACCAATTGACATAATCGGTATCGCCGTCGAGAGCGATACTTCCTTGTCGGGGTAGCCACTAGTGAGGGTATGGTAGCGAGATCGTTCAACGTGGATGGCATGTCCTGTAACGGCTGTGAACAGAACGTGATCGAGGGGCTCTCTGGGATCGATGGTGTCAGCGAGATCGAGGCCAATCACGGTACAGGGTCGGTCGAGGTCGAGGCCGACAGCTCGGTCGATGATGGGACGCTGGTCGATGCGATCGAAACAGCTGGCTACGACGTAGTCGGATAAGCCCCAACGACCGCGGATTACTCATATCGCAAGCTTTCGATCGCGTAGTCATCACTGGTGTGTGCCCGAGCGAGCCGGAGGCGAGGCTCACCGCCCTCGCTGGTGAGCTCGACATCGAAGTCTCCCGGATTACCTGGATTGATCGACGCGGGTGGGTTCATCAGGCGGAACTGCAGGGTTCCCCGGCTGCCGCGGACGCGATCGGAGGCACGGGCACCGGCTTCGAGCACCGACCCGTTCTGTTTGATGGTGATCGTCCCGGTGAACTCCCACGTGTCGCCATTGTACCGTATCGCTTCTCCAGCCAGCTGGGAGACATCGATCGCTGGCATAGCTGGGCTCCCCTACGAGGTTCGACTACCCACCGGAAAACTCCCACGCTCAGTGACCTAACCGGTCAATCCCCTCTGAACTACAGTACTCGCAGATGTCCCCATGATTGACGACGGCCCTGCCACACCCGATACACGTCGGTTGGTTCTCCTCCTCCGGGGAGGGGGTTTCCAGCCCCACCGCCGATTTGAGTGATTTGATGATGCCCATGGTGAGACCCCGGTAGCTAGCGCTACGGTAGTCACGTATGTGAATGTATCGCACACCCTCACCTATCGAGTACCGCTTTTCAAGGGTATCAACGGGATACATTCCTCTCAGTCACGGGATTAGCTGCTCACCATCATCGTCATATATCGTAATCGCATCGACCGGACACACCCTCGCAGCCATCTTCGCATCGAGTTCGGCCCCTGCAGGCACCTCACGCGAGTAGCGATCGGCCTCGACCTCTTCACCGCCGGCTAAGGAGGCCTTTCCAGCGTCCTCGTCCCGCTCGAACGCCTCCCACTCGTGGACGCACTGGAACATCCCGATGCAGGTGTCTCGATCGAACTCGACGCGCATACTGGCCGTAGACCGGGACGGCCCTTTAGCCCCTAGGGGTTCAGTCGGGCCCTTTAACCAAGGTCCGAGTACTATAACCGCGGTAATGGACGTATCATCGGTGCCTGAGGTCCCAGCTGAGGCGCTTGAAGTGCTCACAGCCTCGGGCATCGACGAGCTGTATCCACCCCAGCAAGCGGCCGTCGAGGCGGGCGTCACACAAGGCAACAGCCTGGTCGCCAGCGTCCCGACCGCCTCGGGGAAGACCCTCATCGGCATCCTGGCACTCCTCTCGGCCGTCTCCAGGGGAGGGCGAGGCCTCTACATCGTGCCATTGCGTGCCCTCGCCAGCGAGAAACACCGTCGCCTGGAGGCGTTTGCGGACGCACTGGACATCACGGTCGCGGTCAGTACCGGCGATCTCGACAGCGAGGAGCGGTGGTTGACGGACGCCGATATCATCGTCGCGACGAGCGAGAAGGTCGACTCGCTGATCCGCAACGATGCCAGGTGGATCGACGACCTCGACTGCATCGTCGCCGACGAAGTGCACCTGATAGACGACCCCGATCGAGGGCCCACCCTCGAAGTGACCCTCGCAAAGCTAGCGTCTGTCAACGACTCGCTGCAGGTCGTCGCCCTGTCTGCGACGATCGCCAACCCGGATGCGATCGCCGATTGGCTCGATGCCGCGTTGATCGATAGCGAGTGGCGGCCGGTTGAGCTCCGGCGAGGCGTCCACTATGGGAACGCCATCCACCTCGACGATGGGGAGCAGAAATCGGTGCCAGTACGTGGGAACGAACGACAGGAGGCAGCCGTCGTCCGCGATACCATCGCCGACGATGGATCGACCCTCGTCTTCGTCAGCTCTCGACGACGGGCCCAATCGGCTGCAGGGCGACTCGCCGAGACCGTCGAGGGGTATCTGACGAGCGAACAACGACGGGCGTTGCGGGCGACCGCCGATGAACTCCGAGATACGAGCAACACCGAGACGGTCGACGAGCTGGCCGACGTTGTCGAGCGGGGCGCTGCCTTCCATCACGCTGGGCTCGCGAACGATCAACGCGCGCTCGTCGAGACCGCGTTTCGAGAGCGCAACCTCGGCGTCGTCGTCGCGACTCCCACCCTCGCCGCCGGCGTCAACACACCCAGTCGTCGGGTCGTCGTCCGCGACTGGCGTCGATACGATGCCAACGCCGGTGGGATGCGACCACTCTCGACGCTCGAGGTCCACCAGATGATGGGTCGCGCCGGACGTCCCGGACTCGATCCCTACGGCGAAGCCCTGCTGTTAGCGAGCAGCCACAACGAGCTCGAGGAGCTGTTCGATCGGTACATCGATGCATCAGTGGAACCGATCGACTCCAAACTGGCGGCCGAGCCGGCCCTTCGCACGCACGTGAATGCGGCGATCGCCACCGGATTCGCCCGTGACTGGCCGGCACTCGAATCGTTCTTCGAGCGGACGTTCTACGCCAGTCAGGCCCCCTCGACCGAACGCCTCGAACGCGTCCTCGAGGAGGTGCTTCGGTTCCTCGAACGTAACGACTTCATCGAGATCGATGGGGAGGCGTTCACTCCCACCGACCTCGGTCACGTCGTGGCAAGAGTCTATCTCGATCCACTCAGTGCGTCGATCATCGTCGACGGGCTCGAAGCTGTCGAAGACGGGGCGACCGCGCTTGGACTGTACCACCTCGTCTCAAGAACGCCTGACATGTACGGACTGTACCTCAGACAGGGAGATAGACCTCGCTTCGAGGAGCTCCTCGCCGCACGAGAGGAGGAGCTGTTGGGACCGACCCCACATCCGGCAGACGAGGGGCCATACGAGGACTGGCTGGCCGCGTTGAAGACCGCCAAGTTGCTCGAGGACTGGGCCGACGAGCTCGAGGAGGACCGCATCGCCGAGCGATATCGCGTCGGCCCTGGTGACATCCACTCGAAGGTCAACACCGCAGAGTGGCTCCTTTCGGCCACCGAGCGCATCGCTGAAACCATCGCGACAGGGGCAGTTGCCTCGGTCCGGATGGCAAGACGACGCATCGAACACGGGATTCGAGCGGAACTCATCGAGCTCTGTCGGGTCCGTGGTATCGGCCGGGTCCGGGCAAGACGACTCTACGATGCCGGTATCGAGACGCCAGCTGATATCAGGAACGGAGATGTCTCCGTGATCCTCGGCGCGCTCAACGGCCGTCGGGGGGTCACCGAGCAGATCCTGGAGAACGCTGGTCGTGAAGATACCGACCTCGAGGAGGTCCAACCCGCGCGGACGCCGACCCAGTCCGCCGAAACGACTGACCCCGAGACCCAAGCGCAGTTGGAGGATTTCTGATATGGAACTCGTGGCCGGATTTACCGAGCACGCGCCCATCGGACTGCTCGACGACCTCGAGACCGTCGCAACCGAGACGGGCGCGACGGTCCAGGGATTCGACGCCCGATTCGTCGTCAGTGAATACCATCTCGAGCGAGCTGTCGAACTCGCCGATCGGGCGATCGAGCGAGGGGAACCCATCGCCGATGATCGGTCTGTCGAGATCCTGCTGTATGCCGCTGGGAGGCGACAGATCGAGCGCGCCTTCGAGATGGGATTGAAGGAGGAAGACCATCCAATCGTGGTGATCGTCGACGGCGGAGACGAGAGGTCGGCGGTGCATGCCATCGAATCGCTGCTGGATGAGACGACCAATCCACAGGCGGTATTCGGGGATCAGGAACTGCTGTGTGAGTACTTCGATATCACCGCTGCCGAACGGGACACTGGGGCCGCACTGGAGGACCTCGTGCTTGAGCGCGTTGCACTCCTGACAATCGATAAGTGAGTGGACCAGCAGTGAGCCGCATGGACACGCCCTATGTGAGTGTCATCGGCAGTGAACAGGCCAGTGACTGCGAACGAGCGGACGCTCGATCGGTTGGAAAACTGCTCGGCGAACGCGGTTATCGGTTGGTCTGTGGGGGCCGCGGTGGTGTCATGGCCGCTGCTGCACGGGGCCATCAAGCGGGCGGTGGACGGCCGATCGGAATCCTCCCCAGTCGAAGCCGGAGCGAGGCGAACGAGTACCTCGATGTGGCGATCGTTACCGGCCTTGGTAGCATGCGAAATGCCCTCGTCGTACAAAATGGAGACGCAGTTGTCGCCATCGGCGGGCGATACGGGACCCTCTCGGAGATCGCGTTAGCACTGGATGCCGACATCCCGGTCATCGGGCTCGACACACACGACATCGATGGCGTCAACGCCGTCGACACCCCCGCCAAGGCCGTCGAAACCGTCGAATCAATCGTCGAGATTTAGTGATCTCAGAAGTCGGTAAGGGTCGGTTGATCCATTGCTCCATCGGGTTCGATGACTGCGGGATCGTCGTGGGCCGGATCGTTGACTCGATCGCTCACGGGGTAGCGGTGGAACGCCTCCGACCAGACAGGTGCGAGCGCATCCGAAGCCGGATCGGCCGGTGGGGACGCGAGCCAGTCTGCTTCCCGGTCGCGGGAGAGGATCACCGGCATCCGATCGTGGACATCGGCTACCTCGGATACGGCCCCTGCGGTGAGGATCGTCACCGTTTCGAGTGATCGATCGCCAGTTTCCCACCGGTCCCAGAGACCAGCGAGCGCGAAGGGAGTTCTGTCACGGCGTTCGAACCGGTAGGGCTGACGTCCATGGGAAGTGTCCTGCCATTCGTAGTACCCATCGACGACCACCAGACAGCGACGGGTGTCGTAGGGGTCTCGATAGAGCGACGACTCGGTCAGTCGCTCTCGCCTGGCGTTGATCGGTCGCGGTCCGTCTCCTGGATCGTCGGCCCATGCAGGGACGAGGCCCCACTCAAACTGAGCGAGCTCCGATGGACGTTCATTCGTGATGGTCGCCACCGGTTCGCTCGGGGCCACGTTGTACCTGGGCGGTAGCTGGGTAGGAACGTCAACATCGAAGCGCTCGACGATGGTCTCGACATCCGCGAACAGCGATATCCGCCCACACATACTCGCTGCTGTGAGCTAAATGTGGTAAAAGCCATCGCCGGAGCGAACCCTCATGGTCGAAGCGGCAGTATCTCACACGGATGCCCCGAATCAGCACCTCGGTCGGGGTCGCGACTCCATACACCGAGGTCAGACCGCTGTATGAACGGGCTGACGGCCTCGATGCGCTCACACCATCGATGATCGCACTAGAGGTATCACCGATAGAGGGGCCACTCGACCCGTTGGAAGTGGGGTCGAGATTCCGTGTGTTGGCTCGAATACTCGGAATGGGTCCTGCTGCAGAGGGGGTCGTCGAAATAACCGATATCGACTTCGGGGAAGAGGGAGGTTACGTTGAGGATACCGTGATAGACGGGCCATTCGAATCGTGGCGCCACCGTCGAACGCTCAAGGCGATACCAGGCGGTACCCGCGTCATCGACGATCTCCGGTATCATGGTCCGCCCGGGGGCTCCATTGGGCGGCTTGGTGCGCCAATAGTACTGAACATCATGTTTGCCTACCGTAGCTGGTCGCTTAGACGGCGATTTGGGTCGATCGGGTGAACTCACTGTCAACCCTCCTGCCTGAGACGATGATCTCGTCTACCGACGAGGATCACTCGGGGCGCTCAGAATCAGGTGTCGGCCGCATGCGAGGACCTCTGAGGCTGAAGACGACCACCGCTCCAACGAGGATGAGTCCGCCGGCGAATGTGAAGCCGATGAGGTAATCTATCGCTCCGAGCCAGCCGCCAAGCAATGCACCGATTCCACCAGCCAACGCCGTTAACGCCGCATACATGCCAAGCGCCTCACCCCGGATAGAGATCGGTGTCAGTACCGTCACGATGGTTCCTGCCGTGACCGTGATGACCGCCCAGGTAATCCCGATGATACCGAAGATACTGGCGAACAGCATCAAGCCGATGGCATCGGCAGTCAGCAAAACCCCAGCGAGGCCGACGACAGGGAAGGCCAACCCCCGGATGAGGAGCCCTCCAGCCTGGACCATTGCGATATCGCGAATACCAGCGAGTCGCCCGGCGAGACCGAAGCAGACGGCCGAGGCGAGACTACTCACCAGGTAGAGGGCGAAGATCTCATCAGAAGAGAACCCCACCTCAGCGAGATACGCCGGTAATGGCGCGAAAAACGCGGCGAACCCAGTGAACACCAGCACCAATGCCAGGAAGTACAGTGCCAGGGCCGGCGTGAATCGGTCGACCAGTCGGTTGGGGTCGAACGTACGCAAATCGAACCTCGTTACCGTGAGCGGGAAGGTTACCGCTCTGATGTTGAACCGATCAGACCGCCGGATGGCGGCTCGGAGTCGGATACTGGATACCGGTCCTGCTTTCGGGTCATCGGCGGGGAACCACTTGAGGCCGACGACCAAGGCGATGGCAGAGAGTCCGGCCATAACGAAAAAGAACGTACCAATCGCGTCTCGAGGGCCGAGACTCGGCCCGACGAGCGCCGTCCATACTGACCCGAGGAGGAGACCAATCGCCCACCCAATGCCCTGGTACTTGTTGAGGCGAGCGATCCGCTCGCTCCACGCATAGGCCGGTGCGTCAGCGACCGACAGCAGGGTCAACACCGGCATCGCTGCGGCGAACGCGAACCAGATCAAGCCGTTGGCGAGAATGACGATCCACAGCTCCTCAATCATCGGGATCGTCGTGAGGGTGAGCGTGATCAAGGCGAGGGCGAAGAGGACATACGGTCGGCGTTTGCCGCTGGTATCGGCCCATCGGCCGAACACGATCGCTCCGGGGACGCCAACGAACGCTGCCACCGCTGCAAGCAGTCCCAGAGCGAAGGCGTCACCGCCGAGTTCTACGACATACAGCGGAACCAACAACGAGGCTCCACCGAGGGCAATCGACCCGATCGCCCACGGGTAGAGCCACCCTTTCGCCATGGTACACGCATGGGAGGCCGGGGTCCTTCATACTACGGAAACCGTGTGTCGCAACCGGTGACAGTGGCGTCAAATGAATTCGTGTGGGTATACCCGTCGACCCGTTGAAAGAGAAACACCTACGCGGCTTGTTCGGGGGACTCCATGGCTGCTCTCACCTCGTCCAACAGATCGTATTGTGGAGAGATTCTCGCGAGGGCGAACAGCGCATAGTAGCGAAGGTAGGTGTGGACGGGTACGCCAACGACCACGGTCGTGACTACCGCCACAATGAGGAGTGCAACGGCCGCGACGAGGCCAATCACGATAGTCCCAAGAGCCGGGCTCATCACCGTGAGAAGTCCATAGAGTGCAAACCCGACGACGAGGGCAGGGATGGCGACGGCAAGAAGGACGATGAACCCTCCAGCTGCAAACGCGATCCCGGCGACGATATCGAGGACGAACCTGATGCCAGCGTAGAGGCCGAACTGTCGCCACTCGGTCCGGACCTCGGCATACAATCGCTGCCACGCCGAAAGCACCCCGACATCCTCCACGAGCATGATCGGGACGACGAAGTCGATGGTGAATCGGAATACCACCCATAGGGCTACCCCACCGAGGAAAAACACCGGAATCAGCAATACGAGGACGAGCGCAAACAGCCCGAAGGTGAGGATGGTCATGAGGACCATCGCAAGGCCGAGCACGAGCAAGCCCAGCCCGATCCCGAGCCAGAATGCGAACAGGCGCACGCCAGGACCCAATGAGGGGCCGACATACCCTCGAATCCGGATGTCCATGTCGGTGAGTTGTTTGACGAACACGAACTGCATGATGGCAGCTATCACCGAGAATACGAGCCCGAGCAATGCCATACCTATCGCGAACGGGACCAGGAACAGGGGTGAGAACTCGACCGACTCGGGGAGCGTGAAGATGAAATCCAAGTTCTCGAACTCGAGGAAGACATCCAGGAGGGTTGGCCCACCAGGGATATCGAACAGGCCGCCAGCTGGGAGGTTAACCGAACTGAGGACCCCAACCGACCAGCCAACAAAGAATACCACGAAGCCAAGCACGAGCCAGCGACGGAGGGTCACGGGGAGCAACAAGGCCCTCGTGGCGGCATACGCCTCGTCCAACGCTTTCGTTGCGTGCCAACTCATCGTGTTGCCTGTATCGGTTGGGATTCACAAGAAGGCTCCGTAGACGAGGCCCGGTCAGGAACGTGAGCCCGTAGTGTTCTCCAGTGAATCCACTCGTTCGATGCGAACACGGCGGATACGCCGTGCGGATGAATCCAAGACCGTGACGATCGCGTTCTCGAACTCGACACGATCGCCTTCCTCGGCGAGTCGACCGAGGTGATGGTTGATCAACCCACCGACCGTGACGAAGCGACCATCGGTACGAAGGGTGGTGCCCAGGGTCTCATTGACGAGCTCGACGGTGGTCCAACCGTGGGCGATCACCGTGTCATCAGCGACGATCCTGATGGGCTCAAGCTCCTCTCGATCGATCAACTCGCCGATGACCTCCTCGATGAGGTCCTCCAACGTGGCAAGGCCAACGACCGTCCCGAACTCGTCAACCACGAAGACCATCCGATGTCCCTTGGCTTGCATCTCTGCCAGGGTCTCGTCCACGGGTTTCCCACTCGGAACGAAAACTGGATCCGACAGGTAGTCCGAAAGCGACCCACCTTCGGCCTCCGCACGCAACGCATCTCTGATATCGAGGACACCGCGGATATCATCCAGTCCCTCACCGTAGACCGGGATCAACGAGACACCCTCCCGCCAACCGACCTCGACCACCTCGGCTGCAGTGCTGGTTTCTGGGACGGAAATGATCTTGTTTCGAGGGACCATCGTCGCCCGGATGGTCGTTTTCTCGAGATCGAGTACCCCTCGAATCATCGCCCCCTCTTCGAGGTCGAGGGCACCCGTATGCTCCCCGCTGAGAACGAGTGTCTCGATCTCCTCACGGGTGAGATACGATTCGAAATCGGTGGCCCCACCCGTGAGCCGATTCAGGAAACGAGTGACCACATCGAACAGGTAGAAGACCGGCCAGAACAGGCGTTGAAAGCCCAGAATCGGTCGTGATATTCGAAGGGCGTGGGTCTCTGCGTTCGCGACCGCGTAGGATTTCGGGGCGAGTTCACCGAGGAGTATCACGGTCACACTAATCCCGAGGGTGCCTGCAGCGACCGAAACTCCAGGATCGAGGAACATCGCGAGGAGCGCGGTTGCGATGCTCGCTGAGGCGATATTTGCCACATTGTTACTGACCAAGACGGTCACGAGGAACCGGTGTGGATCTCCTCTGAGTTCAGCAAGCGCAGCACCACCCGGATGCGGGCCGGCGGCCAACGCGTCAATGCGGTGCTTAGTGAGCGAAAATACGGCCAACTCCGTGCTCGAGAAGATCCCACTGATCACGATTAGGATCAATATGGCCACGACGCCGAGCACAGCGATGGTGAGCGACATGGGTGGTCATTGACCCAGACGGAGTTAGAAGTTCAGGCCCACTACCGGGGTGAGCGACAGACAAACAAGCCTCGCGACCGAACGCTTGGTCATGACCGCAGAACTCGCCGAGCAGGAGTGTGTGGCCTGCACGTCCGATGACGAGCCACTGACGGCACACGAGTACGAGGAGTACCTCGACGAACTCGACGACGAGGTTTGGGAGGTCGTCGACGAACATCATCTCGCCGGGACCTACACGTTCGATGACTTCCGTGGCGCCCTCGAGTTCACCTACGACGTGGGAGAGCTCGCCGAGGAGGAATGGCACCATCCAGACATCCACCTCTCGTGGGGGGAGGTCACCATCGAGATGTGGACCCACAAGATCGATGGACTCCACAAGACGGATTTCATCATGGCAGCTCGGATGGATCGGCTGTACGATGACGCGGTGACAGACGCCTGATCCGTTCTCAGCGGGGTTTACAAGCAGACCGGATGAACCTGAGGTAATGTCGTATGACTGGCGTCGGATCCGCGATCGACCGCTTCGGGCGTACCTGAAGGATCTCGGGCCCACGTGGATCGCAGGCGCGATCGCCGCCGGGCCAGCGACGATGGCAACCGTCGTCACCGCAGGTGCCAGCTTTGGCTACAGCCTGTTGTGGGTCGTCATCCTCGCTGCCATCGCCGGGGCCCTTGCCCAGTATCTCGCCATGCGCGTCGGATTGCTCACTGGCAAGGGTCTCGTCTCGGCGGTCGAGGACGAACTCGGCGAATTCTGGGCCTGGTTGCTGGTCATCGACCTCGTATTCGCCGCTGGTCTGGCGCAGCTCGTCATCTTGAAAACGGTCGCCGATGTCAGCGAGATCGTCACCGGACTCGATGTCAGGATATGGGGCATCATGTGGGCGGTGATCTTGGCCATCACCCTCGGATACGGTGGCTACCGCTTCCTCGAGTGGTTCGCGAAAGCCCTCGTCGCGGGGGTGGTGATCGCATTCGTCGCGTCACTCACGATCGTCGATATCGATATTTCCGCCGCGGCGACTGGCTTGTGGCCGGCCGTTCCGGCTGGTGTCGACGGCGCGCTGATCGCTGCAGCAGTGCTCGGTGGTGCCGTCCACGTCACCCTCGTGACGATGCAATCGTATACGATGCGATCGCGGGGCTGGACGCGAGATGACTTCGGTCTGGCGACGTTCGACGTGTTCTCCTCGATGGTCGTCGCCTTCGGCGCGTACTCGCTTGCCATCTTTCTGGTGGCCGCTGCCGTCCTCTACGATCCGAGTGCTGGGGTCATCGACCTCACGGCCATCGGAGCTGCACAAGCCCTCGAACCAGCGCTCGGTGAGTTCGGCCACTGGCTGTTCCTCTTTGGTCTGCTCGGTGCGGCCCTCTCGACCCTTGGTGGGAACACGTTCGTACCGCCATATGTGATCGCGGACAAGCTCGATATCGAGCGCGATGTCGCCGATACGCGCTATCGCGCCCTGGTCATCGTCGTCGCGCTGGCGGCCGCCGGCGGGGTCTTCATCGAAGGGGCCTTCTTGGAGCTGCTCGTGTTCGTCCTGGCCTTCGGTCTCGTCGGTACCCCCTTCGCACTGGCGCTCGTGTTGTACCTCGCCAATGATCGAGGCGCCGTCCCCGAACGACCATCGATCCTCGCCAACGCAGCCGGGCTGGCGCTCCTCCTGATCACCGGTATACTCGCGAGTGAATTCGTCCTCGATCGCACACCGTTCACCGGTGTCCTCGACTGGTTTGTCCTCGTTTTCGCCGTGATATTCGGCCTCGCAACGGTCGCGATCGGGTGGCGATTCGTCCGGGAGCAACTCGGATGAACGCCGGAACGGTCCCGCTCTCGGGTGTCACCCTCATCGTGGGGCCACTGCAGGCCGGGAAGACTCACGCTACCGCCGAAATCTTGACACGATGGTTGGACCGCCATGGGGGCTCGGATGTCGTGGTCCTCGATTTTGCGCCCAGTATCCCTACTGAGGACGGCGTCATCGGTGGGAGGATCGACCGCTTCATCGAGCTCCCCGACTCGGTCTGGTACGGGACGATCGAGGCTCGTGGCCCCCGATCTGAAGGTGACTCCATCGCAGAAATGCAGAGCCTGGCAAAGCAGAACGCAGACCGTGTCAGGCATATCCTGAAACGGGCACCCGCGTCGCCTCGGGCGGTGTTCGTCAACGATGTCACGATCGGGTATCAACACGATCCCGACGACCTCGACATGCTGCAAGGATACTGCCAGGAGGCAGCTTGTGTGGTACTCAATGCGTACGAGGGCGACGAGCTTACTCGAGCTGATCCAATCAGTATCAACGAGCGGGCCGTTCTCGACTCCCTCCGCCAGTGGTCAGATCGTGAAATCAGGCTCAATTGAACGCCCATCGCGACGTAGTTTTATGTCTGTCTTGGCCGATATCATGGACACACGATCACACTCGGATACCTCGGCAACCGAGGAGCTACCCACCTATGTCAGATAGACCAGTCGTCTTGCTTCCTGTAGAGGTCTTAGAAGGCGAATCCATCCCAGACGGGATTCCTGAATTGCTCGCACGAGCTCATGTCATCTTGCTTGGCTATCACGTGATCCCCGAACAGACCCCAGCTGGCCAGGCTGAGATGCAATTCGAAGATCAAGCGAATGCACGGTTAGATGAATTCCAGTCGATTTTCGAGGACGCCGGAGCGACCGTAGATCGTCAACTGGTATTCACCCAGGATTCCCAACAAACGTTCGATCGGATTAGCAAGGAATACGAATGCGACGCTATTCTCGTGCCGGATACCACCACACGTCCCGACGAGATCCTCGTCCCGGTGAGTGGGGCGATTGGCGTAGAACAGTTCGGTACGGTCGTTGCCGGGTTATTCGACACTGGGGAGAGTACGGTGACACTGTATCACGTGCTATCAGGAAATCAGACGGCCGAACAGGCCCAAGAGCTCCTCGAGTCGATGGCCGACAAACTGGTCGAACAGGGCTTCGATAGGGAGTTGATCAAGATTCGTATCGACGAATCAAATACCCCCGATGAGGCGATCATCGAGGTATCAGCCGATTTCGACGCGGTCGTCGTCGGAGAGACCGATCCGACCATCGCGACCTACCTCTTCGGGATGCTGGCTGAGAACGTCGCAAAGCGGTTTCTCGGTCCGGTCTTCGTCGTGCAACGGGAACCAACGACTGAAGAATGAGCGACTACGCCCAGGTGTATCGGCGTAACCATTGTTTTGGTTAAAGATACCAACATAGTGGAGGCACTATCCGTTAGTAGTACGCAAATGCGCCGGCGAGCATACTTGGTGACCCTTGGTACGACCATCTCCGCGGCTATCGCTGGATGTACCGGTGATTCA
>CAZXER010000010.1:0-35789 GCA_964639975.1 uncultured Halobacteriales archaeon | reverse complement strand
GGTGACCCTTGGTACGACCATCTCCGCGGCTATCGCTGGATGTACCGGTGATTCAAGCGAGAGTGCTGTCGACGAAGGTCCCGAGGATATTTTGGCTGCTGCGAGGGAGAACTTCGAACCAGTTGAATACCTCTCGACCGAGGAGAAGTTCGAGTTGGAGGCATCGGTCAGTAACGATACCGGTACCCTCGTAGAGCTGAGTATTACGCTCGAGTCGGTCACCCACCATGATCTTGTAGATGAAGCATTTGAATCGAGTGGTGAGGCCGAGGTTTCCGCGAACGGCCAATCCGATACCATCCAGATTGAATATTATTACATCGACGAGGTGCTCTACACCTACGATGACAACCAGGGGTGGCAATCCTTCGAAGGGGTCGAATTCGGCATCGGGGGCGATATCAACCCCCTGGCGTTCACCGATCCGGACTTGCTCGTCGGAGAAGAGGTCGTGGGGTTAGCTGGAGACACCGTTGTGACCGTGAGTGTTGACGAGGACCGGAAATACGACTTCTTCACCGAAGGATATCAGACCGATCTTATCGATGGTATCGAATTCGAGGATTTCAGCCAGCACATCGACATCGAATCTGCAAAAATTGCGGTAGGCCAAGAGTCCGAACGGTTCGAACGCATCGAGTACGAATCTCAGCTGGAGCTCGATGCAGAGGAGATGGCAGAATATGGCATGGACCCCCAGGGGGACGATGTGACCCTCGAGATGGGGTCCGATGCGACGATAACCATCGACGAGTACGACGATCCCGTCGATGTTTCCCTCCCGGATGATGTCCCCGGCGAGATATTCTAGACTGGGAATTGAATCGGTTGGATACGTCCTCCTACTCACTCAACGAGTTGTATCTCATCGTCCCCAGACGGAACGACGCAGATGAACGCACCGGGTGTATCACTCGTATTGCGATACCAGTGGACCACCCCTGCAGGGATGAAGATGGAATCGCCCACTGACACCGTGAATTCCTCGTCCTCGACACCCACGACATACTCGCCCTCGAGCACGTACTGCCCGTGTTCGACCTCGTTCGTGTGTTTTGGTACCTCGGCGCCACTCGCGAGCTCGAAGCGACGGATGGCAAAGTGTGGAGCACCCTCGGACTCGCCCAGCAGGACACCCTTACTGAGTCCATCCGCGGCTGCAACCGCCTCGTAGTCGATATCTGCGTTCGAACGAACGACTGGTTCGCTGGCCATATGATCCGTTCGACTGCCGGGTAAAAACGTCCACTGGCCTGTGTTGAGTAGTGACATGTATCGAACCGTTGGTGAACAGGTAACGACTAGCACCACCCAAATTAGCAAATAGGCCGCTCACAAAGTTACCGTCATGAACGTCTCATTTTGCGTCTATAGTGGCATGACGATGCTCGATTTTGTCGGTACATACGATCCACTCACCCGACTCGATCGGATGGGATTCATGCCCGTTGAGTGGGACATCTGTGCCAGGACCGAGACGGTCACAGCCGACGACATGCGCCTCGATGTCGACAGAATCGAGCCAGATCTGGGTACGTACGACCTCGTCTTCGTCCCTGGGGGACGTGAAACACGTGAGCTCCGCCATGATGACACCTTTATCGACTGGCTCCGATCGGCAGCATCCTGTGAGTATGTAACCTCGGTGTGCACGGGTTCACTGTTACTTGGTGCAGCGGGTCTCCTCAAGGGGAAGAACGCGACCACCCACCCCAGTGCGTACGATATCCTAGCCGAGTACACGACCGTCAGCGAGGATCGCATCGTCCACGATGGATCCGTCATTACCGGCCGAGGGGTCTCATCGTCCATCGACCTCGGCTTGTACCTCGTCGAGCAGCTCACGGATGCGTCGACACGAGAAGCGATTGCGACCCAGATGGATTATCCATATGGCGAGACGTTCGTCTCTGGCACGTAAGTTGGCGGACAAGGGTCCCAATTGTGTGCGGGAATGACAGTGGTTCACAGCGGTAACATATTGATATATTGACAACAGTGCCAACATCAAGAGAACTGTCGGGTAAGTCGATTTTGATGACCAGTACACCTAGATTTCGATGCCGACACCACCTGTGGAATTGCCGAAAGGTTCAAACAACGGTCATACATATGTTGATTGACTATGGTTCGTAGATTCAACATGGACCGCCGGGCGTATCTCAAAACCGTCGGTGCAGTGGGCGTCACCGGGGTCGTCGCCGGGTGTCTTGGCTCAGATCCTGAAACGATCATTCCAGGTACCAACTCAGGATTCCCACCGTTTGAGTACACCGAGGATGGAGAGCTCGTCGGGTTCGACATCGACCTCTCCGAGGCCGTCATCGAGGAGGCTGGCTTCGAGGTCGGCGAGTGGCAGGACATCGCGTTCGACTCGTTGATTCCGTCGGTCAACAGCGAGGACATCGACCTCATCGCCGCGGCGATGACGATCACCGAGGACCGGGATGAGGATATCGACTTCTCGAATCCGTACTACGAGTCGAACCAGGCGGTCCTCGTGAACGCGGATATGGACCCGATGCCAACGTCCACTGATGATCTCGAGGGGTTGATCGTCGGGGCGCAGTCAGGGACGACCGGTCAGGGCGAGATCGACGGCCTGGTCGACGATGGGATCATCTCAAGTGACGATACCCGTCAGTACGACAACTACACGCTCGCAGTGACAGACCTCGAGAACGGGAACGTCGACGTCATCATCATCGACATCCCCGTCGCCAGGAACTTCGAGAACACGCGCGACGTGGTGGTCGCATTCGATATCGAAACGGGCGAGGAGTTCGGCTTCGGCATGCGCGAGAACGATGACCGCCTCGAGGACATCAACGATGCGCTCGCGGCTGTCCAGGACGACGGGACCTATGACGAGCTCGTCGGAGAGTACTTCGAATAGGATAGATGGAGGAGCTCCTGCTGGTCTCGTCAGACTGGCAGTTCGTTCTTGGTAACTGGCAGTATCTCCTGCTTGGAACGATCGTCACCGTGTTGCTGACGATCACGAGCCTCTCACTCGGGTTCATAGCGGGCTTTCCAGCCGGCGCTATCGAGGTCTACGGGACTGGTCGGCTTCGAAGTGCTGTCGCCGGTATCGGTGTAGTGCTTCGAGGGACACCGATCGTCGTGTTGATCGTCCTCGTGTTCTTCGGGCTCCCGTTCCCCCGCTGGCTTGGCACGATCCCGGGGTTGGATGTCCGGCTGAACACCTTCCTCGCTGCGACGCTCGCACTCGGTCTCAGGAGCGCAGCCTACCAGGGCCAGATTTTCCGCGGAGCGATCCAATCCATCTCAGCCGGACAGGTCGAAGCGGCCCGATCCGTCGGGATGTCACAGACCCAAACCATCAGACACGTCGTGTTTCCACAGGCGATCCGTCGATCGATTCCGAGCTTTCAAAACGAGTTTACGATCGTGCTCAAGGACACGAGCGTGGCCATCGCGATCGGGCTCGCCGAATTACTCACCCGAGCTGAGCGGTTGTACCTCCAGCCCGGACGTGATACGGCCGTCGTCGAGGTGATCATCCTCATCAGCGTGATCTACTTCGTCCTCACCTTTACGACGAACCGGTCGCTTGACTACCTCAATGAATACTACGCCATCCCCGAGGGGAACCGATGAGCCTGCTACGCTTTGAGAACGTCTCGAAACGCTATGGGGACGAGGTCGTCCTCGACGAGGTAAGCTTTGAACTGGACAGACAGGACGTCGAGGTCATCGTGGGCCCCAGCGGTGCGGGGAAATCCACGCTGCTGCGGTGTGTCAATCGACTCACCGATATCGATGACGGAGCCATCTACCTCGACGGAACGGAGATCCACGAGCTCGACCAGAACATGTTGCGCCGCCGCGTCGGAATGGTCTTCCAGGAGTTCAACCTCTTTGCCCATCGCACCGCACTGGGTAACGTAACCCTCGGCCTCACTGAGGTGCTTGGTTTCTCCAAGGACGAAGCACGACAACGGGCCGAGGAGCACCTCGCCCGTGTCGGGCTCGAAGCGCAGATGGATTCCTACCCAGCGGAGCTATCGGGCGGCCAGAAACAGCGGGTTGGGATCGCACGAGCGCTGGCGATGGACCCCGAATTGATGCTCTTCGATGAGCCGACAAGCGCCCTCGATCCGGAGCTCATCGGTGAGGTTCTCGAAGTGATGGACGATCTTGCTGCGGGAGGCATGACCATGCTCTGTGTCACGCATGAGATGGGGTTTGCCCGGTCTGCTGCGACGACGCTCACGTTCCTCGATAAGGGCCGACTCGTCGAGCGAGGACCCCCCGACCAGCTCTTCGACGCGCCCGAGAACGACCGCACCAGGGAGTTCCTCGGTGAACTCACCGACCTCAACCGATGACGTCCGTCGAGGAGGCTCGCGGTGTCAAGGTCGGTGGACGGCTTCCCACACGTGGGAGGATCCTGCTCATCATTTCCGGCGGTGTGTTCTGGGGCTGGCTGTTCGCTCGGTGGGCGTTTCACAACTCGCTGTTCGATCGGATCGCCACCAGCGTTGGCGCTCCGGACTTGTTCCAATCAGAGTTCGGTATCCGACAACGCGACCCGTGGTTCCCAGCAGAACCGTTTCAACACCTGGCTGACATCGTCGGATCGCTCGTGCAAGAACTGGGTCCAGTCGGGTTCGTACTCGATTGGCTCCGGTGGTTGCTGGAACTTCTCGCGTTCGCCACGACCGCCGAGCCGGCGCTCGCCTCTGGAGCCTTCATCACCGTCTACATGACGATCATCGCGATGTTCCTCGGGCTCCTCCTCGCGGTGCCACTCGCGGTCGCCCGGAGCTACGGTGGGCCGATACTCAGATGGATCTCGCTGGGGTATACCGAGCTCATCCGTGGCACGCCGCTGCTCGCCCAACTGTTTCTGCTCTACTATGCGCTGCCACTCGCAGGAATCATCGACGGCTTCGCCATCACCGACTGGGAAGGGATCCCCCGAGCAGCCATCTGGGTCGCCGTCATCGGATTTACGCTCAATTCGGCCGCCTACCAGTCCGAATACATCAGATCAGCGCTCCAGTCCGTCGACCGGGGGCAGATCATCGCCGCCAGATCGGTTGGGCTATCGTACATCCAGGGAATCCGTCACATCGTGTTGCCACAGGGACTTCGCTTCGCGATTCCCGGCTGGTCGAACGAGTTCGTCTATCTGATCAAATACTCCTCACTCGCCGCCTTCATCACGGTCCCAGAGCTGTTCCGTCAGGCACGCAACATCGGTTCAGATACGTTCCAATTCACAGATATCTACATTATCGTCGCGCTGTTGTACCTCGGACTCGTCTTGACCATCTCGTTCTTGATGGCACACTTCGAGGAGTACGTCGCCCTTCCTGGGGTAGGCAAGGCCGCTCAATAGCCACCGATTCGGGCCGAAAGATATTGAGACCGAAGCCTAATTAGCGAACACATGGCGATCGAACTCCGCCCGGCCGTCGCAGTGCTCGTCCTCGCTGCGGTGTTGGTAGCCGGGCTTTCGGGGTCGATCATCTTCACGGAGGTAACCGAGGACGAGGTCGATCCAGAGCTACCCACCGTCGACCTGGAACACGACGACCGCGATCTGTGGATTTACACTGCCAACGGGAAATCGTTCGACCGCGCTAGCATCGCGATCAATCTCGTCATTTACGGTAACCCCACCGAGTTACGAGACCATCTGCTCGATACCGGTGAGTGGAACGAGACGGATGAAGACGTGCAAGCCGTCGATCCATCCGAGAGCATCGCGATCTTCAACGCCTCGTTCGTCGACTGGGGGGATGCCGAGGGCGAGTCGCGCTACATCTATCTGACCGACAACGGAGGCGGCCAGTGGTATACGGACGACTACCAGATCCATGACGGCGATTTCTTCGGGAGTCGCTATCACGCCAGAATGTTCCCCTCCCCGGATAACCGAAACTGGACGGCGATCCAGGCCCACTACGAACACTGGGACTGGTTCGGATCACGACACATCGTCTCGAGTACAGAGGAGGCCCAGCGGTACCTCGAGAACGACATCATTGATGCAACTACCGAACCGGTCATCCGCATCCACGTGGGGGTGACCGACCACATCGACTTCGATGGCTGGCTCACTGTCGGAGATTTGACCGGAAATCGGACGGTTCCGGGCGCGGCCATCGTTGGAATCCTCCTCATTGGAGCAACCCTCACCGGGCGAGTCGTAGAGCGGTTCGTGCGAAGCGACCTGATGAAAAGCCAGGAGCTACGTACCCTCCTCCTCGCGAGTGGAAGCATCGCGGTCCTGTTGTCGGTCCGCCTGCTGGGGGTTGGACTTGAACAATACGCCGATCTCATGTCGCTTGCGATCTACCTGCCGCTGTATCCAGTGGTCTTACTCGGACCGCCGGTTGTGACGTATCTACTGGCCAGACCCCTTGATCGCTCATGGGCCTTCGTCGGCGGAGCGGGTGGATTCGCCCTCGCGGTCATTTTCGACTTCACCTACCTTGGGGTGACCCTCATTCCGGTCGATATCCTCGTACACCGGGCTGGATTGGCCGTCGCGCTTGGGCTCATCGCAGCGGGGGCCTCCCGGACCGAACGGGAATCTGAAGATGTCATTAACCATCTCCAGTTCGGCGTCCTGCTGTGGCTCGTCGGCGTCATCCTCCCGCTGTTGCGCCACACCGCCTTACCGGTCTGAGATGTCCGGGCTCACATACGGTCGTTCCCAGTCCGGGGAGACCCTCGCGTAGAGGTAGATGCCGACGAACAGGACGACGTAATGAAGCCACGGCGGAAGCACGAAGAAGCGAAACACGGCAGACGAGACGAGCATCCAGGTCAGTAAGACGGTAGCATCGACGATCAGCTGATCTCGGTTGTACCGGAGAAAGGCGAACAGTCGCTCGCGTCGAGGTTCGATCACCGGGTCTTCGCTCACGTGCTTCATGTTTCACCACAGACGCATAACCGATACGGCTAGGAGTGTCCTGACTGGGAGATATGCGATGTCTATTCAATGCGTACAATGTGCGACAAGAACGAATCCCAACTGTGATTGAGGCTAGACTGACTAAGGGGCAAAGCTTCTTAGTTTCCAACCTGTATATGAGAGGCGAATAATGAGCGGTAATCTGACCGAGATGCTCTCGGAGGTCAATCAGGCCCTGGACACTATCGGTCTGGATGCCGAACCACACGGCGGCCTCAGGGGGCTGTTCAGTGTTGCATTCGCCGTCGGGTATGTGGTCCTCGTAACCCCTCGGTACCCGCATCTCATCGCCGGTGCGCCGTTCCTGTTCGGCTTTGCGATAGCAGAGGTACTGCCGAAATCACGACAGCCGCTCGTCACCGCTCTCAGGAAAACCGCATTCGTGTACATGCTGATCTCCCCGATCATCGGGTTGCTGCTGCTGTCCTGGGGGCTCTAACGAGGTTCACGCATGCAACTAGATCGAATATTCGGGATATCGTATATGGTGATTCTGGTGTAAGATGTCGTTACGGAAACCGATGGATCGGGAGTTCGAACGACCTATTGAGATACCGATCAGATGGATCTATTATGTAGCGCTGGCACTGGGGTTTGTTCTAGCCCAGTTCGTAGAAACCGTGCCGTTAGGACTCTTTATCGGCGTATTCTTCGGTACAGCCCTCTTGATATTTTGGGTTAACGCCAACCCCGACTTCGATCTGATCAAATTTACATGACCGACGACAATTCAGAAAAAACGCTGACGATCGTCCCCTAACGCTGGGCCATTCGCTCCCTAGATCTTGCACCATTTTCTTGTCAAACTCGTGGAATTACCCAACTTACCTAACGGGCTCGATATTTGAATCTATTATTCATTGAAATTCATGTCGATGATAAGATAGAAATGTGCTGGAAGAACCAATGGGTACAAGCAGTACAGTCTGAAACGAGGGATGAGCAATCGTATTGAAGCGGCCATCAACGATACCAAGGACTATTTTTCAAACCTCCAAGAACAATCGTGGCGAAATATTCTGATGTATCACTGCAGTAGATTGTATCATAGCGTGTTGGTGTCAGACTTGAACACCGACGAAAAACGCTTACTCCAAGACGCGAATGAAACTACATGGAAAACTCCGATTCTGCTGATTCATCCTCCGCTAGGAGTTCGGAACGGGAAATCGCACTTGATGTTCTACCATTACACTCGACAAATCTGCTAACAGTCCTCGATGAAAACGGCATAATTCAGTATGAAAGCCCGTCGATTCAGCGAGTCTACGGATTCGAACAGGACCAACTCATCGGCGAACAGGTAGCGGATTACTTCCATCCAGACGACCGTGGGCATGTCCTCGCTGCGTTTCAGAGCCTCGTCTCCAGTGACGGGTCCGACATCAAGGCAGTCGAATACCGACACGAACAGGCGGACGGAACGTACACGTGGGTCGAATCCGCCGCGTCAGCAACCCCTACTCCCAACGGGAATTATGTCGTCAACACACGAGATATATCCGAACAGAAAGAACGTGAACAGCGACTTCTGGAGACGAACGAACGCCTCAACGAGTTTGCCAGTGTCGTCAGTCACGACCTTCGGAATCCCCTATCGATAGCTGAGGGCCACCTCGAACTCGCAGCCGAGGAATGTGAAAGCGAACATCTGGAGGACGTATCCAATGCGCTTGATCGTATGGACGAACTCGTCAACGATCTCCTCACGCTGTCCCAACAGGGCGAACCCATCGGGGAGACCGAAGCTATCAATCTGAACGAACTCGTCAAATCGTGTTGGGAGAACGTCGAAACAAGTGACGCGACGCTCGTAGCGGACTCCGAGTCAACCATCCAAGCAGATCGAAGTCGCCTCCAACAGCTTCTTGAGAACCTCATGAGAAACGCTGTCGAACACGGTGGTGAGGAGGTAACGGTATCGGTTGGCGACCTAAACGAAGGGTTCTATGTGGCTGACGACGGCCCGGGTATTTCCGCGGAGGAACGGGACAAGATTTTCGATCCGGGTTACTCTCGGACCGATGGGGGAACCGGCTTCGGCCTTGCCATCACCCAAAGGGTTGCCCAAGCCCACGGGTGGGAAATTGAAGTTACTGAGGGTAGCGAAGGGGGTGCTCGGTTCGTAATCACCGGTGTCGAGATTATCGATTGAGCCATTCGCACAACGGGTATTGGACGACGCAACTAGCAATAAATGGAGTAACGGCAATCGGATTCAGTTCAATCTTAGCAACTAGCGATAGTCAAAGAGTACCAATCGCAGCACGATAGTCCCGCCAGGATTCGAACCTGGGTCGCAAGCCCCAGAAGCTCGCAGGATTGGCCGCTACCCCACGGGACTGTGCATCTGAGGAAAGGGTAATCGGGTTAATTAACGTTGTTGATGCGGGTGCTTCCGATACCTACTTTCCCTGGTCGGACACACCTCCAACCATGTACATCGGCCGCTTCGTCGTCGTGGCACCCGATTGGGCCGGTTACCGAGTCTCCTCCAGGTCGTTTCCGCATCGAAAGATCGTCGACCGAGATGGAACCCTCACAGTCACGCCAACCGACGACGCACCGCCGTCGGACAATCCGTACATCTCCTACAACTGTCTGCGCTCTGCCGGTGACGTTGAGGTGATCGGCAACGGGAGCCACGTGGACCCCATCGCTGAGAAGCTGTCTCTCGGCTATCCACCGCGCGACACGCTCGCGCAGGGGCTGTTGACCCTCGACTTCGAGAAGGATGACTACGACACACCACGCATCGCCGGAGTCCTCGGCGACGAATCCTACATCGGTATCGTCAGGCGAGATGCACTCTTGGTCGAAGCCGTCTCTGAACCCATGATCGTGGCGACTTACGAGATCGATCGGCCGGAACCCATCGAGCTCGAGGTCGCCGATGCCGAGGAGCTCGCCCGGACGCTGTACGACCTCGAGTACGAACATACGGTCTGTGCAGCTGGAGTCACTCGCAGTGACGACGGCGTCGAGACAGCTATCGTCAACGGACCTGAGAGCTAAGGGCGTCCGCTGTCAACCTCTTCGCCATGCGCGTCGGCCTTATCTCGGATATCCACAGCAACCTCCCCGCCCTCGAGGCGGTCCTTGAGGATATGCCCGAGGTGGATGCGCTCGTCTGTGCCGGGGACGTCGTCGGTTACTACACGTGGCCCGCCGACTGTGTCGAAATCGTCGAGGGTCGATCGATCCCGACAGTGCTGGGTAATCACGATCGAGCCGTCGTCCAAGACTCGGCGTTCCGGTTCCATGGCAGTGCACGAGCTGGACTCGAGGTAGCTCGCGAGGATCTCGACGCACGACACCTCGAGTGGCTCCGGTCCCTGCCTGACGATCGGGTGCTCTTCGACGGACGCCTGCGTGTCGTCCATGGGCATCCGCGCGACCCCGATCGATACACGTACCCCGAGGAGGTCGACCATCGGATCCTCGAGGACGAACCCGTCCTCGTCCTCGGTCACACGCACGTCCAGTTCACCAAATCGGTGGCGGGTGGCGTGGTCATCAATCCCGGTAGTGTCGGTCAACCACGAGATGGCGATTCGCGAGCCGGCTACGCCATCGTCGACCTCGAGACCCTGGAGGCAACTGAGCACCGGGTCGAGTACCCGATCGATCGAACCGCGGATGCAGCGAGGGCTCGTGGGCTACCAGAAGGACTCGCCGATCGACTGTACGAGGGTCGCTAGTCGGCCGTGGGCCGGAGTTCTGCACTGAAGTGTCGAAGCTCAGGGGGTCCGGGTGTGGCCACGATCTCGTAGCCGGACACCTCCCCTGTCTGTGCTTGGATGGTCTCGAAGGTCTCGACGACGTGATCGATGTGCTCGTCGTGGTACATCCGCCGCGGGATAGCCAGGCGGACGAACTCGGGTCGGTCGGTGTCCGGGAACGCCAGACTGCCGAGCTCGACGGCTCTGATACCACCCTCGAGGTAGAGCTCGCACACCAGTGCCTGCCCGGGGAACGCAGCCGATTCGAGGTGGTCATACAGCTGTCCAGCGTCGACGTACACCGCGTGGCCGCCGATGGGCCGCACGACGGGAATGCCGATATCCGCCAGGCGCTCGCCGAGTGAGCGAACCTGGGCGATGCGATGTTCGAGGTACCCGTACTCGACTGCCTCGGTCAGCCCGACGGCCATCGCCTCGAGATCGCGGCCGGCCATCCCGCCATAGGTTGGGTAGCCCTCGTAGAGGATCCCTCGCTGGCGAACCTGCTGGTACAGGTCCTCATCTCTGAGGGCGACGAAGCCGCCCATGTTCACCAGTCCCTCCTTCTTCCCACTCATGACGACAGCATCGGCCCGTTCGAACTGCGACTGGGCAACCGAGGCGACATCGTCGTCGTTCGCGTTGAAATAGGCGTTCTCCGCGAAGCGGCAGGCGTCGATGACGAAGGGGACCTCGAGCTCCTCGGCGAGATCAGCAGCGGCGTCGAGGTTCGCGAGTTCGACGGGTTGACCAGCCGCTGAGTTGTTCGTGATTGTTTGGATCACACAACCAACCCGCTCAGGCTCGATGTCATCGATCGCCTCGCGGGCCGCCTCGATCGACATGTTCCCCTTGAAGGGTCTGGGCTCCTCCAGGGCATCCCAGTCGATACCGGGACAGTCGATGGCCTCCGCACCTAACGCGGAGATATGCGCCCGGGTCGTGTCGAAATGGGTGTTGTTGAGGGCGATGTCGCCGGGCTCCAACAGCGCACCGTAGAGCAGGTGTTCCGCCCCTCGACCCTGGTGGGCTGGGACCACGTACGGAAGTCCCATGACCTCCTCGACTGCCGCTTCGAGGCGGTGGAAGCTGCTACTTCCCGCGTACGCCTCGTCCCCGCGCATCATCGCAGCCCACTGCGCATCGCTCATCGCGCCCGTCCCGCTATCGGTCAACAGGTCGATGAACACCGACGCTGCGTCGATCCGAAAGACGTTGTATCCGGCGTCGGCGAGGATCCGTTGTCGCTCAGGGCGTGGTGGCAGCGAGATCGGTTCTGCCATCTTGGTCCGGTACGACCGCATTAGTAGCCATCCGCCCGCAGTTGTGAAAAAGCCAGTCGATTCCCGCACTCACGTCGTCGTGGTGACCGCAGACTCCGCCGCGCGCAGGGCCCGCTCGGCTTGCTCCCACGGCACGACGAGTGCCACGGTGGTCGCGCTCGTGATGACATCCGATGGCTCGACATGTGCATCCCGAACGGCTTGGAGTGTATCGATCAGCCGGTCGGGATCTTCGTCGACTCCCCGACCGGTGAGCCTGATGATACCCAGCGGATCTGATCGACTGACGCTCCAGAGGAGATCGGACTCAAGCACGGTCTCATGAAGCGCCGTCTCCGCCGCTGACGCCTGCGACTCATCGACGTACACCGAGAGGCTATCGAGCCCGCTACTGATCGCGATGATCGGGATATCAGTTCGGCTCAGGCGAGCGCTCACGGCCTCGATGATACCCGGTTCAGATCTGAGCCCTCGGCCGGCCAGCGTGATCGCGACGACGGCGCCCTCGCGCAGATCGACGAACGACGAGAACGCTCCCTCGATGACGGTACCCCCCGACAGGATATCGTGTCGCTGGTAGTGGACGATCCGCATCGATACATCGTCGTTCTTGAAGGCCAGTGCATCGGGTGATACCACATCGGCACCCCGAGCTGAGAGCTCGCGGAGGCGATCGGCATCGATCGCACCCACGTTCCTGGCCCCCTCGACGCTGCGTGGATCGGCCGTCATGACCCCGGTAACATCCGTGACGATGACGACCTCATCAGCATCGAGCACGCTCGCCAGCACGGCTGCAGTGGTATCACTGGACCCTCGACCAAGCGTGACGATAGATCCGTCCTGGCGTTCGCCGAGATATCCAGCAACGACCGGAACGGTCTCGGCGGTCAACTCGAGTAACTGCTGGGCCGACCCGTCGGTCGCCTCGAGATCGAGATCACCATCCTCGGTCGATTTGATGGGCCAGGCTGGATGGCCTGGCTCGATGTACTCAGCGCCGACATCGGCCGCCCCGAGAGCTGCTGCAAGAAGCCTGATACTCGTTCGTTCTCCCATGCTGAGGATGTCGGCTCGCGTCTCCTCGTCGACCCGATCGGGGAGCACCGAGAGCAACTCGTCCGTGTAATCGCCCATCGCACTCGCGACGACGACGACCTCGTGACCGCGTTCGACCACATCGGCGATCGACTCCGCAGCGCGTTCGAGCCGGTCAGCACTGGCCAGACTCGATCCCCCGAACTTGACGACGATACGCATCCGTCAGCACATACGACGGGGACACCTTAATTGGGTTACGTCGTGCGCTGCAGCCGAGAATCAGGAGAATGATCGGACGGTGACCTCGAGGGTCGATAGATCGACGATCGCCGAGATACCCACATCAGGTTCGATGTTGACCTGCCGTTGGAACGAGGTCTGGTGCTGCCAGCAGCCGCTATTGATGACCCGCACATCGCGATACGTGTTCACCCCGCGAGTATGGGTGTGACCGCCATGATAGACGTCCGGTACTCGATCGATCACCAGATGGTCTGTCGTCTCCGGGGCGATCCGGGTCCGACTGCCATAGGTCGGAGCGAGGTGGCGCTTTCGAAGTAGCTGTGTCATCGCCCCAGCTGGGGATTCGTAGGACACGTCGCTCTCGGGGATCATCGCGATGACATCGTCAAGGGAGGTCCCGTGATACAGGAGGAAGGTCACCCCCTCGATGTCGACCCAGCCGGGATTGCTGATGAAGGTGACCGGGCGGTCCTCGAACAGGTCAGTGATCTCCGGTCCGTACGCAGGTTGCGGTTCGGCCAGTCGGACCGCATCGTGATTTCCAGGAATGATCACAATCTCGATGTCATCTGGCACGTCCTGGAGGTACGCAACCGCGCGTTCGTACTGTTTATAGACATCGACGATGTCGAGTTCCTCCGATTGTCCGGGGTATACGCCGACCCCGTCGACGAGATCGCCGCTGATGATGAGGTACTCGATCGCCTCGGCCTCGGGGGAGGCGAGCCACTCCGTGAACGTCGTCCACGGCCCAGCTGCGAACTCCTCGCTGCCGATGTGGAGGTCACTGACCAGGGCGACCTCGAGGTGACGATCGGCCCGGGACGCCTCATTCGACATCGGGATCTCCGGCTGGTGGAGCTCGTCGACGAAGATGATCCCGCCATCATCTGCAAGGGTCCCCTCGATCGCGATGACTTGATCGAGCAACAGCTCATCGACCACCTCATGGAGATCGTTGTCCTGATTGACGAGTGCTCGACACATCCCGGTCCGATCCTCTAATTCCAGCAACCAATGGCCCGATGCAGTCGAGCGGATATCGGTGATTATGCCGACGATACCGACGCCATGACGGGCCTGATTCGTCGCTTCGAGTGAGGCGATCGATCGCGATCGCACGCGGTCGCGCAGGAGGTCCGATAGGCGTTCGTATCGGTCACGAAAGAGCGCGAGGAAATCCTCGTAACTACCAGTCCCGGTGCTCTCGCCGGTCATATCCCCAAGGACCCGCAAGTCGCGTGTTGGCGTATCCGCAGTACCGTTGGCGTCCGCAAGCGCAGACGAAACGTCTGCCTCGCGAAGGGTGACCGTCTCCGGAGACACTGCATCGGCCACTGTTTCCACCGCCGCGACGGGATCGTTCGCACGCTGTATCTGCCGAACTGCCGCCTTCTCGGCGGTGAGCCCCCGGGCTGCCAGTAACTCTACAATCCGGCCGAGGGTCGCCTCAGACACGGATGAGATGGACGCACCCAGCGGGCTAAAATCGTTCGGGTACGTCGCACCCGGCCGCGGCGGACCGAACGGAAAACTCTTGGGGGTTTATCGTCTCCCTGCGGATGGATGCAGGGTTCAGTAGACGGTGGTGATGACTCCGGTACCCCCCTCCAACGGACAGTCCGGACCGTGGCCGGATTTGCCTGGGACGTCTTCATCGGCATCGTCATCATCGTATTACTCGTCCTCGTGGTCTTCGCCCTCAGTGGTGTGTGGCCCCCCTTTGTGGCCATCGAGAGTGGCAGCATGGAGCCGAACATGAACGAGGGTGATCTCGTCTTCCTGGTCGATACCGATCGGTATGTTGGCCACAGTGGCGCCGGCGATACCGGCCTCATTACGGTCGAAGAGGGGAAGGAATCCGGCCACCTCGCCTTCGGAGAACCCGGGCATGTCGTGGTGTTCGACCTCGATGATGGCGGGGTTCCGATCATCCACCGGTTGCACCTCTGGGTCGAGGCTGGAGAGAACTGGTACGATCGAGCCAACCCCGAGTATATCGGTGGCGCATCGAACTGTTACGAACTGGATGACTGTCCAGCCCCGTATGATGGGTTTGTCACCAAGGGTGACGCCAACCAACACTACGATCAAATCAACAGCAACGTTGGCATCATCAAACCGGAATGGATCGAAGGTCGGGCGGCGGTGCGAATCCCATATCTCGGCGAGCTACGCCTGTCGCTGTGAGACTCACTCGAAGCGCGACTGGATGTACGGCTGAACCTCGCCGATATCTGAAAACCTCGAATCGGAGGCCAGGACCGCCTCCGTCTCGTCGAGGTGTTTCGAGATGCTGATCTCCTTCGTTCGGCCGTAGCGACCTTTGCTGACGACGACCGCGTTGATGATACCGAGCATGTCGAGCTCGCTGATCAGCGAGGTCACCCGACGCTGGGTGAGACAATCCGATCCCAGCTGTTCACACAGCTGCTTGTACACGTCATACACCTCGCCGGTCTTGCTGTTGGTATCGGTGTGCTTCTCGAGCATGACGATCGCATAGAGGACGAGCTTTGATTGATGCGGGAGCGTTCGGACGACCTCGATGATGCGATCGAGCTCCAGCTTCTCCTGTGCTTTGCGGACGTGCGCGGATTCGACCTGTTCGTGCTGGTCACGTTCGCACAACTCACCGGCGGTCCGGAGTAAATCGAGGGCGCGCCGTGCGTCACCATGTTCCTGGGCGGCGTAGGCCGCACAGAGCGGGATGACGTCCTCCGACAATATGTCGGGTTTGAACGCGATGTCTGCGCGGTGTTCGAGGATATCGCGGAGCTGGTTCGCATCATACGGCGGGAACACGATCTCCTCTTCACCGAGGCTCGAGCGAACCCTCGGGTCGAGGGTATCAGTGAAGCGCAAATCGTTGCTGATACCCATGATGGACACGCGCGAGCGTTCGAGATCGCTGTTGATTCGAGACAGGTTGTACAGGGTGTCATCACCACTTTTCTCGACGAGCTTGTCGATCTCGTCGAGCATGATGACGACCACGATCTCCCGGTAGTCGACGGCCTCGAAGAAGGCATCATAGACCCGATCCGTCGGCCAGCCGGTCATCGGGACCCGTTCGAACGATTGGCGATCGGTCTCCAAGGAATCGATCTCATCGAGCAGCGCTGGAAGATCGTCCATGGTCATGTCCGCGGGACCATCGCCGGCTCGTAGCTCTCTGGCCTGGGTTTCCAGCCTGGAAATCTGCTGATCGATGAGCTCGAGGTTCTTCTCGATGAAAATGTTCGCCAGCTTCGCGAAGACCCGATACTGTGTGTCGATGACCTCGCAGTTGACGTACTCGACGTGGCATGGAAGCTCATAACGGTCTGATGCGTCCTCAAGCTCGTCGCTGACGTACGTCGCTGAGGCGGTCTTCCCGGTCCCGGTTTTGCCGTAGATCAATATGTTTGATGGCGTCTCAGACCGCAACGCCGAGGCGAGAATCGACGCCATCTCATTGATTTTCTCTTCACGATGTGGAAGTGTTGACGGCGTATACGCTGGGCGCAATACGTCCTTGTTCTCGAATATTGGATCGCTCTCAAGCAGGTCGTCAAAAAGGCTCCCGCGTCCGTTTCCATCTACATCCTCGAGACTCCCGCCGGGAGAGAGTTCGTCGAGGACGTTAGCATCCTCTATCTCCGATGATAACGAGCCAATGTGTTGGTTTTTGTCCGGCATTCCTTATCGTAATACCCCTTCGTTTCAACTGCAACCACGCCTAGGCGCTTCGCTCATGACCGCAAGTTCCTATCAGGTCCCCATCCCCGATCGGCGTGTTTGCCGTGTGCATTCAACCGATGAGTACAACCACCATAAAATCTTCCCTATTGTAACGATTGCTCGAAATGATATATAAGAACTATAGCATATTATTCTTGTTATAATTGTTGATTTTACATCTTCTCTCATTTATCAATGAGTCCCAATAGTTAACGGAACTAAACAAAAATTATTCATCAAATACACTGTATCATGGAAATTTAACGGTGATCTACTCACGTACGGATCTCAGCCTCACGATCGAAACGCTGGGTATGACTACCCCCTCCTACCCCTTTGTTTCAACTGTAGGACTAAATTGAAACGCTGGCAACGACGTCTATTTCCATACCACAACTTTCATGACCTTACCACTAAAATCAGTCCGTAGTAGATTTAAACTAAGTATAATTTAATTGCAATATACTTTCGTAATAACAAGAATGGATGTTGTTAGTCGATCAAGGGTCTTCACCGACTGTTTCGACTTGAAACAAAGGGGTAGGGGCTTGCTGCCCGAGAATCGCGAGACGTGATGGAATCGTTCCGTGTCTGACCTTCGTCTGACGTAATCTTAAGGCGCCATACAGGCGTGATACTAGTACCAGCTATCCAGGTTACGATAGCGGGAGGAACAATGGGACTGCTAACAGGAATCCGCGACAGCATCTCACGGGCAGCGGATCGATTGTTCGCTGGTGATGAGCCGAAACGGATCGGGATCTATGGCCCGCCAAATGCCGGTAAGACGACATTGGCAAATCGGATTACTCGCGATTGGACTGGTGATGCAATGGGCCCCGAGAGTCACATCCCCCACGAGACGAGACGGGCACGTCGGAAAGAAAACGTCGAGATCAAGCGCAATGGAAAATCTGTCACGATTGACGTCGTCGATACACCAGGAGTGACGACCAAGGTAGATTACGAGGAGTTCATCGAGTTCGATATCGACAAGGAGGACGCGATTCGCCGGTCTCGAGAGGCGACTGAAGGGGTCGCCGAGGCGATGCATTGGCTTCGAGAGGATGTCGATGGGGTAATCTACGTGCTTGACAGCGCCAAAGATCCCATCACTCAGGTCAACACGATGTTGATCGGTATCATCGAGAGTCGAGACCTCCCCGTCTTGATCTTCGCCAACAAAATCGACCTCGAAGAATCCAGTGTCCAACGTATCAAGAGCACGTTCCCCCAACACGAAACCGTGCCCTTGTCCGCCCTTGAAGGAGACAACATGGAGGAAGTGTACGACAAAATCGCGGAGTACTTTGGGTGATCAAGATGGCGGAAGTAACTGAACAATCCGAGACGCGGGGTGTGCAGATCGATCTCATCAGCGGCGACCGGATGAAGGATATGACCATCATGGAGAAGGTCCGGGTCATTCTCGATGGCGTCCACGATGGGAACATCGTCATCCTCGAACAGGGGCTCTCACCAGACGAAGAGAGCAAGCTCATCGAGGTGACCATGAGCGAGATCAATCCAGACGGGTTCAACGGGATCGAGATCGAGACCTACCCGCGGACAGAGGCTGGCTCTGGAAGCTTCCTTGAGCGGTTGATGGGCAGAACTGGCGAACGTAAGCTCACCGTGATCGGTCCGGCGAACCGGATCGAGACCCTCCACAAGGACGAGGAATTGATCTCTGCATTCGTCACCCATCGATAATGCCCCACGAGTGCACGCAGTGTAACAAGCGGTTTCCTGATGGGTCGAAGGAGATGTTGAACGGGTGTCCAGGGTGTGGTGGCAAGAAGTTCCAGTTCATCCCGAAATCGGGTGAGCAAGATGAGGACAGTGCACAGCGCACAGCTCGACGCGAAGTGGCCGATACGTCTACCGTCCCAGATCGGTTCGATCAAGGAGAGGCTGGAGAGGAGGAATCGGCGAGTGCCTCAGCAGCTGAGACCTCCGCGTCACCCACGACCGACCTTGCCGAGTTACGCGAACGCCTCGATAGTCAATTCGAGAGTATCCGGATCGTGGAACCAGGACAGTACGAACTCAATCTAATGGAGCTCTACGACCGGGATACCTACGTCATCTCCCTCCAGGAGGATGGGAGGTACGTGATCGATGTCCCGGAGGCCTGGCGACAAGCACCCAACGATTGATAAAACCCGTCCCCCCCTATTTCAACTGCAAAAACGGGGTTCCAGATTTATACGGCAGTAGGGTAAGTAGTCACGCATGAGCGAGGCAACTCGGATTGTGTTGATCATTGGTTTTCTTACGCTGCTCGTATCTATGTGGCTCGCCCTGGCAGTGATCGGCTAACTCCGGCAGATTACTGGCTCGGTGGTATCTCGATTACCACATCAAACATCGTCCGGACCTCGTCGACGAACGTCTCATCGTGAACCTCTGTCGCCAGATGGAACAGCCCGACACCATCATGTCGTTCGAGGAGTTCCTGGAGGGCATCGACGGCTGCGATGGCTCGGTCCTCCGAGGCGAAGAAGGCGAGTTCAGAGATGGAGTCGACGCTGAGTCGGAGTTTGCCATCGTGCGTGTCGAAGAACTGCTCCGCAGTCGATAGCAGTCCATCGATATCCTCCGGACTTGGAAGGTACTCTACGCGTGATGATTCTCGTCGTGAGTACCCACGTTCGATGCTGATCGCGTCGATGATCGTCGCGGCGTCCCGGTCGACGCCGAAGAAATCTAGCTTCTCGTCGATCTCAACGGCCGTCGACTTGGTCGAGACCACGAGGTAATGATCCGTGTCAGCGATGAGGAACTGGCTATCGATGCGGTCGGTGTCAGCGGTGGAATGATGGAGCAAGAGGATGCTCGTCCCGCCCGAAACCGTCTCGGGGGCATCATCGACCTCGAGGCGGTATTGCATGAGGGCGAGGAGTAACCCCGCTGACTTAATTATACCTCACTGGCGACCTCGACAGCCATAAACGGCAGGCCGAGCCAAACACGAATAGATGTCGGCGTGGCAACGGGTATTCGGTCATCCCAGCCCGTATGAGAACCAGGCTCGAGGAATCGAGCACGCGCTGGACGTGCTCACCGATGGTGGTTATCTCGCACTCGAGGGAGCGTGTGGAACCGGCAAGACGATGCTGGCGCTCACGGCGGGGATCCACGCCGTCCGTGATCCCTCGACACCGTTTGAACGGATTCTGGTTGCGACGAGCGTCAAGCAGCAGCTTCGCCAGTTCGAGCGAGACCTCGCACAGATCGAGACGACACGCCCGGAGGACATGACTCCGGTGACGGCCCTGACCCTCGTCGGCAAAGCCGATGTCTGTCCGTACAACCTCACCGGGACCGGGGGGATGACCGAGGCGTCTGTGTACGACCGGTGTGAGAGTCTGCGTGAACGTACTCGAGACCTGTCCGATAGTGGCAGAGCTCCTGCCACGCTCGCGAGCGACGCGAAGAGCGAGATTGGTGGTCTTGATATCGGGGGCACGACGGCACCGTATCCCGAGTCGATGCCGGTGACAGCCGAACCTGACAGCGGTCGCGAGGTCGAGTACTGCCCGTTCTACGCTCAATATCTCGCTGACAGTGCAGAGGGAAACGGCGACTCCGATGCCATCTCGTTCGACTACAACGATGGCCAGGTACTGACCCCCGAGACACTCGTCCAGCGGGGACTCGAGTACGGGAGCTGTCCGCACTCACTGATGGGTGTCCTGATGGAGGATGTCGAGGTCGTCATCGGCAACTACTACCACGTGTTCGATCCGAGAACGGTGACGGCGTTCACCGGCGGAATGCTCGATCAGTCGACGCTCCTCATTTGCGACGAGGCCCACATGCTCGAGCCACGTGTGCGTGACCTCGCGAGCGATCAGATCGCCTTTGGAACCCTCGAACGCGCACGAGACGAGATTGCGACAGTCATCGAGGCCGCCAAAGGGCGCGAGGGTCGAGGGGCACGATCGATCGCTACTGAAGCGTTGAGCACGGCCGGGTTGGATCGCGCTGATCTGTCCCTCGTGCATACCTTCCTGGGCGAGTTACTCGCCGCAGCTCGTGACCTCTCGGCCGATCGGGTGACCGATGATCGGGTACCGCTTCGCGATCCAACGGAGGTTGAGATGGATCGACTCACTGGGCGGTTGCGAGAGGACGGATATGGCGAGGCTACCTGGGAGGCGGCCGAGGAGGTGGCTCCGATCGTCGAGTACGTGCTGAATACCATCGATGGCGAGGAACGCTGGCGGGCGGTACCGGGAGTTGGCCATTTCCTCAACCGATGGTGGCACAGCGACTACGAAGCGTATCTCCGCACGTTGTCGCCGAGGGATGAGTCGGCGGACGACGCACTCGAGCTCCACAACTGTCTCCCGGCCGATGCCATCGCATCGGCGCTACGCTCCTTTGGTGGTGGGATCCTCATGAGTGCCACCCTCGCCCCGATGGATGTCTTCACCCGTGTGACCGGTCTGGATCGGGTTGCAGCCGGTGGTCGACCGGTCGAGACGGCTCATTTCGGGCTGCCGTTCCCGCCGGAGAACCGGCTCAGCCTCATCGTCGATGCACCGAAGTTCACGTATCGCAATCGGGGTGCGCCGTCGGAGGACTCACCGACCAGACGGGTGTACGCATCAGTAACGGCCGACGTCGCGAAACACGCTGACGGGAACACCCTCGTCGGCATGCCGAGTTACGCCGAGGCTCGGTGGATGGCCGACGAGCTCAATCAGCGAATTGACACGCCGATATTGCTGGATCGATCGAGCGATCGGACGACGACAGACGCCCTCAAGCGGGAGTTCTTCGAGGGAGGATCGAAGGTCCTCGTCACGAGCCTCAGAGGGACGCTCACCGAGGGGGTCGACTACGAGGGCGACCGACTGGCCGCGAGCGTGGTCTGTGGCGTCCCGATCATCAACACGGGTGACCCGGTGACACAGGCGATGACAACGGCATATGACCGTCGTTTCGGTCACGGGTTCGAGCAATCACTCGTCGTCCCGGCGGTGCGAAAGGCAAGGCAGGCCCTCGGCCGCGTCATACGTGGTCCCGAGGAGGTTGGTGTCAGGGTCCTCGTGGATGAACGCTACCGCCGCGCCGGGTGGGACGGCGTCAAGGATCATCTCCCAGCGGACGACGAGTTCGATGTCATCCACCCAGAGGAGCTCCCCGGCGAGTTGCGCTCCTTCTGGGGGAGTCATGACTGAGACCCGTCCGCGGTGACACTTTTGGTGAGCCATCCCTTAGGACCCGATAGATGCAGCTCGTCCTCTGTGTCGACATGGACGATGACATCGGTCGCAAGACCGGTCTCGAGACGCCCTTGATCGGCCGCGAGGAGGTCGAGGAGGGGGCGGTGGCCCTCGCGAAAGCCGATCCCGAGGATAGTGACGTCAACGTGCTCTTCAAGGGATTGCAACTGGTGGACGAATTCGACCACGAGCAGCCCGTCGTCGCGGCTGTTACCGGTGTCGACGGCCGAGACGTCAGTGCGGCCCGTGCGGTTGGCCGCGAGGTCGACCTCGTGCTCGAGGAGATCGCCGTCGACCGAGAGGCGGTTGACACGATCGTCGTGACCGATGGCGCCCAGGACGAGAGCGTCCTCCCGGTCATCAGATCGAGGGTTTCGGTCAATGGGGTCCGGCGGGTGGTCGTCCGTCAGGCGGAGGGGCTCGAGTCGACGTACTACACGATGAAACAGGTCCTCAACGATCCCGAGACGCGTGGCACGATCTTGGTCCCACTCGGGATCTTGTTGCTGATCTATCCGATCGCGGTCATCGCCAGCAGTTACAACATGCCTGGAGCCGTCCTTGGGACGACCTCGGCTCTCATTGGCCTCTATCTCATCGCACGGGGATTCGATTTACACACGCGGCTGGTCGAGGGGTTCGAGCGGGCGAGACAATCGCTCTACACCGGGCGGGTGACCCTCATTACCTACAGTGTCGCCATTGCGCTTCTCGTGGTGGCCGGGATTAGCGCCATGGGCAGATTGGAGGCGATCGAGGTCGAGCTCGCAGGCGAGATCAGTCCGTTGCTCATGCTGGCGGCCTTGGTCGACGGGGCGCTCTTGTGGGTCGCTTCGGCAGGCATCATGACCAGCCTCGGTCAGATCACCGATGCATACCTTCACGAGCGGTTGCGCGTCAGGTACCTGAACGCTCCATTTTACGTGGTGGCGATCGCTGCCGTCCTGCATGGAATCAGTGCGTATCTCCTTGGACAGGTGACCCTCTCGTACATGGTCGGCGTGTTGGCTGCTGGAACCGCCCTCGGTCTCGCCAGTACACTGGCGTTTGCGGTTGCAGAGGCCCGACAAGAGGCCCGAGCGAGTGTGGGATAGTCGAGGCGATCAGCTCTCTCGAGTCACGACGAAATGGGCGAGCTCCTCGAGATACCGGGTGATCTGGTCGTCGACGACTGGGACCTGATCGAGGGCGTCGAGAGCGACCTGTGCCTGTTCCTTCGCGAAAGTATCTGCCTCCTCCGGTGTCATATCGGACACATCCAACAGTGACGGACGTTCCATATCGGCGTCCCGCCCGGCGGGCTTCCCGAGGGTCTCCACATCTGCCACGACATCCAGTACGTCGTCACGGATCTGGAAGGCGATACCGACCCGCTCGGCGTAGGTACCAAGTGATGCAAGGGCTTCGTCGCCACCGTCCCCGGCAAGCACACCGACCTCTGCAGCGGTTTTGAACAGGACGCCGGTCTTTCGGCGAGCGAGGTCGATGTACTGCTCTCGGGTCACCGGGTGATCGACCAGTTCGGTTGCTTCTCCCTCGCCGAGTTCCACCAGTGCATCCGTGACGAGTGACAGGGCCCGTGGATCACGGGAGAACCGAGCCAGTGCCTCGCCCAACAGACCATCGCTACCGATCAGCGCACCACCATGATCGTAGGCCGCCCACGTGCTGTCGACGCCTCGACGAACCGTGGCGCGATCGATGATATCGTCTACGACGAGGGACGCGCTGTGGACCATCTCGATGCCCACAGCGTATTCGAGGGCCTCGTCCATCGTGCCCCCAACGGCTTCACAGGTCAGCACCGTCAGGGTCGGCCTGACGCGCTTCCCACCGGAAAGCAGCGAATGGCGCATCGGCTCTGCGAGACCGTCTGGATCGATGGTGGAAACAGTCGCTTCGAGCCGGGATTCGATCGCATTCCGCCGGCTATCGATGTACTCCATCGGCGGCGGTCCATCAGGTACGTTCGGAGCCATTCACCTACGCGAGGGCCTCCGTCAGCGCCGGGACGACGTCGAAGAGGTCATCGACGATGCCGTAGTCTGCGATGTCGAAAATCGGCGCGTTCGGATCGTTGTTGATGGCCACGATGGTATCGGCTCCCTTCATCCCGGCGACGTGTTGGACGGCCCCCGAGATACCGATCGCGAGGTACAAATCGGGGGTGACGGTCTTCCCGCTTTGACCGACCTGCCGGTTCTTTGGGAGCCATCCTGCGTCGACGATGGGACGGGAGGCTGAGACGGTTGCACCCATCGCGTCAGCCAGCTCGTGGATGATCTCGAGGTTCTCCTCCTCTTCGATCCCGCGCCCGACACTCACGAGGACCTCGGCTTCGGAGATGTCGACGTCACCGCCGGCGAGCTCCTCGAACCCGGTCACCGTCGAGCCAAAGGCACCTTCATCGAGGGTTACGTCGGCGTCTACTACCTCCGCGTCTCCCGATTGGGTCGGTGCCTCCCATTCACCTTCACGAACGGTCGCCACGATCGGGTCTCCCGAGACGGCGACTGTCGTCTCGACCTTTGAACCGTACATCTCTCGGGTGATGGCCATCCCGTCTCCACTGCTACCGTTGTACTCGATCACATCGGTCACGAGCGAGCCGTCCAGATCAGTCGCGATGGCAGGAGCATAGTCCATCCCGTTGACAGACTGCGGTGTCAGGACGACCCGTGGATCGAGTGATTCAGCGAGTTGATTGATGGCCTGTCGATGCGCATCGTGGCTGAACGGTGCATCGTGGTCAAGCACGTGGATGGTGGCGACACCCCCTACATTGAGTTCGGCTGCAAGCGACGACGCATCCGGCCCGATGAGCGCCACGTGAACGGCTCCTCCGAGGTCGCTGGCGATCTCTTCAGCCGCGGCAATGAGCTCCAGACTCACCGCCCGAATCGAGCCGTCTCGACTCTCGGCTACGGCGAGTACGTCACTCATTCACCGATCACCCCGATATCGGCAAACACGTCGGCGAGTGATTGTGCGGTGGTGGTGGCATCACCCTCGAGGATGGTCACGTCCGATTCCGTTTCCGGCTCGACCATGGAGGTGATCTCGAGCTGACTCGTCGGGGTCTCGAGGCCGAGTTCAGCTGGTGTCGTCACGTCGATCTCCTTTTGCTGTGCTTGCCTGATCCCTCGAAGGCTGGCATACCGGGGTTCGTTGATCCCCGTCTGGATGGTGAACACAGCCGGTAGTTCGACCTCTGAGACCTCCTCTAACCCGCCTTCGAGTTCTCTGTGGATCGCGGCCACCTCGCCGTCGAGGTCGAACTGATTGACCACCGCTGCCCACTGGTAGTCGACCTCCGCCGCGAGGGCGACCCCTGTCGCCCCGAACGCATCGTCGCCGGCCTGGACGCCTGAGAAGACGATATCTGGTTCCTCGGCTTCGACGACGGCGGCGAGCAAGCTGGCCTTGGTGGGCACATCGAGAATATCGGCCGATGCGAGGCTATCGTCCCAGACCCTGATGGCCCGGTCGACGCCCTTCGCAAGCGCGATCCGGATCGTTTCCTCCGATCGCTCCGGACCGATCGTCGCCGCGACGACCTCGACGTCGTCGTTCGCTTCGGCCAGCTGAACCGCCTCCTCGACGGCGTAATCGTCCCACTCGTTGAGGTCGTAGTCGAGATACCGCTCGGGAATCTGGTCACCTTCGATCTCGAAGGTGTCCGCAACGGTCGCGATCTCTTTGACCGTGACGAGAACTTTCATACCCCGAGGATGGTCCTCGCCCGTGGTAAACAGTTTCGAAGGCAGGGCGGTTACTCGGAAGCGTCGTCGTCTTCCGAATCAGGCAGGGAAATGAGGTTCTCTTGCCCGAGCCGGAGCTTCTCAACACGCCCCTCGTCGGCCATCTCGGAGAGCAACTGTGACACCTTCGCACTCGACCAGCCGGTGTCCTCCACGATTTTCGCCTGCTTCATCCGACCGCCGTTGTCCACAAGGAGGCGTTCCACCCGTTCAGGGTCGCTCAACAGCTCGATGTCGAGGTCAGGTTCGGACCCCTCGGTCGATGCGTCTTCCGCCGGTTGTGTCGGACCCGATGTCGGCAGCTCCCATCCCCGGCGGTACCCGATTGCGACGGCACCGATAATGAGCAGGAAGATCACCCCCAAGGCGATCACATCGGGTGACATCGAGAATGGCGTTCGAACCTCGTTCGTGTACGTGAGATCGAGTGACGCTGACTCGAAAGTGGTCGGCCCGTCCCAGGTTACTGATGTCCCCTCGACCGTCGCAGTGTCGGGTGCCCCGTCGAGGTCGTACCCACCGGGACCCTCGATGGTGAGGCGCATGTCATCGCTGAGGGATTCGAGCCAGAGCCCCTCCTGGCCATGGAAGGCATCGCCGATATCGAGTCTACCGTCACCGGTTGCAGCAAAGTCCTCCCAGGTGAACGCGAGGGTGAGGACGCCGACATCGCCCTCGATGCGATCGCTCCACGATGCATCCTCGATGGCCATGTCCCGGTCAACGACGGTCGTAGCATCGGCGAGATACCCTTCCATCGTGGCAACCGACAACGGCAGCTCGACCGCTCCAGCCCGGACCGCGTCCGCGAGGTCCTCGAACGCCTGGGCCTCCTCGGTAGTATTGACTCCGAAACGATAGGCGATCTCCCAGTGAGCTTCTCCCGTGGTATCAACCTCGATGGAGATGGCGACATGCGGTCCATCGGGTGGGTCACCCGGCTCCGCGGCGGAGACTGAGTCCGATGCGAACGCGGGTACACCGAGCACCACCCCTCCGAGGACGAAGATGAGGACGAGGCCGACAGCGGCGGTAGCGGGGACCTGCCTCGCCATAGATACTATCGCTAAAGGGGAGTCGCCCGGAGAAAATGCTTTCCCTCGCCTGGCCCCGGGGTGACGAACCCGGCAAACCCGACGGCTTTTAGGCCACTCGCCGCTACGGTTTCCACCGATGCGAAAGACCACCGTCGGCCTGCTTGTCGTCGTGACGGTGGTCGCCACGGTAGCTGGCGGCCTGGTGGCCGCCGATGTCGGTCATGGCTCAGCGGAGGCACAGGACCTCCTGCCGTTGGAGGACCAATCCGATCGCCACGCCCATGGCGCCTCGGCAGACTTTGGGGCGGCAGCCGTAGCGACTGATGCGATGCTGCGGGCGGAACTCGAGCACAGAACGCTCACCGCTGAACTCGAGTCAGCGACACCCGAGAACCGGAGTGCGATCGCACAGGCGTACCTCGACCGTCTCGACGCGGAGGTCACCTCACTCGTCGAGACCGACCGCGAGGCGGTTGCCGCGGTCGTCGACGGTGACAGCACGATCGGTGACCTGATGCGAAGCGTCTACACGACCGGCGCCATCGCCACAGCGCGTCAACAGACACTCGACGAGCTCGAGTCCCTGGAGGCAGCGCTCCCCGAGATCGATCTCACCGGAGAGGCGGCTCGGTTGGACCACCGATACGATCTAGTCAGTGGACCGGTTCGTGATCGGCTGGTGATGGCTGCGACCACGCCAGATCGACAGACAACCGTCGGCGTCGAGCTCACAGCCGAGGGCTTAGTCCTGACAGCCGTCGATGCATCCCGGTTCTACAGGGAGGCCATCAGGTTCGATCGCCTCACCCTTGCGGGAGTCGCTCAGCTTAGCCTCAGCGAGGCTGAGACGGTGGTGACGGACACGTACCCCTCGAGCACTGCCACACGCGCCACACGAGACCTCGGCTCCGGGGTGTATCTCGTTGAGCGATCGCTGCCAGATGGATCGGTAACGGCGTACGTCGATGGCGACCCGGCAGCCGTGGCGGTCGAACGGCAGTATCGATGGCTCGATCAACTCGAACTATCGCAGGCCAATGCTGTGACCGAGGATGGCATCGAACTCACACTCGAACGAAGCTTCGAGGGTGGCCCCTTGCGGGTATCAGCAGTGGATGCAGGGTCGGGTGAGCCGGTGGACGCCTCGGTCTACCTCCGTCACGGTGGCACCTGGTCCCCCCTGGGCGCGCTTGATGCATCCGGCGTCGTCTGGGGGGCCGATCCGGGTGGCCCTCTGGACGTTCGCGTCGTCACGCCTGATGGGATCGTCTCCCTCTCGGTCGACCGGTAACCAGGGGAGGATTTTTCTGCGATAACGGTTCCAGCAGGTGGTGCATGTCAGATAGAGGCGTCGCTCCGGTCATCGGTGTCATCCTGCTGATTGCCCTCGTGGCCATGCTTGGAGGTGTCGTCGCAGCCCTCGTGCCGGGGAGCTTGGACGATCACTCGACAACGACAGTCTCGATCGATATGGAGGTCGATGCAGGGGAGAATGAGTTCACATTCTTCCATCGAGGTGGTGATACGATCAATGTGACAGATCTGGATGTGCGGATCACCATAGATGGTGATCCCATCACCCACCAACCAGACCTCGGCCCTGGATCGAGGAAGGGGCTACCGTCAATGCCTACAGGCGTGTTTAATCCGAGTACGGAAAACGATTGGTCGACCGGCGAATCTGGTTCTCTGGTATTAGCTAAAAGTAACGGCGGAGACGACCTCGAGGTCGGGTCGCTCGTCACGGCCGAATTCTACCTCGATGGTCAGCCGCTGATCGAGCTCTCTACGCGCGCGTCATGAAGTAGGAACACGAGCGGTGGTGATGATCGCGATCGATCGGTTGTACCACGGACCGACCATCTCGTGTTCGATATCGACGAGCCCAGCCGCTTCGAACCATGCCGTCGCCTGCTCTGGTCCATAGAACCACATGATCGCCTTTGCGAGCTTCCTGAATGGCCACAACGATGGCTCGTTTGGTCCCACTACGAGCACCGGCGCCCCGGGTCGACCCACCCGTTTGAACTCCACGAGCGTCTCGACCGGGTCTGGCCAGTACTCGATCGAGCCGGACGACCAGATGGCATCGAAGCTGTCGTCCTGGAATGGAAGCCGCTCTGCATCCCCTCGGTAGAGCTCGACCGCATCACCGAGCTTTCTGTCGGCGCGTTTGAGCTGGTGAATGCTCTGATCGAGGCCGTGGACGTCATCGGTATGTTCGAGCACGCCCTCGGTGCCAAAGCCAGTTCCACACCCGATATCGAGGATCCGATCCTCACTGCTGATCGGGAACGATTCGAGCGCTTGCTCTCGCATCGCCTCGTTCCAGATGAACGGATTGATCGTATCGTATAGCGGCGAGAGAAACCGGTAGAACCACCGCGCCCGACCCTTGTCGGCCAGGAATCCCATCGGTCACATCGAGGCCCCCAGCCGGTTTAACGATACCCATCGCGGTCGGCGGATTGCATCTCGCAACGCCCAAGTAGCGCGATAGCTCATCTTCCACCAAGACCATGCCGAGGCCAGAGGTGTTAGCTGACATCAAGGCGGCTGAAGCGGATGCCGACGAGATCGTCGCAGAAGCTGAGTCGGATCGTGAGGAACGACTGAACGAGGCACGGGCCGAGGCCCAATCCATCATCGAGGACGCTCGTGCTGAGGCCGAAGAACTGGCCGACGCTCGCCTCGAGGAAGTCCGAGAGGAGATCGAAGCCGAACGCGAAGCGATCCTCGACGCGGGTGAGGAGCGCCGAGTGGAACTCCGGAATCGTGCTGATGACCATCTCGATGACGTGGTCGAGTCGGTGATCGAGGACGTCAAGGAGGCGGTGCATGCTCAGGCCTGAGCGGATGAGCAAGGTCTCCATCGCGGGGGCCAAATCCGTGATGGAGGACGCCATCGGGGTCCTTCACGACCTCGAGTTGCTCCACATCGAGGACTACGACGAGCGCTGGGAGGACTTCAGCACGGGAGACCCACTCGAGCACGCCGAGACCGCCTCCGAGCGCCTCGTCGTCATCCGGGCGCTAGAGAACACGCTCGATCTCGACCCAGCAGAGGTCCACCCGGAGATCGTCGCGGACCGCGAGGAGGCGGTCGAGCGCCTCGAGGAGGTTCGCAAACAGGTGACCGATCTCGAGGACGAGCGCAACGACATCACCGACGAGCTGCGACAGCTCAGAGACGAGCGCGAGCGCCTCAAGCCGCTTGCGACCCTCGGGATCGACCTCGATCTCCTCCATGGGTATGACGCCATCGAGATCGCCGTTGGCGAGGGAACACCGGAGGCGGTCGACCGGGCGCTCGATGCGAGCGATGCCATCGAGGCCTACGAGCTCTTCGATGCCGAGGGCGTCGTGGCCATCGCAGCCCGCCCAGCGGCGGACGAGACCGGGGCGGTCTCCGATGCGCTCGTCGGCGTCGACTTCGCCGGCATCGAGGTCCCGGAGGAGTCAGGCGATCCAACCGATCGCCGGGATGAGCTGAATCGCCGGATCCAGCAACTCGAGCACGAGCTCGAACAGGTCGATGCCAAGCTCGAGTCACTCAAGATCGAGCATGGGGGCTTCCTGTTGGCGCTCGAGGAGGAGCTCTCGATCGAGGTCGAACAGGCGGAGGCCCCGCTGCACTTCGCCACGACACCACACTCGTTCATCGCCGAGGGTTGGGTTCCGACCCGACGCGTCCCCGACCTCCAGACGGCGATGACAGACGCGGTCGGCGATCTCGTCGATGTCGACGAGCTCGAGCAGGTCAGCTACGATCCGCCGCACGAGCACGAGGTGTCCGCCGATGGTGGACGACCGGAGTTGCACGAGGGCGAGCCACCGGTCATCCAGAACAACCCCTCGATCCTCAAACCCTTCGAGGTGTTCGTGACGACGATCAACCGACCGCACTACCACGAGCTCGACCCGACGCTCTTCATCTTCCTGACATTCCCCCTCGCCTTTGGGTTCATGATCGGCGATATCGGCTATGGCCTGTTCTACGTCCTCATGGGCCTCGCCGTCCATCGCCTGGTCACCAACGACTCCCTCAAGGCGCTGGGAACGATCGCCATCTGGGCCGGTGGGTTCACCATCCTCTTCGGGTACCTGTACGACGAGATGTTCGGGATCCATATCGCCGACCTCGGCCTCGAATTACCCCTCGCTGGGGTCTTTTCGAAGGGACTCCAGATCGTCGAGGTCGCCCAGCTGTGGATCGTCGTGAGCATCCTCTTCGGGGTGCTCCACTTGAGCACCGGCTACTTCATGGGCTTCCTCAACGACCGCAATCACGGCCTTGGAGAGGCCTTCACGGAGAACGGGGCGTGGCTCCTCGTGCTGTGGGGCATCTTCGCGTGGATCTTCACCTCGAACGAAGTCGGCGAGACGCCTGCCTTCCTCGATGGGATCGAGGTGGCCGGAACCGATCTGGGAGCGGTGGACTTCACGGTGAGTGGTATCAAGCCAGAGTTCCTGGTCGGCTACGACGGTGTGCTCTACCGGAACGAGATGTTCGATCTCGGCTTCGCTGGCCTCTCGCCGACGATCGCGGTGATCGCTCTCCTGTCGATCATCGTTGGTGCGGTGCTCGTCTTCCGAGGTGAGGGGGCAGTGGGGATCATCGAACTCCCGACGAACGCCTTCGGCCACGCGGTATCGTACATCCGGTTGATGGCCGTCCTGCTGGCGAAGGCGGGGATGGCGTTCTCGGTCAACCTGCTCGTCTGGGGTGGGTACGAATCCCACGGCTACGTGGCGTTCAACCTCCCGACCTACGACGTGAGCGGCTACACCGAGGTCTTCCCCGGCCTGGTCCACATCGACCCGTTGTTCCTCTCGATTCCCCTCGCCATTTTCGTCTTCGTCGCCGGGCACGTCCTGGTGCTGTTGCTCGGTATTACGGCGGCGGGAATCCAGATGACACGCCTTGAATATGTCGAATTCTTTGGGAAGTTTTATGACGGCGGCGGCGGGAAGTTCGAACCGTTCGGTTATAAAAGAGCAATCACTGAGGAGAAGTAAGCACATCCATGCTTGAACTACTATCAGACCCAGTCATCTTACAGACAGTTGAGCAAAATCCAGAGTACGCTGCAAACCTCGCCGAGGGGATCAAACTCGCCGCTGCGGCACTCAGTGTCGGTCTCGCCGCGATCGGCGCCGGGTACGCCGAGCGCCAGATCGGTGCTGCCGCTGTTGGCGCGATGGCAGAGGATCCAGCGATGTTTGGTCGTGGCCTGATCATGACGGTGCTGCCGGAGACGCTCGTTATCTTCGCCATCATCGTCATCTTCCTGGTGTGATCCAGGGCGAACCATGACGCTCGAATCGGTTGTCGAGGACATCCGCGAGCAAGCTCGAGCGGAGGCTGAGGAGATCCGACAAGCCGCCGAGGAGGAGGCAGATTCGATCCTCGAGGAGGCCGAAGCCGAGGCGGAGACGATCGTGGAAGAGCGCGAGCGGGAGGTCGAGCGTGAAGTCGAGCAACTGCGAGAACAGCAGATCTCAAGCGCGAACCTCGAGGCGAAACAACGTCGGCTAGCGGCCCGTCGTGAGGCGCTTGACGAGGTCCGATCCGCCGTCGAAGCGCAACTGATCGAGCTGCCCGATGAGGAACGACGTGACCTGACCGAGGCCCTGCTTGACGCTGCGTTGGCGGAGTTCGGTGACGAGGAGGCCCTCGTCGTCCACGGTCGTGCGTCCGACGAAGCGCTCCTTGAGTCACTGACGAGCGACGACGACCAACTCTCGGTCGGTGAGCCGATCGATCGCCTTGGCGGTGTCGTCGTCGAGGGGACCGAGACGCGGATGCGCGTTGATAACAGTCTCGATGCCGTACTCGATGAGGTGTGGGAAGACAACCTCCGATCGATCAGTGATACGCTGTTCGAAGAATGACGCGACTGCACACTGCGTCTGAATCAAGCGGTGGTGGCAATCCGGCCTACGTGAATGCCCGGATCCGTTCTCGTCGACGGGTACTGCTCGATGAGGCCGATTATCGCAAGTTGCTGCGGATGGGGCCCAACGAGATCGCCCGATTCCTCGAGGAGACCGAGTACGAACGCGAGGTCAACGAGCTCGGTGCTCGCCACCAGGGGGTCGATCTCGTCGAGTACGCGCTGAACGCAAACCTTTCTCGACATTTCAGCGACCTGCTCGACTGGTCCGATGGTCAGCTGTACGAACAACTCGCCAGGTACCTTCGCAAGTTCGACGCTTGGAATATCAAGACGATCCTCCGCGGGATCTACACGGATACCGACCGGGAGACGATTTCCGTCGATCTCATCCGCTCGGGCGAACTGAGCGGCAGGGAGCTCGACTCGCTGCTTGAGGCCTCGTCGATCGATGACGCGATCGAACGCCTCTCCGGGACGATCTATTACGACGCACTGACCGATGCCTACCCCGATTTCGAGGAGACGGGACTGCTCGTTCCGTTGGAGAACGCCGTCGATCGAGTGTTCTATGAGCATCTAATCGCCGGTAGTGACGGTACGACCGGCCCGGCCGACCGGGTCCTCGAGAGTCAGCGATTGGCCACGGGAACACCGGCGGAGCTCTACCGTGAATTCCTGACCGCAGAGATCGACTTCCTCAACGTGCGCAATGCGCTTCGCATCGCCCGAAGCCAGTCCCAGCTGGAACCAAGCGACTACTACATCGAGGGCGGCCGGCTGTTCACCGCCCAGGAGCTCGCTCGACTGACCGGCGACATGGACGAGCTCGTCAACGTCATCAGAGAGAGCACCTACGGGGACGAACTCGCCGATGCCCTGGATGCCCTTGCGGGGGCCGAGAGCCTGCTAGAGGTCGAGCATGCCATCGACGAGGCACTCATCGCCTACGGCGATTGGCTGGGATCGCGCTATCCCGTGTCGGTCTGTCCGATTATCGCGTATGTCTTGGCGAAGGAACGCGAGGTACAAAACGTGACAGCGATCGCTCGTGGCCGCGAGGCCGGACTGACCGAGGAGGAGATCCGCGAGGAGCTGGTGTTCCTATGAGCCAGGAGATCGCCGTCGTCGGGAGTCCGGAGTTCACCACCGGCTTTCGCCTCGCTGGCGTGAGTCGCTTTGCCAACATCGAGGAGGACGACAAGTCGAGTGAGTTCGACGAGGCGATGGTGTCGCTGCTTTCGGACGACGACGTGGGTATCATCGTGATGCACCAAGACGACATCGAGTACCTCTCGCGGGGCGTGCGTGAGGATGTCGAGACCAGCGTGGAGCCGGCCGTCGTCACGCTCGGTGGCGGCGCGGGGACCGGCGGGCTGCGCGAACAGATCAAGCGCGCCATCGGGATCGATCTAATGGAGGACAACTAACCAATGAGTCAAGCAACTGCAACTGAGGACGTCCGAGAGGACGGCACGATCACTGGAGTGAGCGGCCCGGTCGTTACCGCCGACGGGCTCGAAGCACGCATGAACGACGTCGTCTACGTCGGCAACGAGGGCCTCATGGGTGAGGTCATCGAGATCGAGGGCGATCAGACGACGATTCAGGTCTATGAGGAGACGTCGGGGGTCAAGCCAGGTGAACCGGTCGAGAACACCGGGAATCCACTGTCGGTCGACCTCGGTCCCGGCATGCTGGACTCGATCTATGACGGTGTCCAACGCCCACTTGACGTGCTTGAGGGCATCATGGGGTCGTTCCTGGACCGTGGTGTCGACGCACCAGGCATCGACCTCGAGAAGGAGTGGCCCTTCACCCCCACCGTCGAGGCGGGCGATGAGGTCGGCCCGGGCGATATCATCGGCACGGTCCCTGAGACCGAGAGCATCGACCACAAGGTGATGGTCCCGCCGAACCACGATGGTGGGGTCGTATCCGAGGCCAAGGAGGGCGAGTACACGGTCGATGAAGCGGTCGTTATCCTCGAGTCCGGCGAGGAACTCACGATGCACCAGGAATGGCCGGTGCGCCGTGCCCGCCCGACCGCGGACAAACACAGTCCGACGACGCCGCTGGTCACCGGCCAGCGGATTCAGGACGGATTGTTCCCGATCGCCAAGGGAGGCACCGCCGCCATCCCGGGACCGTTCGGGAGTGGCAAGACGGTCACTCAGCAGAGCTTGGCCAAGTTCGCCGACGCCGATATCGTCGTCTACATCGGCTGTGGTGAGCGGGGCAACGAGATGACCGAGGTGATCGAGGACTTCCCCGAGCTGCCAGACCCCCAGACGGGTAACCCACTGATGGCACGAACGTGCCTCATCGCCAACACCTCGAACATGCCCGTCGCTGCTCGCGAATCCTGCGTGTACACCGGCATCACGCTCGCGGAGTACTACCGCGACATGGGCTACGACGTGGCGCTCATGGCCGACTCCACCTCGCGGTGGGCCGAGGCCATGCGGGAGATCTCCTCCAGGCTCGAGGAGATGCCCGGCGAGGAGGGCTATCCGGCCTACCTCGCAGCTCGGTTGTCCCAGTTCTATGAGCGAGCCGGATTGTTCACGCTACTCAATGGTGATGAGGGGTCGATCTCGGTCGTCGGTGCGGTGAGCCCACCGGGTGGTGACTTCTCGGAACCGGTGACGCAGAACACCCTGCGCATCGTCAAGACCTTCTGGGCGCTCGATGCTGACCTCGCCGAGCGGCGTCACTTCCCGGCGATCAACTGGGACGAATCGTATTCCCTCTACAAGAGCCAGCTCGACCCGTGGTTCGTCGAGAACGTCGCCGAGGACTGGCCCGAGCTCAGGCAGTGGGCGGTTGACATCCTGGACGAGGAGAGCGAGCTCCAGGAGATCGTCCAGCTCGTCGGGAAGGACGCCCT
>CAZXER010000009.1:56765-60550 GCA_964639975.1 uncultured Halobacteriales archaeon | reverse complement strand
TGCAATAGTTCGAAAGGCGACGAGGGTAGTCAACAACCTCAGACCTGTGACCGTGGAATATCGGTATCTAGGTCCCGTGATGTGTACAACGTCTGAGTCTCTCAAGTAATTCAATTTATTCTATGAAACTGTCACGTAGATCGTGCAAGACCTAATGCGTAAATGTAGTAACATGTCCAGGGACGAAAATAAAATCGATCGCTATGTGAAAGTACCAAATACTTTCAAATGATGTTGCGATGCAAGTGCATGGAACAACAACAGCGAGTCTCTGCATTTATCGAAGAGAATGGGATGGAAGCACCTCCGGCATACCGTTTCCTCGACCTCGTATCTGAGTTAGGTGAAGTAGCCAAGGACGCAGCTGAATCGACTGCTTATGGAGCGTCACCTGACGATATTGAGGTTAGTTCGAACGAGATCGGCGATGTCCTATTTTCGCTTCTCGCGCTCGCGGATACCGTCAATATCGATGCAGATGACGCCCTTGAAGATGCACTCTCAAAGTATGAACAGCGGATCGCTGAGCACGACTCTCCCGCGTCGGGCAACTAATCCAACCCGCAGCGAACATCCAGGCGTTGTTAACAACTGGCCTTTCCGCATGAGATGAAACCAATCCTCGTGCAACAGCTAACGGCTGTATACATCAAATCATATAATTTATATAAACTATAGTATATTAATATGGTCCCGTAATTATGACCTCATTACTGAATGTTGCAAGCAAATGCGTATTTGGATGAAATATGAAACCCAATCGGAGAGGTATTGAACCTCTTGTCTACATGGACTCGCCGGGATTTGAACCCGGGGCCTCTCCCATGCCAAGGGAGTGATCTACCCCTGATCTACGAGCCCACAATCGCGTCTGTTACTCCCAGATACGTCGCCATAAACACCTCGAAATTGGTGAACCGCATCAGCACTGAACTTGCATGCAGGACGGACGACTAACGTCGAGACCCTCCCGCAAAAGGTAGAATCGGGCGAGCGAGTCCGTGGAGAAACCGTTTTAGTCCTTCGCTCGATAGTGTGGCCACGGAACAACACGGCCGCAAATCTGACTCGCCGACACACGTCGGCTTGGGATTGCGGCAGTGTACCCTTTCTGCCGGCGGACCGTGGTGTTCCGACCAACAATCCATGGCACGCATGCATACCCGCCGCCGGGGATCCTCAGGATCCGATCGACCGGTGGCAGACGAACCACCAGAGTGGAGCGACGTTGACCCAGCCGATATCGAGGCCCGTGTCGTCGAACTGGCCGACGAGGGTTACACCCCGAGCGAGATCGGCCTCAAACTGCGCGACGAGGGGGTCGACGGGACGCCGATCCCTGACGTCTCCCTCGCGACTGGCCAGAAGATAACGGAGATCCTGGAGGACGCTGACGCGGCTCCGGAGCTCCCCGAGGACCTCCGCAACCTGCTCGAGCGCGCGGTGCGCATCCGCGAACACCTCGATGAGAACCCGACCGACCACTCGAACCGACGGGCGCTGCAGAATACAGAATCGAAGGTCCGTCGCCTCGCGAACTACTACCGAGGTGACGCCATTCCCGAGGACTTCGAGTACACCTACGAGAACGCGAAGGAACTCCTGTAAATGGCTACCGGGTCGACCGATTCGACGACCGCGTCGGTGGAAGTGAGCGACGAGCTCGTCACACTACTCGAGGGCGAGGCACCCGTGACGGTACTCGCCTGTCCAGCACCACGACAGCTCCTCGCTGCTGCCTCGATCGCCATCGAATCGTCGGTACCGATCCATCTCCGGGTCCTCGGCCCGTGTCGACCCGCAATCGAGGCGAAAGACGGTGCGGTGGTGACGACGGCGCCGGGACTCGTCGATGCCGACGTCACGCTGTCGCCGTACACGCCCCTCACAGATGTCGAGGCCATTGGTGAGAACCGCTCCGACGTACTGGACGATGCAGTGGACGCGATCCAATCGGTCGGAAGTGAGCCCGCCGCCGGGGTGGTGCTGACCCACGACGAGCTGGCGACGGGACTCGCTCAGTCGATCCGTGTCGACCTCCCCGAGGAGGCGCTCGGAGACCTCGATGGTAACCTTACAGCACTCGACGAAGACGAGGTTCGATCACTCACCTCCTGGTTGGTTGCCACAGTCCTAGAGACGGATCGACCAGCAGGCGTTGCGACGGCGATCCAGACCGCACTGGCACCGACCTACGTCGAGGCCGGGCCAGCCCCGACCGCGGAGGGGACGGCCGACATCGTCGCCACCGTCGCCGAGGCCGAACCTGGAGAGTTGCTCGCGAGTCTGCTCGACGATCGCGGGTGGGACGACATCGTCGATGCCTACGAACGGGCGGTCGCCGACGTCGCCGAGACGGTCGAGACCTTGCCCGCCGGCGAGCAGTCCGAGGTCGCGAGCGCAACGATCGAGGATGTAGCGATGGTGCCGACCGCCCGGCTATGGGCGTGCAGCACCCTCGAGGCCCCCTATGGGCTCCTCGTTGCCGGTGACGAACCGACGCAGCTGACCCTCGTCGCCACCGGCGACCGGTCGGCCAGCGCGGTGCTCGAAACCGTGGCGAACCGTCGAGGCGGGACGAGCTGGGGCGATCCGTTCGTCGCCAGCGTCCTCCTGTCAGAACGACCGGCCGACCCACAGCACGTCATCGGGAGGGCCCTATGAACGAAGCGACCATCAGAACCGATCATGCCGACCCGACGGCCATCGCAGCCGCCGTTGCACCGGACAACACCCCCGAGGTGGAGACGACGGTCGATGGTGGATCTGTCGTCACGACCCTCCGACGAGACTCACTCGGTGGGCTGCGAGCGACCATCACGGACTATCTGCGGGCCATCCGTGTCGCGGATGAAACCGCGAGACTTGTAACCAGCGAACACAACGAACACCCATGAGCGAACGATCAATCTCGAGACAAACCCAGGGCAAGTCCTGGTACACGGTACTGGCCCCCGAGGGCTTCGACCGGACGCCGGTTGGCGATACGCCGGTGGACGAGCCGGAGCAGCTGCTCGGGCGAACCATCGAAACGACACTTGGTGAAATCCTGGACGACTCCAGTGAGAACAACACCAAGTTGACCTTCCAGATCACCGACTACGGGTCCGATAGTGCGTACACGACGTTCAAGACCCACGAGCTGACGCGGGATTACCTGCGCAGCCTCGTTCGACGAGGTGCCTCGAAGATCGACGCAGTCGTCTCCGTCGAAACCGCCGATGGCGTGGCGTTTCGTGTGCAACCGGTCGCCTTCACCACGCAGAAGGCCGATCACGAGCAGGAACGGGCCATCCGCCGACGCATGATCGATCGCGTCGAGGAGGCTGCAGCCGAGCGGACGGCCGACGACTTCATCGACGGGATCGTCCGTGGCCGCCTCTCCTCTGCGATCTACGCGGATGCGAAGGAGATCTATCCACTCCGACGCGTCGAGATCCAGAAGACCACCCGGGAGAACCGACCAGAGGAACTGCAGGAAGACAACTAGCGGCGCTATTGCGACGGCTACCGTGGCCATGTAGTGTAGGGACTGAACACGTTCGACGACACCCCCAGTTGCTGAGAATCGGCTCGTTCCTTCAAACCACTCCTGCGAGTAGGTTCACCAACGACGGTGCCACCTCGATGATCTCGACGACCACCATCATTGCCATCGCGAATGCCATCACCCTCCTGTTTGGCGGGACCATCACGTACCTCGCCTGGCGAGCCTATCGCCGAACCGACACACGCGCACTGCGCGCGATGACGATCGGCATCGGTCTCGTCACGCTCGGCATGGC
>CAZXER010000009.1:0-56665 GCA_964639975.1 uncultured Halobacteriales archaeon | reverse complement strand
CACGCGCACTGCGCGCGATGACGATCGGCATCGGTCTCGTCACGCTCGGCATGGCGATCGGTGGATCGCTGCATCAGTTCACCGACACTGAGCTCCTTACGGCAGTCGCCCTCCAGAGTTCGTTCGTCGCGCTTGGCTTTGCGGTCCTCGCGTATTCGCTCTCGCGGACGGCGGCCCCGGCGAATCCGCGGCAGTTGCTCACTCGGTCACGATGATCCGTCCGACCATGTTCGCCGTTTCATGCGGGATACAATAGTAGTCGTGCTCGCCAGGGACCTCGAACGTATGCGAGTAGGACTCACCCACGTCGAGCCGACCGCCGAGGTGGTCGAACCAGGCGTCTATCGCCGCATCCTCTGAATCGAAGCCACCGGTTGCGAAGTAGTCGGCCTCCGCCGGGATGTCGTTCTCGTAGGCGGTGACCGTATGTGCCTTCGAGCTCGTGTTGACCCACGTCACCGTGTCACCGACCTCGATCTCGTGGACCTCGGGGTTGAACGAATCCGAGGACATCCCGATGTCACCGTCTACATCGCTGGGGTCGCCGACGAAATCGATGCACCCAGCCAGAAAGAGCGTTGCCGCAGTCCCAAGAAAGACCCGACGCTCCATACCGCCAGTACCGGAGGCGGGGTTTTAGCCATCGCGATTGCGCGACGGTAGCGACGTAACAACAACAAGTAAGGCCCACCTGAGCCACTCACCGGTATGAAACCCCGCGTGGTCGACCACGTCGGCCCGGCGGATCTCGTCACCGCCGCCCACGCCGCGCTCGGGCTCATCGCGGTGGTCATCGCGCCAACGGACCTCGAGCTGGCCGCGAGGATCGTGCTCGCGGCGGCCATCTTCGATGGTCTCGACGGCATCGTCGCCAGGTGGCACGGTGGGTCGGCCATCGGGCCGCACCTCGATTCGCTCGCCGATGTGGCCTCCTTCGCCGTCGCCCCGGCCGTCATCGTCTTCTTCGCCTTGGGCGAGGAGTGGGCGCTCTCGATCCACGACCCGACGCTGGAGTTACTCCTCGTCGGCGTGGTCGTTATCGCGTTCTCGGTGACGGCCATCTTCCGCCTCGCGATGTACACGGCGTTCGATACGGCCTCGGAGTACACCGAGGGCGTCCAAAGTACCCTCGCAGCGACGGCCATCGGCGCAGCCGTACTCAGTGGCGTCACCGATCCGACCTTCCTCATCGTCGGAACCGTTGCGTTCACGGTCCTCATGATCGCTCCGATCAGGTACCCCGACCTGCTCGTTCGCGACGCCCTCATCATGGGCATCGTCCACGTCGGCGCTGTCATCGCTCCATACGCCCTCGATCGCTCCTTGCCGTGGGCCTTGTTGCTGCTGGGCGTGTCGTATCTGCTCCTGTCGCCATGGCTGTACTGGCGGGATGGCTGGGTCCTCATGGACTGGAAAGGAAACGCTTAGGGCGCGTTCGGGCCACGATTCGGACACGAAGGAGCCGTCGGATTCCCCGGCGGTACCACCTCAGCATCCATGACCGAGGACACACCAGACCCGGATGACCTGCGAGAGCGACTCGACGCGCTCAGTGAGCGACTCGATGCGGCGGCTGTCGAGGCCGACTATGTCGATATCGAGGACGAGCTCGAAACGCTCGAAGCCGATGTGACGGCGCTCGAGGAGGACGCTGACGACGAGGACGAGCTCGTCGATGAGCTCACCGACGAGGTCCAGGACCTCGCCGTGACCCTCGAGGAGGAACGCGGTCCATACGCAGCGGACGTGACCGACGTGCTCGAGGGATGCATCGCTACCATTGAGGGTGAAGAATGGACCGATGTCGGTCGTGAGACCGTCATCGAATCGGTACAAGCCTTCCTGGAGGAGGAGATCGACGTGCTCCCCGACGCGGCGGTTGGAGAAGACCTCAGCAGTGCCAGCGAGGCGATCACCACCACCATCGCCGCAATCGACGAGGCAGCACTCGATCCGGACGACGATACGGAGACGCTCGAGGCCTTGCTCGAGGCGGCCGAGGCACTGGAGGCGACGCTCGAACAGGCGGAGACGTGGGACGATCTCTCGGTGCGAGAGAAGCTCGAGGCGAGTGGCTTTTACGACATCCTCGACCACCGCAAGGACTACCCACCGGAGTGGAGCGCGATCAAGGCGCACGAGCAGGCGGGCAACGTCGAGATGATACTGCTCGCGATCGACCTGCTCGATTCTGATTTCATCCAGGAGAACGCCATGGAGTCGCTCAAGCGCCTGGGCCATCCGGGATCGCTCGATGCGGTGCTCGAGTTGGCCGAACGACGTGATCGCGACGCCATCGAGGTCCTCGGGCGTATCGGTGACGAGGAACCCGTCGAGATGCTGTGTGAGTTCGTCGAGGATGGGACGAACAGACCGGTGGAGCTGACGATACTCAGAGCGCTCGGCCGCATCGGCAGCCCAGCGGGAACACAGTTGCTTGCGAACCGCCTCGTCGCTGACGACCCACTCATCCGGTCGACGGCCGCCCGGGCGCTCGGAATGGTCGGTGACCCCAGAGCGATCGAACCGCTGGCCGATGTGCTGGCAGAAGACGACGCGGGGAACGTCCGTGGCAGTGCCGCCTGGGCCCTGAACGAGATCGGGACCGAGGCCGCCCTCGAGGTCGCAAGCCGCTACGCAGACGACCGCGAGTATCTCGTCGAGGTGCAAGCCGGGCGAGCACAGGCAGCGCTCAATAGCGGCGCCGCGTGACCCCATCGAGCTGTCCGAATTTCGTCTGCTTGCTCACCCGAGGATCGTGACGAGAAACAGCAGTGCGAAGGAGAGCGCGAGCAGGAGAGCTCCCGCGCGGCCGAGGTTCGTGTACTCATCGATATCACGGTCGACCGTCGATATCCGGTACCGATCGCGTTTCTCGTCGTAGGTCACGTATGCCGGTGTCTGGAAGAACTCCATGAACAGCAACGAAGCGCCGAGGGTCCCCAGCGCATAGGCCGCCAGCTCCGTCCACAGCAGGTATGCCATCAGTCAATCCAATGAGCGGCAGTGCCTTAAGTCGGATTGACTGCGCCTTGATGAGTGAAGCCGGGACAATGACCGGGCGTGTGGGAGACCTGTCTCGTCCTCCTGTTGTGTCTCTCGTCGCCACCGGGGGAGTTCACGCCCGATGCCAACGCGACGGACGCCGAGATCGTCGCGTTGTATCCCAACACCGTCCAGGACTACGACCGGGGCGAGTTCATCGTGGTCCACCTCCCCCACCGGACCAATCTCAGTACCTGGGTCTTTCGCGACGACGATGACCAGCGTGCGAAGCCACCGCCAATCGAGGTGAACGGGACCGTGGCGTTCAGTACAACGCCAGCAGTCACCGAGGAGCTCATCGATATCCCGGTGATCGAACTCGGTGGGTGGTTCCAGCTCGCAGACGACGGTGAAGCCGTGACCCTCGAGGTCGATGGACGACCGGTCGATCAGGTAGCATACACCGAATCGGCGCCACAGGCGCACCTGTGGATCCGGGACCGACCGGATCCATGGCGACCGCTCGGGGCGACCTCATTCGATGCGGTGACCGGACGAGGTGACGCCACGACGTTCGTGCTTCCCGACGATCCGCACGTGGTGACGGCGCTCCTCGCGAATGCAACCCGTCGGCTGTACCTCGGCGGCTACGAACTCGGCGATCCCGCCATCACCGACGCGTTGCTCGCCGCGGCCGAACGGGGGGTCGACGTCGCCGTGCACGCCGAGGGGCGGCCAGTCGGCGGGATAACGGTCCCCGCAGGTAATGCGCTCGACACCCTCGCCGATGCGGGGATCGCCGTCACCGTACACTGGGGTCCGTATCGACGATGGGGTGTTCACCATCCGAAGTACGTCGTCGTTGACGACCGTCTCCTGGTCATGACGGAGAACTTCAAGCGATCTGGCACCGGTGGCGAGGCGAGTCGTGGCTGGGGGGTCATCATGGACGAGCCTAGGCTGGCCGATGCGGCCACTGCGATATTCCACGCCGATAGCACCTGGCGAGACGCGTACGCCTGGTCCGAGGTGCGAGATGACGTCGAGCGCTTCACGGATAACGGCGAGACGGGGACCTTCGAGACGATTCACACCCCGACCGAGGTGGAGGAGGTGAGCGCGACGTTACTCGTCGCCCCGGACAACGCTGAGAAAGCGCTCACCGAGCTCGTCCGGAACGCCACACGATCGATCGACATCCTCCAGGTCAGCATCGGCGATATCGACTTTCCGTTGCTTGCGGAGGCGATCGACCGCGCTCGCGAGGGCGTTCGAGTTCGGGTGTTACTGTCCGATCGATGGTACGCCCGTGACGGGAATCAAGTGATCGCACGCGAGCTAGAAGCCATCGCAACCGAGGAGGACCTTGACATCTCGATCAGGCTCGTCGACGATACGGATCGATTCAATCGGATCCATGCTAAGGGGATTATCGTCGACGAGACGGTTGCCGTCGTCGGGTCGATCAACTGGAACAATCACTCGCTACGAGAGAACCGCGAGATGGCCGTCATCCTCCGCGACGAGCGGGTCGCCGGCTACTACCTCGATGTCTTCGAGGGGGACTGGCAAACGGAGATCGACCCACCCTGGCAGCTACCGATCGCCCTGCTGGTCGTCGCGGTCGTGACTGGCGGCCTCACGGCAATCCATGCGTCTCGACTCAGGATAGACGGGCCAGTGGACGAAAGCGACGACACAGCCCCCGAGAGGTCACCTTAGTCGCCGGCGATACCGGTGTCGATATCGGTCGGTGCCGATCCGAGGTGCTCGATGAGCGACTCGAGGACCTCCTCGCGGCGGCCACCGACGAACCGAATGCTGCCGACGACAAGGTGGCCTCCACCGCTGACGCCGCCCCCGCGGATCGATTCAGTGAGTTCATCCACGATCTCAGGGATATCGAGGCGGACGCCATCGCTTCGAAGGACCGCGAAGTCGCCCCCATAGCCGATCGTGATCATCGGTCCGCCATCAGCGTCACCGACGAGCTGGTCGTGCAATGCCGTGGTGGTCTTGCCGGGGGCCGGATAGATATGTCGGTGCGCGTACTGATCGAGGTCGATCGTGTGCAACGTTGCACCGTTATCTAGCGCCTGTTGTTCGAGATGCGATGTCGCCGCCTCCAGCTGGCGATCGATCTCGAAGCGGGCCCGCTCGGAAAACAACTCGACGACCCGCTCGTGTCGGTCTTCTTCGGTGGCATCGACGCCGAGGATATCCTCGATGAGGTGTCGGCCATCGCGATATCCGAGCCAGTGTGCGGCGTAGTCGACCGCTTCGGTGATCCGGGTGATCCACTCGGTATCACCGTCAGCAAGGTCGACATACGCGTCCATCGCATCCGCTTCTGACCGATCTGCCGTGCCGGCGACGGCCGGCAGATGATCGATCGCATCGGTCACGGACGGATCGATCATGCGAGCGACTTCGACCGCCATCATCCCGGTGGTGACCCGGTAATCCTCGTCGACGAGGTACGGGTTCACGTGGGCCTCGAGGTGCTCGTCGACAGCCTCGGGGTCAGGGAAGTGGTGGTCGATCGTGATCACCGACAGGCCATAGTTCGTCAGCGTCTTGATGGCGGGCACGTCCTCGGCCGTCGACCCGTTGTCCAGCATGACCACCAGGGGCAGTTGCTGGCCGTGGCGTTCCTGTTCCTCGAGTGAACGATTGAGATCGCGGGTGGCATCGGCCATCTCGTAGAAGGGGGCCTTGCTCGGCAGCCGACGGACGAGGTAGTTGGCCGCGTCCTCGTCGTGATGGAAGGAGGCGACGAAGGACTCGAGTGCCATCTGCAGGGGGACACTCGCACAGATGCCGTCGACGTCTGCATGGTGGCGGATCCGGATCGGACGACCGTCGAGCAACGCCGCTCGTAACTGGCGGGCAACCTCCTCCAGATGGGGCCACAGCGACCCCATCGCGTCCCACTCCACGAGCGGCTCGATATCGGGAGGTGACGCAGCGGTTTCGAGGCGGTCGTCCAGTTCGGCGGAAACCTCCTCGCGCTGTTGGCCCTCGAGGACGGTCACCGCGTGTGACTCGAGCTGCAGGGACCCATCATAGCGCTGGACCTCGCCGGCGATACGAACGACATCGCCGAGGTCGACATCGGGATGCGCACGCACACCCGCACTCTCGAACGCCGCGGCGATAAGGATGCCATCACCGGTCGAGAGGTGAAAGAGCGTCGGGCCGCTCGTTTGCTTGATCTGCGTCACCGTCCCCTCGACGGTCACGTCGCGACCGAGATGTTCGTCGAGGGAATCCGCGGTCGCCGGCCCGGCCGGTTCGGGAACCGTGGGTTCTGGCGCCTCGAGATCGTTCCGAGGGACGAACGAGATGTCGCCATTGTCGCGGATGCGATCGAGCTCGACGACGAGGTGTTCGCCGACGGCATAGGTTCCTTCGAGGTTCGATTCGTGCACGAGCCCGGAGACCGATTCGTTGAGATCAACGAAAACACCGTATTCTACAATTCCGTTAATGGTAGCAACGTACGGAGTATCCGGCTCTATATCGTCAATGGATGCGGCAGGTGGGAGCTCGACAACGTCGGTCGAAGCGTCGTCCACCTGGGATTCAGCGGTCATTGCTACTGGCTGATAAGGTAGTCGGTCGTTTAACTCCTTTTGAACGCGGCCGCTGGCGTCGGGCGGAACGTTTAGCACGGCCAAGGAGCTACGCTCAGGCGAAGATGGGCCTGTTCGACGCGCTGTTCCGGTCGCCAACGGTACTCGGGATCGCCCGGGAGACGCTCGAGTTCGCCCGAGAGAGTGCCGAGATGACTCATCCGAACGAATACATGGGTCGCCTGCGAGGCATGCCAGGGGACGAACTCGGCCTTCGAGAGGACGGTATGGTCATCACGGACATCCTCGTCATGCCAGGGACGACGTCCAGCCCGGTCCAGGCATCCGTCAAGGAGTGGGTGATCCCGAACGACATCACGAGCCTCGGCTCGATCCACTCCCATCCCAACGGCGTCTTGCACCCGAGCGATCAGGACCTGCGCACGTTCGGGAAGGGAGACGTCCACATCATCCTCGGAGCCCCCTACGACCGTGACGACTGGCAGGCGTTCGATCGACAGGGGAACCGACGCGAGCTTGAGGTACTCGACGTGACCCCACCGGATCACGAGGAGTTCTTCGACTTCACCCAGGCCGATATCGACAGGGAGCTGTCACAGCAATGAGTGACGATGCGGAGACGCTCGTCGTCGCACAGGGCACCTTCGACATCGTCCATCCTGGGCACATCCATTACCTCCAGGAGTCGGCGGCACTCGGCGACCGACTCGTCGTAATCATCTCCCGGCGATCCAATGTCGATCACAAGGAACCGCCGATCCTCAGCGCGGAGCAACGCTGTGGCGTGATCGACGCACTCGAGGTGGTCGACACAGCCATGATCGGCCATCCCGAGGATATCTTCGCCCCGATCGAGGACCTCGAACCCGATATCATCACCCTCGGATTCGACCAACACCACGATCCCGAGGCGATAGCCGCAGAACTCGATCGCCGCGGGATCGACTGTTCAGTCGAGTCTATCGGGCCATATGAGGGAGAAATCGCGGACCTGCTCTCGACGAGCGATATTATCGAGCGGATCGTCGATCGCTACTGCTAGTCAGCGAGTTCATCGACGAGCGTCACCGCTGCCTCGACAGCGTTGGCCCCGTAATCGACGCGGTCGGCTGCCTCCTCGGCATCCATTCCAGGACCGGTGATGCCGAGGGTGACGGGGGTATCTCGTTCGCGAGCGACCGCTTGCAACTCCGTGGCCACCGCCTGCGCGATCACCTGATCGTGGTCGGTCTCTCCAGTGATGATGGCGCCAATGACGACGACCGCGTCGATATCGTCGCGTCTGGCCAGTCGATCAGCTGGCACCACCGTATCGTAGGCACCCGTGACCCGATACGAGTCGACGATCGTCGCGTCGAGCTCGGCGGCACGCTCGCGAGCTCGGGTCTCCATTCGCTCGATCAGTGGCCCGTGGTACGTCGCGACCACGAACCCGAGGTTGCCCATACCGGGTGACGCACACGCGGTGCCAAAATCGTGCCGGTCGATCCCGGGGAAATGCCGAACCTGTATGTAGGTGCCCCACCTCGAGACCGATACATGCCAGCTGCCGATCGCTGGCCGACACCCCGTCGGCTGTTCGCCGCCCTCCTCGCCATCACGCTCCTCGCACTGGTCCTACGGCTGGTCGATCTCGGTGGGCGTATCGCCCACTTCGACGAGGCCCGGGTCGCCTACTGGACGCTCAGGTACCATTACCTCGGCGCTTGGGAGTACCACCCGGTCGTCCACGGTCCGTTCCTGTTCCATATCAACGAGGTGGTCTACGGGCTCTTTGACGCCTCGGATACGACGATGCGCCTCATCGTGGCGCTCGTCGCCGGTATCTCACCGCTTGCCGCCTGGCTCTATCGGGAGCACCTCTCCTCCATCGAGGTCGGTGCCATGGCGCTGTTGCTCGCGTTGAACCCGGTGTTGCTCTACTACGGCAGGTTCTCTCGGAACGACGTCCTCCTCGCGGTCACGATGGTGTTCGCATTCGGCTTCCTGCTGCGTGCCTACGACACGGGACGCTCGACCTACCTGTATCCGGGGTTGATCGCGATCGCGCTGGGGTTCACCATGAAGGAGAACGCCCTGTTGTACCTCTTTTGCTGGGGTGGGGCGACGGTCGCGGTGTTCGGCCATCGATGGGCGTATCAGTACCTCGCCACCCGATTCGGACGGACGCCCGATCGATGGAACCTCCGCGAGACCTGGCGCCATCGACTCCCGGATGAACCGCGTCGATGGGTTCGTGATGGGATCATCTCGGTGGTGGCCGGTATCGCCGTCCTCATGTTCTTCTTCGCCCCCAGAGGCATGGATGAGCCAGGGATCGGTGACCTCCTCACGGCCCCATGGAAGCTTCCGGCCGTGCTCGATGCCTCGATCCTCGAGGGAGCGAGGAAGCTGTACAACCACTGGATAAGCGGTGGGAGAGGGCCGCCATACCTCGACTCGATGTCGTTCTACGTCGAGGTGCTCATCGCGGGTGCATCGGTCCTGCTCATCCTGGTCATCGTCGGCCTCGTGTGGGAGCACTGGCGTTCGTCGGGACCCCGCTGGCTCGTCGTCTTTGCCCTCGTCTGGGGCCTGTTGAGCATCGGTGGCTACCCGTACGCGGGGACGATCAACGCCCCGTGGCTCGTGGCCCACATGGTCGCTCCGTTGACGATCCCGGCGGCCGTCGGACTCGGGAAGATTATCGATCTCGGGATAGCTGGCTACGCCCGCGAGGACCTCGTCGAGGTAGCTGGAGTCGCCCTCATCCTCCTCGCCGCGGGTAGCCTCATCCTCTGGCCGGCATACGGGCTCGTCTTCGCCGATGCAACGGGCCCGGACAACGAACTCGTGCAGTACGCCCAACCGGGAGGTGACTGGGGAGACACGATCGATCAGCTGCACCAGCTCTCCGAACAGAACGAGGGGGCAGATGTCCTGTACGTCGGTGAGGAGTTCTTCACCGACGACACCGATGGTGAGACCTACAAGGTGGCCGGATCCGGATGGTACGACCGGTTACCACTTCCCTGGTACACAGAACAGGTACAGGCTGAGACGATCAGTACGATGATGCCAGCGGCAACCTCCCAAGCGATCCGAAACGAGGAGCCGCCGGTCGTCATCGTGCCCTCGAACCAGGCCTGGGAGATCGAGAGCTACCTCGAGGGGTACGAGGTGCGCGAACACGAGCTACGCCATGGCGCCTTCGACATTCACATCTACCTCGACCTCGATCGACTCGACAACGGATGACCATGTCAGATAGGAACGCGACCATCGAGCTCCCGGGACCGACGCTGGGCATCGTCGGTGGTGGCCAGCTCGGCCGGATGCTCGCGGAGGCAGCGAGCCCACTCGGTGTCGAGGTCATCGTCCTCGATCCGACGGACCCGTGTCCAGCGGCACAGGTCGCGAGCGAGCAGATTGTGGCCGACTTCGACGATGCAGCTGCCATCGATCGACTCGCCGAGCGAAGCGACGTACTCACCATCGAGATCGAGCTCGCCGACCCGGCTGCCATGGAGGCCGTCGATGTCCCCGTCGAACCGGCGCCGTCGTCACTGGCAACCATCCGCGACAAGCTCGTCCAGATGGAGCACTTCGAGGACGCGGGCATCCCGCTGCCACCGTTTCGTCGCGTCGATACCGCCGCCGATCTCGAGGCGGCGTTCGACGAGCTCGGTTCACCGCTGATGTTGAAGGCACGAACCGGTGGCTACGATGGCCGGGGGAACATGCCGGTGACGCCAGATCTCGACCTCGATGACGCCATCGAGGCGGTCGGTGGCTCGGCCATGGCCGAGGCGTTCATCGAGTTCGAACGGGAGCTTGCCGTCATGGCTGCGCGAGGAGATGGCGAGACCCGGCTCCATCCCGTGACCGAGACCGTCCACGCAGAGGAGATCCTCCGCGAGACGATCGTCCCCCCGAACTGCGACGAGGACGTCATCGCCGAGGCTCGATCGGTCGCTCGCTCGGCACTCGAAGCCCTCGACGGGCGGGGGATCTTCGGCTTCGAGCTGTTCGAGACCACCGAGGGTGACATCCTGCTCAACGAGGTGGCACCGCGGCCGCACAACTCCGGACACTGGACGATCGAGGGGACGGTGACCTCCCAGTTCGAGCAGCACATTCGTGCCGTGCTTGGCTGGCCGCTCGGGGCGACCGACCGCGTGGCTGAATCTGTGGTATCGGTGAACATCCTCGGCGACGGGACCACCGCGCGGCCCGTGGGGCTCTCCGGGGTCGAATCAGTCCTTCGCTCACCGCGAGCCAACCTTCACTGGTACGGGAAAGCCCAGACCCGTCCGCTGCGGAAGATGGGTCACCTCACCGTCACCAGCGAGTCCGGAGACGTTGAGCAAGTACAATCACGTGCGCGTGCGTTACGGTCGCACCTGACCTTCGATGAGTGACCGGAGAGTCGCGTAACCTCATCGGTTCCATACTAAGCGGCAACCTTACGGTCGAGCCGCGGGTGGAGCCACGCATGAGCGATGCGGAAGGTGACTTGATCGACGCGCTTGAGGCCGAGGCAGCGACGGATCGGCCACCGGAATCGACCCCCGATATCGGGATCACCATGGGAAGTGATTCCGACCTGGACACGATGATGACCGGGGGAGATCGCCCCGGTGCCTACGATGCGCTAGTGGACGAACTCGGGTTCGCCGAGGTGACCGACTACGACGACCCACCAGCGGAACGGTTTACCTTCGAGACGTACGTCGTCTCGGCCCATCGGACGCCCAGGCTCATGTACGCGTACGGGGAGACGGCTGCCGATCGCGGTCTCGATGTCATCATCGCCGGCGCTGGCGGGAAGTCTGCTGACCTCCCGAACATGACGGCCTCGATCGCCTACCCGCTCCCAGTCATCGGGGTTCCGGTCCAGGAGAAATCGGTCGACTCGGTCATCGGCATGCCCCATGGCGCCCCCATCGTCGCCGTCGACGCCGGAAAGTCGTACAATGCCGCCCTGTTCGCCGCCCAGATACTGTCGACCGACCACGAGGATCTCCGTGAGCGCCTGACAGCCTTTCACGACCGGCAACGAACGGACGTCGCAGCGACGAGCCAGGAGCTGCACGAACTCGGCACGAAGGGCTTCCAAGACCGCCGTTAAGGCGGCTTGACTCAAATACCCAAAATTCACGGTTTCGGGGCGTCATGGGCAAGAATTAATCCTTATATGGGTAGGCTCTAAACCGTCGTACAACACAGAGTTTCCTATGAACGATTGGATAGCAATCGGTGCATTCGCGGTGATCGCCCTTCTCGTCCCAGTCGGCATGGTCGCTGCGTCCTGGCTCTTGCGACCGCAGGTAGCCGAGCGCCACAAGCGCACCGTCTACGAAAGTGGCGAGGTGCCCACCGGTGACACCCGGATTCCGTTCAACATCCAGTACTACATGGTCGCCCTGTTGTTCGTCGTGTTCGACATCGAGACCGTGTTGCTGTTCCCGTGGGCGCTGAGCTACACCGACGCCATCGGAGATGTGGGGCTGTACCGGGCGCTGGGCCCCATGTTGCTCTTCGTCTTCATCCTGATCGTCGGGCTGGCCTGGGCCTGGCGAAACGGAGCCGTCAGCTGGGCACGGAGTCCACAAGCCGAGCAACGGAGGCCACACAACACATGAGCAGCCAACAACCATCGACCGAGACGGAACGGAACGTCCTGACCAAGACGCGAGACGCTCGCATGTCCGGGGTCGACGATCGCTTCAACTCTCGCCTGCGCGAGGCGATGGGGTCGACGCCGTTCATCCTCACCAAGTTCGACACGTTCATGAACTGGGTGCGCGGGTCATCGATGTTCCTGCTCCAGTTCGGGATCGCGTGTTGCAGCCTCGAGATGATCCATGCGATGATGATCAAGCACGACGTCGACCGATTCGGCGCCGGTGTCCCACGGGCATCACCCCGACAGGCCGACCTGATCATCGTTCCTGGGACGATCGTTTCGAAGTTCGCCCCGCGCATGAAGCGGGTTTACGACCAGATGCCAGAGCCCAAGTTCGTCGTCGGGATGGGCTCGTGTACCATCTCTGGAGGTCCCTTCCAGGAGGGGTACAACGTGGTCAAGGGAGCGGAGGAAGTCATCCCGGTCGATATCCAAGTGCCTGGCTGTCCCCCACGACCCGAGGCGTTGATCTACGGCATCGCCAAGCTCCAAGAGCGCGTCGCCACCGGCGAGGCGAGCCCGGTGGTCGTCAAGCCGTACGAGCTCGAGGAGTTCGGCGACATGCCACAGGATGAGGTGATCGAGCAACTCGCCGACCAGATAGACGAGGACGAGCTCGCCATGCGGTACAACTGGGGTGACTCCCCATGAGCACGCTGGAGGTCCCCGAGGACGAAGGAGCGTCGTTCTCCGTTGACGAGGCGATCGAGCGCCTCGGAGACCGCGTCCTCGATACGGAGACGCACCTCAACGCCCCAGCCATCATCATCCGGGCCGACGAGGTCGAAGCGACGCTCACCATCCTTCGCGATGAGTTCGACTTCGATTTCCTCTCCTGTGTCTCCGCGGAGCAATTGCCCGATCGCTATGAGAGTATCTACCATCTCAAACAGTACGCCGACCCGACCACCGAGTTGAGCGTGGTCGTACCGACCGACCCAGATACCCCGGTCAGCCAGAGTGCCGCCAACGTGTACGAGACGGCGAACTGGCACGAGCGAGAGGCGTACGACCTCATCGGCATCGAGTACGAGGGCCATCCAGATCTGAAACGGATCCTGCTGCCGGAGAGCTGGACGGGCCATCCGCTCACAGACGACTACAACCAGGACAAGCCGCAGGTCGTCTCGTTCAAGGCACACGAGAACCCGTTGCTGCAGGATGGCGAGGGTGCGGAAAGCGATACCATGCTCATCAACATCGGTCCGCACCACCCGGCCACCCACGGGGTATTGCACCTCAAGGCCACCCTCGATGGCGAGCAGGTCGTCGATGTCGAACCCGACATCGGGTACTTGCACCGCTGTGAGGAGCAGATGTGTGAGCAGGGGACCTACCGCCACCAGATCATGCCGTACCCCGACCGGTGGGACTACGCCTCAGCTGGCATCCTCAACGAGTGGGCGTACGCCCGAGCCGCCGAGGATCTCGCCGATATCGAGGTGCCCGAGTACGCCCAGGTCATCCGAACGATGGGGGCCGAATTGAGCCGGATGGCAGCACACTTCCTCGCGGTCGGGACGTTCGTGCTGGACGTCTACGGTGAGTTCAACGCCCTGTCGATGTACTCGATCCGCGACCGCGAGAAGGTCCAGAAACTGCTCGAGGACCTCACCGGTCAGCGCCTCATGTTCAACTACCTCCGCCTTGGCGGCGTCGCCTGGGACATCCCCGACCCCCGCGAGCAGTTCTTCGAGGACGTGCGGACGTTCGTCAACGACGAGCTGCCCGAGTCCATGGACGAGGTCCACCAGCTGATGACGAACAACGAGATCTTCCAGCTACGCTGTGTCGATACCGGTGTCCTGGAACCAGAGGACGTGAAGGCATACGGGGCCACAGGACCGGTCGCCAGAGCCTCCGGGGTGGATTACGACCTGCGCCGTGACGACCCCTACGGCTACTATCCCGAGCTCGACTGGGACGTCATCACCGAGGACGCTGGTGACGTGTTCTCTCGCGTGCTCGTGCGCATACAGGAGATCGAGCAATCCGCGCGGATCGTCGACCAGTGCATCGATATCCTCGAAGACTGGCCCGAGGACGACCGAGAGATCCAGGCGAACGTCCCCCGGACGCTCAAGCCAGAGCCCGACACCCGCGTATACCGGGCGGTCGAGGGCGCCAAGGGAGAGCTGGGCATCTACATCCGGGCCGATGGGACCGACAAACCCGGTCGATTCAAGATCCGCTCGCCGTCGTTCTCCAACCTGTCGACGCTGCCGGTGATGGCCGAAGGGGACTACGTCGCCGACCTGATCGCCTCGCTTGGTAGCATCGACATCATCCTCGGGGAGGTCGATCGGTGATGCACGGCACGGTGTTGCAGTCGGATACCATCTTGCTCCCGGAACACCTCATCGACCTCCTCGGCCTCGGCGACTTCGGTGTGGCCGGCGAGTTCCTCGCCGGGCTCATCGCCGCCTTCGTCGTGGCCAATATCATGCTGGTGATGACGGGGATCGCCGGCCCGTGGGCGAAGCGGAAGATCCGCGCGCGATTTACCGACATCATCGCCGTCAACCGGGTCGGCCCGGCTGGCTTGCTCATCATCGTGGCAGACGCCGTCCGCCTGCTCTCCAAGGAGGTCATCGTCCCCGAAGGGGTCGATCGTCCCGCGTGGGAGTTCGCCCCGATCGTCGTGGCCATGAGTGCGTTACTGGGCTTCGCGGTCATCCCGATGGGCAACGACATCCAGGTGGCCGATCCGGAGGTCGGCCTCGTCTTCGTCTTCGCGATCGCGTCGCTCGCGAGCGTCGGCCTGGTGATGGGCGGGTACGCATCGAACAACAAGTACTCCTTCCTGGGTGGAATGCGCGCCGTCGCCCAGAACATCGCGTACGAGATCCCGCTCATCCTGGTGGCTGCCTCGGTCGTCATCTTCGCCGGGTCGCTCCAGATGAGCGAGATCGTCGCCGTCCAGCAGGACACGCTGTTCACCATCGGAGGGATCTCGATCCCGATGTGGTTCGGTATCATCAACCCCTTCGCCATGGCGCTGTTCCTGGTCGCGAACCTCGCCGAGGTGGGCCGCAACCCGTTCGACACGCCGGAGGCACCGAACGAGATCGTCGCGGGATACCAGACGGAGTACTCCGGGGTCTACTTCGTGTTGTTCTACCTCGGTGAGTTCATCCACATCTTCCTCGGCGGTGCGATCTTCGCGACGCTGTTCCTCGGCGGTCCAGCTGGACCGATCCTGCCGGGGTTCGTCTGGTTCCTCATCAAGATCTGGGCGATGTTCCTCTTCACCCAGTGGGCCCGCTCGGCCGTTCCACGGGTCCGCATCGACCAGCTCATCGAGATCGGCTGGAAGGGGCTGTTGGTGCTGAGCTTCCTCAACCTCATCCTGACCGCCGTCATCGTGGGGGTGATCGCCGCATGATTGGTGTACTCAAATCGATGGCCGTGACGATGAAACACGCGCTGAAAGGCGAGACATTCACCGTGGAGTACCCGGACGTCCCACCCGAGGTCAGCCCGCGCTTCCGGGGCATCCACAAGTTCAGCCAGGAGCGCTGCATCTGGTGTCGCCAGTGTGAGAACGTGTGCCCGAACGACACGATCCACATCGTGACGAACGACCAGCGACAGGGCGAGCAGTACAACCTGCACGTCGGCCAGTGCGTCTACTGTCGCCTGTGTGAGGAGGTCTGTCCGGTCGACGCCATCGTCCTCACGCAGAACTTCGAGTTCACCGGCGACACGAAGGACGATCTCGTCTACAACAAGGAACAGCTGAAATCCGTCCCCTGGTACAACGAGCTCGACCCGCTCGCCGAGCGCGAACCCGATCGGGGCTCGTGGGTCGGCGAGGGCGAGGGCACAGTGGACTACCAGTAGGCGGTCGATACCGCATTGCCAACACCATGACGACCCATCTCAACCGTAGCGGTGGCTCAACGGACGCACAACGGCCACCGTCGCCCGTTCGGAGGAACGATAAAGAAATCTTCAAAGGCCTGCCAAGTGGACGGAGGAATAATGGCTATCATTGAGGTACTCGCCTTTGTGCTGTTTGCAGCGGTGACGGTGGGCGCCAGTATCGGTGTGGTGCTCGTCAAGGAACCGTGGCACGCGGCGTTGCTGCTGGGGATCGCCCTGCTCAGCGTCGCGATCCACTATGTCATGCTCTATGCTGAGTTCCTCGCGGTGATGCAGGTGCTCGTCTACGTCGGCGGGGTGCTGGTGCTGATCACGTTCGCCGTGATGTTGACCCAGCGTACCGACTCACCCGAGACGGGGGTGAATCGGACATGACGACACGACCGCGCCTACGCCTCGGACGCCACCTCCTGACGGGGATCATCGCCGTCGCGCTCTTTGCCGTCTTCGCCTTCGTGACCCTCCGGGCGGAGTTCGGCGAGACGGTCGGCTTTCCGAGTGATGCCAGCGTGACCGCCGATATCGGCATGGCGCTGCTCAACGCCTCGACGGTCATCCCGACCGAGGGCTTCCTCGTAGCCTTCATCCTCATCGCCCTCGTGCTGGATGCGGCGCTCGATGGCGCGATCTACCTGGCCGGCCGTGAGGAGGCAGGCGAGTTACTGACCGCCCTGCGGGGCGAGGAGGAGGAACCATGACCGTCGCGATCGAGTACTATGTCCTGCTCTCGTCGGCCATCTTCTGTATCGGCCTGTTCGGCATCCTGACGCGGCGTAACGCCCTGATGTTCCTCATGTCCGTCGAGTTGCTGCTCAACGCTGCGAACATCAACCTGGTCGCGTTCTCGCTGATGCATGGGAACCTGACCGGACAGGTCTTCGCCCTGTTCGTCATGGCGCTGGCGGCGGCCGAGGTGGCCATCGGCATCGGGATCATCCTCACGCTTCGTCGGACCCACGGCGAGGTCGACGTCACACGCGCTGCGACCATGAGGTGGTGATCACGGATGGAAGGACTCCTCGAACTCGCGCCAGCGATCGCGTTGTTACCACTGCTCTCGTTCCTCATCGCCGGGATCTTCGGCAAACAGCTGCCACTCCGTGGCGCGATCCCCGGTGTCATCGCCACGGGGATCTCCCTCGGGTTGTCGATCGTGCTCCTCGCCGTGGTGTACCTCGAGGACACGTTCTACCTCGAGGACCTCTACACCTGGACGGCGGGTGATGGGATCATCGAGTTGACCTTCGGTGTCTTGATCGATCCGCTCTCGGCGCTGATGCTGGTCATCGTCTCCCTCATCGCGTTCCTCGTCCACGTCTTCAGCATCGGGTACATGAACCGCGATCCGGGCCACGCAGAACGCGGTGGCTTCCCGCGGTACTACGCGAGCCTCGGGCTGTTCTCCTTCAGCATGCTGGCGTTCGTCTTCTCGAACAACCTGCTGATGGCGTTCATGTTCTTCGAGCTCGTCGGGCTCTGTTCGTACCTGCTCATCGGCTTCTGGTTCAGCGACCGCGCACCACCGAGCGCGGCGAAGAAGGCGTTCTTGGTCACCCGATTCGGTGACTACTTCTTCCTCGTCGGTGTGGTCGCCGTCCTGGCGACCTTCGGGACCGCCGCTTTCGCCGGCGACGGGAGCTTCCCACAGCTCGCCCACGACGCGATGGAGGGCCTCACCACCATCGACACCTTCGGCTTCGGGACCGAGACCTGGTTGACGATCGTCGGGCTGTTGATCCTCGGCGGGGTCATCGGCAAGTCGGCACAGTTCCCGCTGCACACGTGGTTGCCCGACGCGATGGAGGGCCCGACGCCCGTCTCGGCCCTCATCCACGCCGCGACCATGGTCGCCGCCGGTGTCTACCTCGTCGCCCGGATGTTCGGCTACTACAGTGTGCTCCCGACCGCGCTGGCGGTCATTGCGTTCGTCGGCGCCTTTACGGCGCTGCTCGCGGCGAGCATGGGTGTCGTCAAGGACGACATCAAGCAGGTGCTCGCCTACTCGACGATCAGCCAGTACGGCTACATGATGCTGGCACTCGGGGTCGGTGGGTACGTCGCGGGGACCTTCCACCTCATGGCCCACGCCTACTTCAAGGCGCTCCTGTTCCTCGGTGCCGGCTCCGTCATCGTCATGACCCACCACAAGCAGGACATGTGGGAGCTCGGTGGGCTCAAGGACCGGGCGCCGGTGACCTACTGGACGTTCCTCGCCGGCTCGCTCGCCCTGGCCGGGATCATCCCGTTCGCTGGCTTCTGGAGCAAGGACGAGATCCTCTACGAGGCGCTCATCGTCGGCCTCGAGACACCGATCTTACTCGTGGCGTACGCGATGGCGCTCGTGACCGTGTTCATCACCGGCTTTTACACCTTCAGGATGGTGCTCCTCACCTTCCATGGGGAGCCACGAAGCGAGGCGGCGGCGCAGCCCGAGCCGGTCGGCTGGGTCATCAAGGGCCCGCTGGTGGTCCTCGGCGTCCTCGCTGTCGTCGCCGGCTTCGTCAACATGGTCCCGGTGAAGAAGCTCTTCGACCTCGATATTGATTTCCTGACGCAGTTCCTCGACGGCCCCCTCGAGGAGACGGCCTACAGCACGTACAGTGCCCTCGTCCACGAGGTGTACCCCACGGCCGAGATCGGCGTCCTCGTCCCGATGGTGGTCTCATTGGCCCTCGCGTTCGGTGGGGCCGGACTCGCCTGGCGGCTGTACGCCGTCGACGAGCCGGTTCGCCACGTCGACCGCCTTGGCTCGCTGGGGCGCCTGCTCGAGCGCAACTACTACCAGGACGAACTCCAGGTGTGGCTGGCCCAGGGCGTAACCGTCCGTATCGCGCGGATCTCCGACATCTTCGACCAGGGGATCATTGACGGCCTCGTCAACGCGGCCTCGTCGCTCGCGCTGTTGTTCTCGCGGGTGCTCAAGCGGATCCAGACCGGCATCGTGACCTCCTATGCCGCGATGGTCCTGTTGGGGCTGCTGGTGATGCTGCTGGTCTTCGGCCTGTATGGGGGGTGGCTCTAACATGATGCTCGAGTTGCTGATCCTGTTCACGCTCGTCGCCGCTGGTATCGTCTTCCTCGCACCCGATCGCGTCGCCGGTCGCCTGGCGTTCGCGCTCAGCCTGATCCCCCTTGGGGTGAGCCTGTTCATGTTCGCCGTCTTCGATGGCAGCGGGAACGCCCTCAGGATGGGCTCGGAGATCGCCTTCCAGACCCGGGTGGAGTGGGTCTCCCTTGGCGATCTGTACACGCTGAACTGGCACGTCGGCCTCGATGGTATCAGCATGCCCCTGCTGGTGCTGTCGACGATCCTGACGACGCTGGCGATCGTCAGCGCCTGGACGCCGATCGACGACCGACAGTCGCAGTTCTACGGCCTCATGCTGTTCCTCGAGGCCGCACTCATCGGGGTCTTCGCCGCGCTGGACTTCTTCGTCTGGTTCGTCTTCTGGGAGGCCGTGTTGATCCCGATGTACCTGTTGATCGGTATCTGGGGCGGCCCGCGGCGCAAGTACGCCGCCATCAAGTTCTTCGTGTACACCAATCTCGCGAGCCTCGTGATGTTCATCGGCTTCGTCGCCCTCGTGTTCGGCCTCGGTGACGCAGTGAACACCCTCGATCTCACCGACGTCGCGCTGGCGCTGGAGGTCACCGAACCCGATGCCGCGCCGTGGATCGACGCGGCGACGCTGAAGGCGGCCGCCTTCGCGGCCATGTTCATCGGCTTCGCGGTGAAGGTCCCCATCGTTCCGTTCCACACCTGGCTGCCAGACGCCCACGTCGAGGCGCCGTCGCCGGTGTCGGTGCTCCTGGCTGGGGTGCTCTTGAAGATGGGGACGTACGCGCTGGTGCGATTCAACTTCACGTTGCTTCCCGAGCAGGCCGTCGAGTTCGCCGAGATCATCGCGGTCGTCGCGGTCATCAGCGTCATCTACGGCGCGCTGCTCGCGCTGGCCCAGACCGATCTCAAGCGGATCGTGGCGTACTCGTCCGTCTCGTCGATGGGGTACGTCATCATCGGGCTGCTGGCGTTCACCGTCTACGGGGTGGGTGGTGCGACCTTCCAGATGATCGCTCACGGCTTGATCTCGGGGTTGTTGTTCATGGTCGTCGGCGTGGTCTACAACCAGACGCACACCCGGATGGTCTCGGACATGTCCGGCATCGCGAGTAAGATGCCCCTGACGGTCACCGCCTTCGTCGCGGGCGCCTTCGCGTACATGGGCCTGCCACTGATGGCCGGCTTCGCCGGTGAGTTCTTCATCTTCCTCGGCTCGTTCGACTCGGCGTTCCTGCCGGCTTCACACCTGGTCACACCCGCTGCGATGTTCGGTATCGTCATCGTGGCTGGCTACCTGCTGTGGGCGATGCAGCGGACGCTGTTCGGTCCGTACGAACTCGCCACCGACTACGACCTCGAGATGGCACCGCTGCACGATATCGCACCATTGGTGGTGCTACTGGGGCTCATCGTGCTGTTGGGAGTCGCGCCGGACATCGCGTTCGACATGATCGTCGATGCGACTGAACCGATCATCCCCGCAGGAGGTGCCTTCTGATGGTGAGCGATCTTCCAGCCTGGACCGCACTCGGTCCGGTCATCGTCCTGGCGGTGACCGCGCTGGTCGTCTTCGGGCTCGACAGCATCAAGCCCGACCCGGTCAACCACCTGCTGCTGGCCGCCACCGCCGCGCTCGGATCGATCGTCGCCTTCCTGGTGGCCGGATGGTTCCTCGTCGCCGGTGTCGGCGATCCGGACGAGCGCGGTGTCATCCAGCTGTTCCAGGAGACGATCGTCGTCGACCAGATGGCGCTGTTCTTCACCGTCATCGTCTCGGCCGTGGCAGCGATGGTCCTGATCGCCAGCTACGACTACCTCGGAGACCACGCCCACCGTGGGGAGTACTACTCGCTCGTCCTGCTGGCGACGACCGGGATGGCGACGATGGCGATGGCGAACAGCCTCGTCACCATCTTCATCGCCCTCGAGCTGGCCAGCCTGCCCTCCTACGTCCTGGTCGGCTTCCTCAAGCGAAACCGTGGGAGCGTCGAGGGGTCGCTGAAGTACTTCCTGATCGGGGCGCTCTCAAGCTCGATCATGGTGTTCGGGATCAGCCTCATCTACGGCGTGACGGGCTCGCTCCAGCTCGATGCGGTCGCCGCTGGCATCACCGGCGAGAACACCGGCTTGCTCGGGATCGGCCTGTTGATGCTCACCGGCGGCGTGGCGTTCAAGACCGCTGCCGTGCCGTTCCACTTCTGGGCACCGGAGGCGTACACTGGTGCACCGGCTCCCATCAGTGGCTTCATCTCCTCGGCATCGAAGGCGGCCGGATTCGTCATCGCCTTCCGCATCTTCGTCGAGGCGTTCCCACTCGACGTGCTGGTCGATCTCGGCATCGACTGGGTGCTCATCTTCCAGGTGCTGGCGATCGTGACGATGACCGTCGGAAACGTCGCTGCGGCGACCCAAAGCGAGGTCAAGCGGATGCTGGCGTACTCGTCGATCGGCCACGCCGGATACGTCCTGATCGCGCTCGCGGCGTTGACGACCGGCGGGGCGTACAACGACCTCGTCCTCGGGGCGGGGATGATGCACCTGTTCGTCTACGGGTTCATGAACACCGGCGCCTTCCTGTTCATCGCGATGAGCGAGTACTGGGACCTCGGTCGTCGCTTCTCGGACTTCAACGGACTCGCCAAACAGGCGCCAGTCGCCGCCGTTGCGATGACGATCTTGCTGTTCAATCTCGCGGGACTGCCCATCGGTGGTGGCTTCCTGACCAAGTACGTCCTCTTCGCAGGTGCGGTCAGTGCGGGCTTCTGGTGGCTCGCCGCTGCAGGGGCGCTCAATAGCGTGCTCTCGCTGTATTACTACTCGCGGGTCGTCAAGGCCATGTGGATCGAGGAACCGACTGATGCGACGTCACGCATCGATTCCTATCCGATCGCACTGTACGCGATGTTGCTCGTGGCGACCATCGTGACGGTCGCCGCGTTGCCGGCGTTCGGGCCGATCGCCGAGACGGCCATCGGCGCGGCACAGACGCTGCTGGGTTGAGCCGGACGGTAAGCTTTACCCGCCAACAATACCGAGGTGGTGAGGTATGGTCGTCCGGGTGGTACTCGGGGGCGGTCCCCTTGGGCGGCGATTTGCCCGTGAACTGGCCACCTGGCCGGGAGAGCTGTATGTTCTGGTCGATGAGGAGGTTGCTGCGGAGCGACTCCGAGATGAGGGGATTGCGGCCTCTCAGGTCGATACGACCGATGCTGCTGCGATCGCCAGTACCGTCCCGCCACCCGATATCGTGCTCATCACTGGCGATGAGATGAAGCACCGAGACTCCCGTCTTCGCGTGGGTGCCACCGCGTTTCCCGACACCTATCGGATCGCGCTCTCAGAGGGGGACTGGCCGGAGGCGGCAGACCGAGCCGCACTCCACCTCGATGTCGCACGGCTCCAGGCCCGTGATATCGCCGAGGCGGTCCTCCCAGACGCGTTCCTCCGGTCGTTGCAGCTGCTTCGCACGCTGTCGACGCTCGAATCACCCATCGCGATCGTGATGCACGACAACCCGGATCCAGACGCCATCGCCGCCGCATGTGGGATGGTGAAGCTGGCCGACACGGTCGGTAAGGAGGGGACCCCACTGTACGGTGGGGAGATCACCCACCAGGAGAACCGCGCCTTCGTCAACCTACTGGAGCTCGATCTCAAGGAGTACGACACACCGGAGGACATCGAAGAGTATGGGTCGATCGTGCTCGTCGACCACGCCCATCCGGGAATCAACGATCAGTTGTCGCCGACCACATCGGTCGATATCATCATCGACCACCATCCCGCCAGAGAGGAAGCAGACGCCGGGTTCGTAGACCGACGACACGATGTCGGTGCGACGAGTACGCTTCTCGCCGACCACCTCTTTCGGACGTTCATCGAACCCGATTCGACCCTGGCATCAGCCCTCTGGTATGGCATCCATGTCGATACGGATGGCTTCCATCGCGGGGTATCCAAGCTCGATTTCGATCGAGCCGCATGGCTCCGTCAGTGGGTCGATACGGAGCTCCTCGGTCGTATCGAATCTCCGCAGATGACGGCACAGACCCTCGATACGATCGGTGCCGCGATCGCTCATCGCGAACGCTATGACGACATCCTCATCGCGGGGACTGGACAGATCACCGACCGGGATGCCCTCTCACAGGCCGCTGACGAGCTGCTTCTCATGGCCGACGTCTCGACCGTCTTGATCTACGGTCACATGGACGAGATGGTGTACGCATCGACCCGGAGCAACAGCGACACCCTCGACGTCGGCGATGCCATTCGACTCGCGTTCGGGCAGATCGGCGATGCCGGCGGTCACGAGGACATGGCCGGGGCACAGATCCCGATGGGGATGCTCAGACACCCTGGGACGGATGACGTCGACGCTGACATTGCAGACATTATCGCCGATCGCTTCCTCGAAGGGATCGAGGTCGCCACGCGGCCGTTGCCCTCTGGCTATCACATCCACGAGGCAGCGATCGACTGAGGGCAGGCCGAGGTTCTTTTACTCACGGGGGTCGTCTCAGCCAAACGTCATGAGCGACCGGGACCGGGCCTTAGTCAAGGATTACATGACCCAGGACGTGCTGACGGTCTCCCCTGACGATCTGGTCATCGACGTGGCCCAGCGGATCGCTGAAAGCGATGGCCACAACGGCTTCCCGGTCACTGAACGACGCCAGGTGAAGGGGTTCGTCTCCGCTCGCGACCTGTTGTTGGCGAACGAGGAGGATCCGATCTTCAAGGTGATGGCCACCGACCTCGTGGTGGCCCACCCCGAGATGCGCGTCACCGATGCAGCCCGGGTGATCCTCCGCTCGGGGATCCAAAAGCTCCCCGTCGTCGATGATGCGAACAACCTGGTGGGCATCATCTCTAACGCCGATGTCATCCGCAGCCAGATCGAACGGGTGACGCCTGAGAAGGTCGGGAAACTGAAGCAGACCCTCGAGCGGATCCACGAGCTTGAGTTCACCGACGAGCGCCGGATGGTATCGATCAAGGCGCTCGTCCCCACACAGAAGCGCGTCTACGCCGACGAGCTCGAGGGACGCCAGTACGAGATGGAACGGGGACTCGCAGAGCCGCTGGTCGTCATCGACGTCAACGGCCGATTGCTCCTCGCCGATGGGCACCATCGAGTCCTTGCCGCGAAACGACTCGGCATCGACGAGCTCGAGGCGTACGTCATCGTCGTCGAGGATCCCGACATCGAGCTCGGCATGGAACGAACTGCTCGACAAGAGGGCCTCAAGTCGGTCGACGATATCGAGGTCGTCGACTACGCCAGACACCCGCTTATCGAGCGGACTGAACGCCTCAAGTGAGGTCCGCAGCCCAGGACGGGAGCGACTGGCGGCGCTCTGTGGAGACGACCGCCGTCGTGTCGTCGACCGTGACGACGAGCACGTCGTCATCGAACGCGAATGCCACCCGGGCAGACCCGTCCTCGAATGCGGTGTCCGCAACCCGGAGTCGATCGTCTATCTCCATGAAATTCACCCGGGTGATATCGATCCCGTGTTCGTGGTGGAACGCGACCACCGCAGGCACATCTGCGAGGAGATAGCGTAGCGGGAATATCGCGTTGTGTGAGCAATTGTCACAGCGGTACTCCAAGGTGATCATCGGCGCCGACACTGCCTCAGTATCAGGCTCATCCGGAGACTCCATCTCGACGGTCATGGCCCCCCAGCACTCGGGGCAGACCAGTGTCCGCGAGAACTCGAACTGAGACCGGGCAGTGGCGTCGACGACATCGAGGAGGTCGTCGAAATCGCGCTCGGCAACGACCGTCGGCGGAATGGGCAACGCCGCAACGTCCTCGTGCTCGGGGCATCTGAGGTGAAGGCGGTCGTGCTCGTATACGGCCGTGAGTGTCTCGGTACAGATGAGGCAGGTGATGTCGGTCTCCTCAGTGAATTCGACTGCTTCGTCCGTGCCAGTACCGGCGGCGATCAGCGCATACGCTTGACGCCCTGCATCTCGCAGGCGATACCCCTCCTCCGTCTGTGCGATAAAGCGGGGGACGAGTTCGTTGAGGTGGTAGTTGAAGCGCCCCGAATCGTCGACCTCCGCCAGCCGTCTGAGCTCGCTGAATCCGAGGGGACCGCCCTCCGAACGCTGATGCTCTGCGAGGGCCACGATGATAGAGATACGGGTCGCATCCGCCAGCTTCCGGAAGACGGACATCGCCTCAATCGGGTCGACCGGTCCCGAGGTTCTTCCCGACTGCATAGGCGACCGCTGGGTGGCCGCCCAAAAGCGTGTGTCGGTTCCGACCCATAAGACAGGTTACAGAACGTACCTTCGGGAAGGTAGCTGACAGAAATGTCGTTCTGCTTATATTTATGGGGTGTCCCGTCCTGCCGTAGTCGTATGGAAGCATCACCGGATTCGATCCTCACCGTCGACGGGTTGACCAAACGATATGATGACCTCACAGCGGTCGATGACGTCTCGTTCAGCGTCGACCGAGGCGAGGTCGTCGGTATCCTCGGGCCCAACGGGGCCGGCAAGACGACGCTCATCAAGTCCATTCTCGGGGTGGTCATCCCGACCGAGGGTCGTGTCAACGTGGCCGGCGTCGATGTCCACGCCGATCCGAAGCGAACCTACCGCCATGTCGGGGCGATGCTCGAGGGCGCACGGAACGTCTACTGGCGACTGACCGTGCGCGAGAACCTCGCGTACTTCGCCGCGCTCGCGGGGCGCGCTGTCGACCAATCACAACACGATGACCTCCTCGATCGGTTCGGGTTGCTCAAGAAGGCCGACGTCGAAGTCAACGAGCTCTCACGCGGACAGAAACAAAAGGTCTCGCTCGCGTGCACGCTCGTTCGTGGGACCGAGGTGGTCTTCCTCGACGAACCGACCCTCGGCCTCGATGTCGAGGCCTCGGTGGACCTCAGACGAGAGATCAGGCGCCTCGTGGCAGACGAATCGATCACCGTGATCCTCTCGAGTCACGACATGGACGTGGTGGAGGATGTGTGCGATCGGGTCGTGATCCTCAACGACGGATCCATCCTCACCGACAAGTCGGTGGACGACCTCGTCGACCTCTTTCGCACCCGCGCGTACCGCATCGCCATCAAGGGGGCGATACCAAAGGGGCTCAAGACATCGATCGACGAGGACTTCCTCACGGATGACTGGGCGATCACCGAGGAACGCACGAGCTTCGAGGTTACCATCGAGGATGGTGCGTCTATCTACGATCTGCTCGACGAACTGGCCACGGCAGGGTGTCCTCTCGACAACATCGAGAGTCTCGATCCGGACCTCGAGGACGTGTTCCTTGAGGTGACGAACAACGGAGCGCCTGACGACGCTGGAGCCCACCGAGCGATCGACACGTCCGTCGGAGGTGACCGGTTGTGACGACAGCGATCGCAGCTGAGACAGGCGTTCGAGGGAGTGCCCGGTTCGCGATGGCAGCGGCTAGAAAACGGGTGCTGCTGCTGATTCGCTACCCGGTGAACACTCTGTCACAGTTCATCACGTTCTACCTGCTGTTCCTCGTCATCTTCCTCGGCGGGCAGGCGGTCGCGCCCGCGACGATCACCGATTCGCTGGCGGGCATCATCGTCGGGTACCTCCTCTGGACGGTGGCCATGACGGCGTTCTCTGGGCTGTCCTGGAACGTCACCAGGGAGGCACAATGGGGGACCCTCGAACAGCTGTACATGTCGCCCTTCGGCTTCGAGCGCGTGATGGGGATCAACACCATCGTCCGGGTGGTGGAATCCTTCCTCTGGGGAGCCAGTATCCTGGTTCTGATGGTGCTGACGACCGGTCAGATGGTCCACATCGATCCGATAACCGTCGTGCCACTCCTCTCGCTCGCGGTCGCACCCGCGATCGGGATCGGATTCGCCCTCGGCGGCGTCGCCGTCCGGTTCAAGCGCATCGAGAACGTCTTCCAGATCGTCCAGTTCGTCCTCATCGGGCTGATCGCAGCGCCTATCAGCGATGTCCCCTTCGCCCGGTGGCTGCCCCTGGCACAGGGAAGCGCCATGCTCCAGTCGACGATGGCCGAGGGGCTGTCGCTGTGGGAGCTGCCCACCGAGGAGCTCCTCGTGCTCGTCATCACCGGGGTCGGCTACCTCGTCGTCGGCTTTCTCGTCTTCAGATGGTGTCAACGGTGGTCTCGACGGGCCGGCGTGATGGGACACTACTGACCCATCTCGAGGAGAACTGTTAATTCCAAGCCGGCGTAACCCCATTGATATGTACGACCAAGACGACCTTGAGGCCATCCGGGAGGGTCGCGAGTCGTGGGAACACGAGCGCCTCGAGCCTGTGTTGGAGGCCTATGGCGAGCGAAAGGAGCGCTTTGCCACCGTCTCGAACCTCGAGGTTGACCGCCTGTACACGCCGGATGACGTCGCCGACCTCGACTACGAGGAGGATCTCGGGTTTCCGGGCGAGGAGCCCTTCACCCGCGGTGTCTACCCGACGATGCACCGTGGGCGGTTGTGGACGATGCGACAGTTCGCCGGGTTCGGGACGCCACGAGAGACGAACGAACGGTTTCACTACCTGATCCAGGAGGGCCAGACCGGCCTCTCGACCGCCTTCGACATGCCGTCACTGATGGGCATCGATTCAGACGACCGCATGGCCCGGGGGGAGGTCGGCAAGGAAGGCGTCGCCGTCGACTCGTTGCGCGACATGGAGATCATCTTCGATGGGATCGACCTGGATGAGGTCTCGACGAGCTTCACGATCAACCCGAGCGCCCCGGTCATCTACGCGATGTACGTCGCCCTTGCCGACCAGCAGGGCGTCGACCGTGAGGCGATCAGGGGCACCCTCCAGAACGACATGTTCAAGGAGTTCATCGCGCAGAAGGAGTGGGTCGTGCCACCGGATCCGTCGCTCAAGCTGGTGACGGACGTCGTCGAGTTCGCCGCCGAGGAGACGCCGAAGTTCCATCCGATCTCCGTCTCGGGGTATCACATCCGTGAGGCCGGCTCGACCGCCATCCAGGAGCTCGCCTTCACGCTTGCGGACGGCTTCGCGTACGTCGAGGACGCGCTCGATCGCGGCCTCGAACTCGAGGAATTCGCGCCGCGGCTCTCGTTCTTCTTTAACTGCCACAACTCGTTCTTCGAGGAGATCGGGAAGTTCCGCGCCGCCAGACGGATTTGGGCGTCGAAGATGGCCGAGTGGTACGACGCCACGAGCGACGAGGGTCGCCGCCTCAAGTTCCACACCCAGACGGCCGGCCAGAGCCTCACCGCCCAGCAGCCCCTCAACAACGTCACCCGAACGACGATACAGGCCCTCGCGGCGGTCCTCGGTGGCACCCAGAGCCTGCACACCAACAGCTACGACGAGGCCCACGCCCTCCCGAGCGAGCAGGCCGTCAGGGTTGCGCTCAGAACCCAGCAGGTCATCGCCGAGGAATCTGGCGTGGCCGACATCATCGACCCACTCGGCGGGAGCTTCGCCGTCGAGTCGCTGACCAACGAGATCGAGGAGGAGGCACTGGCGTACCTCGAGGAGATCCGCTCCATGGGCGACGGCTCGATGCGCGATGGGGTCCTGAACGGCATCGAGCGGGGCTACTTCCAGCGCGAGATCCAGGAGGCCTCCTACGAGTACCAAGAGCGCGTCGAGCGGGAGGAAGAGGTCGTCGTCGGGGTCAACAAGTACACCATCGACGAGGACACCAGCCCCGAGCTACTCAAGGTCGAACCGGAGGTCGAACGCCTCCAGCACGAGCGCCTCGAGTCGGTCAGAGGTGAGCGCGACGAGGACGCCGTCGAGGCGGCGCTTTCGGACATCCGTGAGGCCGAACTCGCCGGAGAGAACACCATCCCACCGATGGTCGAGGCCGTCAAGGCCTACGCGACGATGGGCGAGATCATGGGCGTCTTCAAGGAGATCCACGGCACCTACCGAGAGGAGATCGGCGTCGCGTGATCGGTTGGTCAGATCGGCTGCGTCCGCGCTAACATAGTAGATTCGCGCAGGTGATCGGCGATCGCCTCAGGCGCCTGCAGGTGAGGATACGCCGTACATCCGCTCACGAGGGACACCGATGCCCCGGCTGCTGACGCGGCGGCACGAACCGACTCGGGCGAGGGAGAGCCACTTGCTTCCCCGACGACGAACGCTTGCTCAACGGCTGCGTCACCAGCGAGTGCCTCGAGCTCGTCGATCGTATCGAGATCGCCACCGAGCCAGGTAGCGAAGGAATCGCGTGCACCAGGTTGGTGGGCACTTTTCCAGGTGTAAGCGAGGAAATCGGGCGAAATACTCCCGCTCGAGACCTCAAACTCACCCGCCAACTGTGTGGCCAGCAGGGGTTTCGAGGTCAACGCGAGATGGAGTGCCGTCCCGATGATGGGCGTCTCCAACACGGCCGCCGTGAACGCCGCTGGTGAGCGCCGGGCCGTCCGCGGGCCGATGGCGATCAGTTGCTCGACGGCCGTCCGTTCACAGGCCGCAAGTGCCGCTGGGTAGGACTGTCCGCTCGCGATGACGGTCGGTTCGTCGGAGACCTCCTCGATGACGGCGGCGATCGCGTCGGCATGCACCTCGCTGTCGTCGATGCCATCGCTGGGAGTGCTCCGGCCGAACCCAGGCAGATCCACGAGGATCACCCGATACTCCTCGGCCAGTTCTGTGGCGAGGGCGGCGAATTCGCGAGCGGACGCACCGATGTAGGGGCTGTGGACGAAGACGATCGGATCGCCGTCACTCGGTCCTGCCTCGACGACGTGAACCGTGGTGCCATCGGTATCGACGGTGTCACTCGCACCGGCGATCGCCGGTGGGAGCGGGCCAGCCAGCCGGGTCAGGAGGGCATCGAGACCGATGATCGCGGCGATGGCGGTCCCGAGCACGACGAGGAGACGACGGATGCGCATCTATCTTCGATAGTAGAGACTCGCCAGCAATGAATGCACGTCCCGATTCTATCATCACTCCGTGAGTGGTTCGAGTATCTCTGCGGCCACCGAATACGGGTCCGTCTCGCGGGTTCGTACGTCCTCTGCGAGGGCCTCGAGGCCGCCATGGCGGTCGAAGGCCTCCTCAGCGATCCTGCCGAGCTCGTCTCGCACGAGCGTCCGAATCTCCTCGGCGTATCGCCGACGCTCCTGTTCGGCTCGCAGTCCGGATTCATCGAGGAACGTGAGGTGGTCATCGATGGCGGTTGCGAGCTCCGTGATTCCCTCGCCCTGGGAGGCGACCGTCTCGACGATCTCGGGCGTCCACCCCCCTTCCTCATCCCCCGTCGATGACGGTGCCAACTCGATCAGCTCGCGGAGATCGCGGACGATACGATCGGCCCCAGCCAGGTCCGCCTTGTTGACCACGAAGAGGTGGGCGATCTCGAGGATGCCTGCTTTGAGCATCTGGACCGAATCCCCGCTTTGGGGCGGGACCAACACGAGGACCGAATCGGCCGTCTTGACGACATCAACCTCGTTCTGGCCGGCCCCGACGGTCTCGATGATGATCCGATCCTTGCCAGCCGCGTCGAGCACCTTGACGGCATCGGCCGTCGCCGTCGACAGCCCACCGAGGCTCCCTCGGGTGCTCATCGACCTGACGAAGATGCCGTCATCCCCGACGGCCGCACCCATCCGGATCCGATCGCCGAGGACGGCCCCACCCGAGTAGGGGGAGGAGGGATCGATCGCGATGATACCCACCGTCTCGTCGCGCTCGCGGTAGTGCGCGGTGAGTCGATCCACCAGCGTGGACTTGCCCGAACCCGGGCTACCGGTCACGCCGATGACGTGCGCACCGGTCGACTCGTGATGGAGGGTCGAGACGAGATCGCGATACCCATCGCGGCGATCCTCGATGATGCTGATCGCCCGAGCCAGCGCTCGCTGGTCACCGGCCGTGATGTCCTCGAGGAGGGTCGTCGGCGTCTGTGTCATCGCTCGGGTACATTGTCCCTGATGAACTCGATCGTCTCCTGGATGCTCGTTCCGGGTCCGAACACCTCGGCGACCCCGTGTTCCTTGAGGTACTCCTCGTCGTCATCGGGGATGACGCCGCCGACGACCACGAGGACATCGTCCATCGCATCGTACTCGTCGAGGCCCTCGATGACCTCCGGAATGAGGGTGTTGTGTGCACCCGAGAGGATCGAGATGCCAAGGACGTCGACGTCCTCCTGTATCGCTGCCTGGACGATCTCTTCGGGCGCCCGATGGAGCCCCGAATAGACGACCTCGAACCCCGCGTCGCGGAACGCTCTGGCGATCACGTGCGCCCCTCGGTCGTGGCCATCGAGGCCGACCTTGGCCACCAGACACCGGATGGTTTGTTGTCTCGCGTCAGCGCTCATGGTGGATGGATTACTGCGCTGATGGTATCACAGTTACGAAGGCGTGAAAGCTGGGGATGTGCCGGTGAAGCGGACGCGGTCGACCGGAAACGCTCTTTGGACACCCACCCGAAGCGTCGGCAATGTCGAGTGAGCGCCGACTCCTGCTTGCCGGAATCAATCCAGTCTGGGCAACGGTAGCGATCACGCTGGTGGCCTACGCCATCGTGCTTGGGACGTTCTACGATGCCATTCCGATCTATCCCGAGCTCGGTCGTGGGACGATCGATGCGCTCTCACACGCAACGGCGGTGGTCAACGCCATCACCGTCGTCTCGATCGTCGCCGGCTTGTACTGGATCAAACAGCGCCAGATTCGAAAACACGCCGGCGCGATGGTGGTCGCGACCCTCACCATCCTCGCCTTCCTTATCCTCTACCTCACCCGCATCGGTGGCGGTGGTCAGAAGGCCCTGGCTGGCGATCCAGACGTGCTGCTCAGTGGAGCCTACATCGTCATGCTCGCGATCCACATCCTCCTGTCGATGATCGCCGTGCCACTCGTCGTGTTCGTCCTCATCCTGGCGTTGAGCACACCCATCAACCGAATCGGCGCCACCAGACATCCACAGGTCGGCCGCATCGCAGCGACCGCCTGGCTCGTGAGCCTCCTCCTCGGGATCGGGGCGTATCTGATCTTGAATCACGTCGTCGGGGCAGAGCTCGCCGTGTGATCGTCGCAGTTAGTTCACTGCCGGACGGTCGGGAGCAATCGGACGCCGAGGTAGAACGAGACCACCGCGACGATAGCGACGATGGCGAGGGTGACCTCATCCGGTGTTCCGCCCTGGAAGACGGTTCGCGAGGCACGAGCGAAGTGTGTGACCGGTGAGAGCTCAAGCACGGGTTGCATCGAGGTCGGGATGACGTCGACCGGGACGAGCGTCTCCGAGAAGAACACCAGCGGGAAGCCCACGGCGTTGCCGATGGCGATCGCCCCATCCTCTGAATCGCTGATGCGACCGATGATCGCCCCGATACCAGCGAAGGTCACGACGAGTGCCACGCTGAGGGGAACGAGCCACGGCGACAGCGTCACCGTCACCGGGGTGGCCACGACGGCGATCGTGATGATCACGATGGCGGGAACCATCGCCAGTACGCCGGTGACGACCGTCCTCGCGAGCAGCCATTCGAACGGACGAAGCGGCGTGGTCGAGAGCTTCTCGAGGCGCCCCGCCGCCAGATCGCGAGGGACGGACCCATCGATACGAGACAGCGGCGTGAAGACGAACACCAGCGCCAGGTAGCCAGGCAGGAAGTACGACGCCGGTTCGCCCAGGAACGTGCCATCACCGGCTCGCAACATCGCGACGTAGGCGCCGACGATGAGGATCGGGAAGATAAACGTGAAAAACAGGGCCGTGCGGTTGCGGAGGAACGACCGGTACTCGGCGACCGATTCGGCCCGGAGTCGACCCAGGTGACTCATGGGTCACCCCCCGCTGGATCGACCATCGTGGTGAACAGCTCCTCAAGTGGCGGTTGTTCCCACCGGAGTGCGGAGATATCGACGCCCACATCGAGGGCCCGATCGACGAGGTCAGACAGCTCTCCCTGGTCGACCGCGTCGACGATGACAGTCCCGTCATGGATCGTTGCCCCATCGAGTTCGGCCGCTATTGCCTCGGGATCGGCGCTGTCGATGAGCAGTCGACGGTGCCCGAGGTGCTCGCTGACGAGCGCCTCGGCGGTATCGAACGCCAGCAGTTGCCCCTCGTGGAAGAAGCCGATGCGATCGGCCAGACGCTCGGCCTCAACCATATCGTGCGTCGTGACGAGCAATGTCGTACCCGATTCGACGAGTGCCGGGAGGTACTGCCAGATGTCACGTTTGCCACCGGGATCGATGCCGGCGGTCGGTTCATCGAGGACGAGGAAGTCGGGGTCGTTGATCAGCGCGATACCCAGACAGCATCGTCGCTGTTGCCCGCCAGACAGGCGTCGGTACTGGCGATCAGCGGCCTCCTCGAGGCCGAGCTCGTCGATGAGGGCATCGACCGGTCGAGCGTGGTCGTACAGTCCACCGTAGTACGCGAGTAACTCGCGAGGCGTGAGGCGTTCTGGCGGCGTGAACGATTGGGGTAACACACCGATGCGCTCGCGATCACCGTTCGACGGTGCCTCGCCGTAGAGCTCGATGGCGCCAGCATCGGGCGAGAGCGACCCGGTCAACAGTCGGACGAACGTCGTCTTCCCCGCGCCATTGGGACCCAACAGCGCTGCGGCGGTTCCCTCGGGGATCGACATGGAGACGCCATCGACGGCCAGCACATCGTCGTAGGCGAACCTGACCTCGTCCGCCTCGGCGGCGACCGGTTCCATATCACTGGATGATCCGGTCTTCGACCCTAAGGGTTCGCATTACCGCCGAAGCGCACCGGTTACAGCCCGTCTGCGTCGCGCTGATCGCGTTGTCGTAGCGCAAACCACAGCGCGATGAACGCGAGGACCACTGCCGGTACCAACGGCAGAATCAAGAAGGCGACCCGGAAGGGAAGCTGCGGTGGCTGCCAGATGATGATCGCCGGGATGACGACGAACGCTCCCACGATGGCGGCGACGACGCCCCACTCCACCCAGCGCGAGCGATCCATCGGTTCAATCGGGCCGGAGGACGACCTTGCCGACGCCCTCGCGTTCCTCAATCAATCGGTGCCCTTCGGCCGCCTCAGACATGGGGAGATCGGCCCGGATCACCGGCTCGATGTCGCCAGCCCACACCAACGCCAGCACGTCCTCCGCCTCGCCGAGGGTCGCCATCGTCGACCCGAGGATGTCGAGCTGGTTCCAGAATACGCGATTGACGTTGATCGTCGGCCGACCGCCGGTCGTGGCACCGCAGGTGACCAACGTCCCGCCCTTGACGAGCGACTTGATGGAGTCCTCCCAGGTGGCCTCACCGACGTGGTCGACGACCACATCCACGCCCCGGCCGTCCGTCTCCGACTTGATGACCTCCTTGAACGAGTCGGTCTCGTAGTTGATCACCCGATCGGCCCCGAGCGATTCGACGGTCTGGAGCTTCTCGTCGGTGCCGCCCGTCGCGAACACCGTCGCCCCGGCGTGCTTCGCGATCTGGACTGCCGCGTGGCCGACGCCGCCGGTGGCACCGTGGACGAGGACCACCTCCCCCGGATCGACCCCAGCGCGGGTGATGAGCATCCGCCAGGCGGTCATGAAGACCAGCGGGGTCGCGGCCGCCGTTGCCCAGTCGACGTCCGCCGGCACCGGCGTCAGATTCTCCTCGGGGACGGCCGCCAACTCGGACTCGACGCCCTGGGTGTGTTCGCCGATGATGTAGTACCGCTCACACAAGGAATCCTGCCCGTTCCGACATAATTCACACGTCCCACAGGAGACGCCAGATAGCAATGCCACCCGGTCGCCCGGCTCGAAGCGACTGACGTGCTCGCCGACCTCCCGGACGATCCCTGCGCCGTCGCTACCGGGGACGTGTGGCAACTCGAGATCGATACCGGGGAGCCCACGGCGCGTCCAGATGTCGAGGTGGTTCATCGCGGCCGCCTTCACCTCGAAGAGCACCTCGTGTGGGCCTGGCTCAGGGTCGGGATACGAGCCATACTCGATGACCTCCCGATCACCGTGCTCCAAGAACTGAACTGCGTCCATGTGCGGAAGCTTCGAGTGGGGCGGCAAAATGCTTTGGAAGCCGGGGCCTACGGCCGATCGGCGAGGCGGTCGACGACGGCAGAGACGACCTCCTCGGGATCGACGAGCGCGGGGTCGATCGCCAGGTCGGCCTGGGCACTGGCATACGGTGGGAGGCGACCAGTCGAGTACAGCACGACCGAAATGGCATCGTTTTGCTCCTTGGCGACGGCGATGATAGTCGCGAGTGACGCCTCGGTCACGACGATCGCGCCGGCCTCCTCGATACCACCGGCCTCGAGATCGGCTCCGATGGGCTGGCCCTCGAGGTGTGTCGCCGAGAGACCCGCCGCAGTGAAGCGGTCGGTGAGGCCGTGTTCGTCGGAACCAACGACGATGACGTCACTCATATTCGATCGTTGCCGGTGGTTTGTGGGTCACGTCGTAGACGACGCGAGCGACATCCTCGAGCTGGCCGGTGATACGGCTCTGGATGCGCTGGAGCGTCTCCCAGTCGAGTTGCTGGGCCCGGGCGGTCATCCCGTCGCGGCTCTCGACGGATCTGACCGCCACGATCCAGCCATGCACGCGGTTGTCACCCTTGACGCCGGTCCCTTTCGACAGCACCGCCGCGAACGCCTGCCACGGGTCGTACTCGGCGAGTTCGTCCTCGACGATGGCCGTCGATTCGCGCGCGATGTGCAGCTTCTCCTCGGTGACCTCGCCGATGACGCGCACCGCCAGCCCGGGGCCGGGGAAGGGCATTCGCTCTGAGATGATCGCTTCGAGGCCGAGCTCGCGGGCCACCTGTCTGACCTCGTCCTTGTAGAGCTCACGGACCGGTTCGACGATCTCCTCGAAGTCGACGATATCTGGCAGTCCGCCGACGTTGTGATGGGACTTGATGTTCCCCTCGCTCTCGATGCGATCGGGATAGATCGTCCCCTGCACGAGGACGTCGGCCTCGATGTCAGTTGCGACCGACTCGAAGGTCCGGATGAACTGCTCGCCGATGACGTGGCGCTTCCCCTCGGGATCGGTTACGCCCTCGAGCGCCTCGAGGAAGGCCTCCTGGGCATCGATCACGTGAAGGTCGGCCATGTGGCCGAACGTCTCCTGGATCTGGTCGGTCTCCCCCTTGCGCATCAACCCGGTGTCGACGTACACCGGCGTGAGCTGATCGCCGACCGCCCGATGGGTGAGCTCGGCGGTGACGGAGGAATCGACGCCACCGGAGAGCGCGATCAATGCGTTTCGATCGCCGATCTTCGAGGCGATCTCTGCGGTCGCCTCCTCGATGAATGTCGCTGGATCGTCCATGGTCCTACAGTTCGACGCCTCCAGCAGGTTGCTTCTGCTCGGCCAGCACGCTGTCGAGGAAGTGGACGAACGGTGGGCTCGCCCGTCCCGGACGCGATCGGAACTCCGGATGGAACTGGGTCCCGACGAAGAACGGGTGGTCGGGGAGCTCTAAAATCTCCATCCGAGGACCACACCAGCCAGAGAAGACCAGACCGGCATCGGTCAGATCGTCGATATACTCCGGATTGACCTCATACCGATGTCGGTGCCGTTCGATGCAGCTCGTCCCGCCATAGATCTCCTCCGCACGGGTCCCGGCCTCGATATTGGTCTCGTGCGCACCGAGGCGCATCGTCCCACCCATATCGTCGAGGTCCTCCTGTTCGGGCAGGAGATCGATCACTGGATGGTCGGTATCTGAATCGACCTCGGTCGAATGGGCGCCCTCGAGGTCCAGCACGTTCCTGGCGTACTCGACGACGGCCATCTGGAAGCCGAGGCACAGACCGAGGAAGGGCACGCCGTCAGTACGGGCGTACTCGATCGCGGCGATCTTTCCCTCGGTACCTCGGCTGCCAAAGCCACCCGGCACGATGACGCCTCCCGCCTCGTGCAACCGCTCGTTGTGCGCGTCGGTCATCTCATCGCTGGCGACCCAGTGGGTCGTCACGTCGACACCGAGCTCGAAGCCGGCGTGTTTGAGCGCCTCATGGATCGACATGTAGGCGTCCTCGAGGCCGTACTTGCCAACCAATGCGATGTCAACCTCGGCATCCGGCTTGCGGGTGACGACCTTGCGCCAGGAGGTATCGCGATCACCGGGTGAATCCGCCTGGTCGTGGAGGTTCAAATGTGCCATGACGAACTCGTGGAGTCCCTCGTCCTCGAGGACGAGCGGGACGTGGTAGATGTCCTCAACATCCGGATTCGAGAAGACCGCGCCAGGTTCGACGTCACAAAAGAGCGCGATCTTCTCCCGTGTCGATGGCTCGAGTCGGTCCTCCGATCGGCCGATGAGGATGTCGGGTTGTAACCCGATCGAGCGCAGCTCCTTGACGCTGTGTTGGGTCGGTTTGGTCTTCTGCTCGCCGTTCTTCGAGTACGGGACGAGCGTCACGTGGGCGAACAACACGTCATTTGGGTCCTCCTCGTGGGCGAACTGCCTGAGTGCCTCGAGGAACTGCATCCCCTCGATGTCGCCAACGGTCCCCCCGACCTCGACGAGGCAGACGTCGGTCCCCTCGGCCGCCTCCCGGATGCGACGTTTGATATCGTCGGTGATGTGCGGGATGATCTGAACCGTCCGACCGAGGTAGTCACCGGCGCGTTCCTTCTCGATGACGTGGCGATAGGTCTTGCCGGTCGTGATGTTGTGATCGGCCGTCATGTCGATATCGAGAAAGCGCTCGTAGTTGCCGAGATCGAGATCGACCTCCGCCCCGTCTTTGAGCACGTAGACCTCCCCGTGTTGGAACGGGTTCATCGTGCCAGCGTCGACGTTGAGGTACGGATCGATCTTGACCGCGGTGACGTCGAAGCCGGCGTTCGTGAGCAGCCGACCGATGCTCGCGGAGGTAATCCCCTTGCCGAGACCGGACATCACGCCGCCAGTGACGAAAACGAATTTGTTTCCCAGGGACGGGTCGTATCCCGTCCGGAACTCTTCGGGCATACCGTGTGTGGTGCACCATCGGTCAAAACGATTTCGACCCCCTGCTGACATCGAGACCTTCGGCACCCTTTTTACGAGCCGTCGGCTTCCGTAGCGTATGCGTTTGCTGTTCATCCACTCGGACCACCTCGAATTCGAGGTCACAGAGGAGATCGGTGACCTCGCCGAGCACGAGGGGGTCCCACTCGACGGGCGCATGGAGGACTGTGTCGTGACGTTCATCTCGGTGGAGTCGGACGACGGCGACGACACCGAGGCGGTCATCGCCAATGCAGCGACCGAGATCCGCGATGTCACCGGCCAGCTCCAGACCAGCCGCGTCGTCATCTACCCCTATGCGCACCTGAGCGAGGACCTCGCTCCACCCGAGGTCGCCACGGACGTCTTCGTCGGCCTCGAAGCCGAGCTCGAGACGGATCACGAGGTGCTCAGAGCGCCCTTTGGCTGGTACAAGTCCTTCGAGGTCAGCTGCAAGGGCCACCCCCTCTCAGAGCTCTCCAGGCACGTCGACGCCCACCTGGATGAAGCGGACGAGGTCGAGGAGGTTGACCTGCCCAGCACCTTCGAGGTGGCCTTCCCCGATGGGACTCGAGCGGACCCGAAGGGTGTCACCGATGACGTCGACGAGCGCATGCAGGCGCTCATCGAAGACGAGGTCGAGGGCGACGCCGGAGGGGGCGAGGCGCCACCGCACGTCGAACTCATGCGAGAGAAGGAGCTCGTCGGGTACGACGACCTCAGCGACGTCGGTAACCTCAGATGGTATCCCAAGGGCAAGCTCTCGCGCGACCAGCTGATGGAGTACGTCTCGGATCGCGTCGTCGAGTACGGTGGCATGCCAGTCGAGACGCCGATCATGTACGACCTCGGCGCGCGGGCGATCAGCGAGCACGCCGACAAGTTCGGGGAACGGCAGTACCGATTCGACAGCGGCGACCGCAAGATGATGCTGCGATTTGCCGCCTGTTTCGGCCAGTTCTCCATCATGCGCGACATGCACATCTCATCGAACGACCTGCCTCTACGCATCTACGAGATGAGCACGTACTCGTTCAGACGCGAGCAGCGCGGGGAGGTCTCCGGCCTGCGACGGCTGCGTGCATTCACGATGCCCGATATGCACACCGCGACAAAGGACGTCGAGCACGCGCTGGACGAGTTCGAACGCCAGGCCGAGCTCGCGCTTCGCATCAGCGACGACCTGTCCGTCGAGTACGCCCCGATATTCCGGATGACCGAGGACTTCCACGAGGCCCACCGGGAGTGGATCGACGGGGTCGTCGAGGACCTCGACACACCGGTGCTCATCGAGATGATCCCCGAGCGGGGACATCGCTACTGGGTGGCCAAGATCGACTTCGCGGCGATGGACGGGACGGGGCGGCCGTTCGAGTGCTCGACCGTCCAGATCGACGTCGAGAGCGCCGAGCGCTTCGACATCGAGTACGTCGAGGATGGCTCCGAGCACAACCCGACGATCTTGCACTACTCGCCCTCGGGAGGCATCGAGCGGGTCTTCGCGGCCGTCCTCGAGGATGCCGCCCGGGCCGATCCGCCCCAACTGCCCACCTGGCTCTCGCCGACACAGGTCAGGTTCGTCCCCGTCAGGCCCGATCTGCACGGCGAGGCCTGCGAGGAGATGGTCGACCGCCTCGAGTCGAGCGATATTCGCGCCGATATCGACGATCGCGACGAATCGGTCGGCAAGCGCATCGCCACCGCCGAGACGGACTGGGTCCCCTACTACGTCGTCGTCGGCGACCGCGAGATCGAGGGCGACACGATCGGCGTGAACGTCCGTGCAGAGGACGAGGAGGTCGATATGACGCTGGAGTCGCTCGTGTCGACGCTCGCGGCCGATCTCGAGGGGCTCCCTCGCCGACCGCGATATCTCCCCCGACACCTCAGCGAGCATCCACACTTCAACTGAGCACGCCATGGAGGACCTCTATCGTCAGGCCCGGAAAGGTGCGATCGTAGGTGGGGGTACGGCGATGGGCGGTCTGCTCGGGTTTACCCTGTATGGTGACCTGCTTTCAGGCGTCGTCTGGGCGATCGGCTCCGCGATGATCTTGAGCGGTGTGCTATTGGTACTCGGTAACAGAATCTAGTCCCACCTTGCACCGACGTGAGTACTCACGAGATCACCGTCAGTCAGTCCGAACGGCACCGGTTCCAGCGACCGCTGGATCGAGGTCGATCTCCCCACCAACGTTCACGGGCCCATCGAAGGGATCATCTGCAAGCAACAGAGACCCATCGAGGTCCGCATAATCCAGCAACGGGGCGAGTTGGGCCCCGGCGGCGATCGAGGCGTTGCTCTCGATCATGCACCCGAGCATCACCTCGAGGCCGGACGCGCGGGCGGCATGGATCATCCGTCGGGCCTCGACGAGCCCGCCACACTTCATGAGTTTGAGGTTCGCGATCTGGACGGCATCGGCGATACGGGGGATATCCTCGAGAGTGACACAGCTCTCGTCGGCAGCGATCGGAAGCGGCACGTGTTCGCCCACGTAGGCGAGCGCCTCGGGATGTTCTGCGGGTACCGGCTGTTCGACGAACTCGACGTCGTGTTCGGCGAGATACGCACAGTGCGAAACCGCCTCCTTCGGCCCCCAGGCCTCGTTGGCATCGACCCGAATCGTGGCATCGGGGGCCACCTCCCTGACGGCCTCAATGATGGCCAGATCGTGCTCGGTGCCGAGCTTGAGCTTGAGGATATCGTAGCCCGCCTCGACGGCCTCTGCGGCGTTCTCAGCCATCTCCTCCGGAGCATCGATGCCGATGGTGAAGGAGGTATCAACCGCCTCGCTCTCGAGGCCCCAGTAGCGATGGAGGGCAACTCCCTGACGCTTGGCAACGAGGTCGTGCAACGCGATCGAGACGGCTGCTCTGGCGGCCGGATTGCCTCTGACGGTCTCTTTGAGCGCCTCCTCGATGGCAACGACGGGTTCCGGGGTCTCGTACTGCTCGACCACCTCGATGAGAGCTGGCAGGATGGCCTCGACCGTGTCGGCGGTATCGCCGTAATGCTGCGAGGGACCAGCACCCCCAACCCCCTCAAGGTCATTCTCATCGGTTATCGTGACGATGACGACGGCCGTCTCGGTATGGGACCCCCTCGCGATGGTGAATGGTCGATCGAGTGGGAGGTCAAACCGTTCGAATGAGAGGGAGAGACTCATGGCACTACCTCGCTGGCCAGCGCCTCGATATCGTGCCTGATAGGGTCGACACAGGGGAGCTCCAGCCGGCCCGAGACGGTCTCGACCGCCCGATAGGCCGCCGTCTCATCGAGTGAACGGGTGTTCAACGCGACGCCAGCCACGCTGGTCGGCGCAACGGGCTCGGCGACGGTCTCATACAGCTCGGCCGCCGCCTCGATCGACAACAATGGGAAGTCCTCGTAGCCGTGGACGACCTCTCGACCGGCCTCGTGACACAGCACCAGCTGATCTGGCATCGCCCCGTGTAGGAGCGCCAGGGTCACGGCCGAGTATGCGGGATGGGTGATGCTCCCCTGGCCCTCGACGACGAGGACATCATGCTCGTCAGCCTTCGCTTTGAGCATGCGCTCGGTCGCCCCGGCGGTGAAGTCGCTGATGGTCCGGTCGACGGCGATCCCCCACCCCTCGATCATGATGCCGGTTTGGCCGGTCGGGATCGCACAGGCATCGACACCGGCGGCCTGGAGTGCCTCTACCAGCTCCATCGTCACCGTCATCTTGCCGACCGAGCAGTCCGTCCCGACCGTCTCGACGATGTGGGCGTCGAGGTCGCGGGCGATCCCCTCGCTGACGGAGATATCGTCGGGTGGTCGTCGCACGTCCCGGAGCTCGACGTCGTGTTCCGCGGCGAGGGTCGCGAACTCCTCGTCCTCGCTGAGGAAGTAATGCAAGCCAGCGATGACATCGGCGCCACGCTCGATGGCCGACCTGACATCGGCTCGCCACGATGGATCGAAGCCGCCGCCGATCGGTGCGATCCCGATGAGCAACGCGTCGATGTCGTCAACCTCGGCCATCGAGTCGACGATCGGGGCGTCCTGGACGTCCGGGATGTAGTCCCTGACCCGGTCGCCCGCGTTCGCCCGATCGAGGACGGCGACGACCTCGTAGTCCCCGTAGCGGAGGATACCGATGGCCGTCTTGGCCCGATCGGGGAACTTCTCGTGGGCAAGCACTGCCACGCGCATACCCCCGACTGTGTGGTCCGGGTACGTATACTCGCCGGAGCTTGCTCGCGTCACAGCCGGTGGACGGTGGTCGTCCAGACCTCGTCGAAGGCTTGATCGAGCGCATCCCGTGGCGGCCCCGAGGCATCGACCGGGACCCGCATGTCCGCCTCGACATCGAGTCGGTCGAGCGCATCCTGCGAGCCGGCCAGCACGACCCTGTCGGCGAGCTCCGTTTGCGCGAGGCGGTCTCGCGACTCTTTGAGGTGTCGTTCGATCTGCTCCTCACGACGTCGCTCGAAGCGTGCCTGTGAGAACCCGCCCTTGGAGTGGCGCCCCATCACGTCGCTCTCGAAGCCATCGATGTAGGCCAGCGATTCACCGTCATAGCGCCCGATCGCGAAGAGATCGCTGCGGACGACCGCGAAGGAGAAGGCCCCAGTGGGGAGGAACCAGGTCGGATCGAGGTGGAAGTGGGTATCCCACCGTTCGAACGCGTCGGGATGGACCGGCGGTTCGAGCGCCAACTCGATCACGCCATCGCGGTCGAAGAGACACAGACAGGGCGCCGCCTGCATGACGAGCGCGCTCCGGTCGCCGAAGTGCTCTCGAACGGCCGCCGAATCCCCATCGGGGAGCATCGCCGTATAGGCGCCTTCCGCTGGAGTCTCGACGCTCGAGAGGGTCTCGAACAGGGACCGCATCCGGGTGCGTCCGTACCGATCTCGCCCCCGTAGGGTTACCTCGGTCGAATCACGGGCCCGGTCGAGCTCGTCCGTGAGCTGCTCGATGCGGTCCTCGAGTGTGTTGCGCTCCTCCTGGGCGACCTGAGCATCCCGGATCGCCTCCTTGCGTCGTCGATCGGTCGCGGCGAGCTCCGACTCGAGCGAGTCGAGCTCCGATTCCAACGCCGCCAGCTGGGACTCGAGGTCCTCGATCTCGTCTTTGAGTTCGGCCCGACCGAGCAGCGAATCGAGCATCGATACTGGAGGGTCACACCGCCGCGGTCTTAAGTACGGAGGCCACCGGTTCGCTGTCCCGATAACCACAGCAGCTGATCGGCTCGTTCGCCCGTCGCCAACAGGACCCCACAGACCTCCGGGGGGTTCTCGACGGGCGTCTCTTGCAGCAGGGCTTCCGGGAGGACGAGCGTGTCCACCGGGACCTCCTCGTCGGCGTGTACCGGAAAGTGTCGGTTACCGAGTTTCATCACGAGCGGTCGATCGAGGGCGACGAGCTCGTCCTGATCTCCACGGAGTTCATCGTTGATCTGATGCACCTGGATCTCCTGCATGCGCGGGGGATCCTCGTCGGCCGGTGTCACGTATAATCGACCGATGTAGTAGCTGTCTGAAAAGGCCTCGAACATGCGGCATGGTAACATGGAGAATGGGGTGGCAAAAAGCTATCGCCCAGAGTATCACAGAGCGGAAGACACGCTTTTCCATACCGACGCATTACCAACTCCCATGGAATCCGCCGAGCTGTTGGACCTCCTCGGGAACGACACGAGGCGGCGGATCCTCTCGCTCCTGGCCCAAAAGCCATGTTACGTCACCGAGATCAGCGAGGTGACCGGGGTCAGCCCGAAAGCCGTCATCGATCACCTCCAGCGTCTCGAGGAGGCCGGTCTGATCGAGTACCGCAACGCCGACGATCGACGCAAGTACTTCTCCATCATCCATTCTCAGCGCCTCGAGATCACGATCGCCCCCCACGAGTTCGGTACCACAAACGGGTACCTCCCAGCCGAATCGATCGACTCCCACAGCTTCGAGCGGATCGAGCTGCACACGGACATCGACACCACTGCTGACGATCCGCTGGAACGCATCGACGAGCTCAACGACCTCGAGGAGCTCGCCGCCGAGCTATCCTGCGCCCAACGGTTCCTCCACGGCGAGTTGAATCGGCGCTATCAGGAGTTGCTTGGTGAGCTCTTCGAGAACGATGGCGCTCGTCTGGGACTCGACATCATCGAACTGCTCAGAGAGGAGGCCGCGACCATCGACGACATGGCGCATCACTTCTCGGTCCCCAATCAGGCGGTCAAACGGTGTGTGGATCAGCTCGAGGGTGCCGGATTGGTCGAGGAGACCGATGCTGGCTGGGAGCTCGACGCCGAGACCTGAACCGGTTGGCTTGAAGGGTCCCGCCCCGTAGATGGGCCCAATGCAACCAGGGGACCGCGTCCGAGTGACGACGGAGGTGGTCGAACACGAGGGGCTCGTGATGCCCTCGACCACCGAGGACCACCTCGTCATCAAGGGTGATGACGGGTACAATGTCGGGATCGACCGCGACGGGGCCGATGTGGAGGTGCTCGAATCTGGCTCGGCCGAGATGGACCGCTCGCCAGCGGACTCGACAACCGAGGTGACGTTCGACGACTCGTTGCCCGAGATCGCGCTCATCAGCACCGGCGGGACCATCGCCTCCACGGTCGACTATCGCACCGGCGCCGTCTCGGCCCAGTTCGACGCCGACGACGTCCTCAGGGCGGTCCCAGAGCTCGCCGGATTGGCGAACTACCGGGGCCACGTGGTGGCGAACGTACTGAGTGAGAACATGTCACCCGATGTCTGGCAGGACCTCGCCAGGACGGTCTACGACGAGATCGAACGCGGGGTCGATGGGATCGTCGTGATGCACGGGACGGACACGATGCAACACACGGCTGCGGCCCTCTCGTTCATGGTCGACACCCCGGTGCCGATCGTGCTGACCGGCAGTCAACGCTCGGCGGATCGACCCTCGAGTGACAACGTCATGAACGCGGTCTGTTCGGTCGAGGCGGCGAAGGCCGACGTCGCCGGTGTGTTCGTCTGCATGCACGCGACGGAGAGCGATGATCGCTGCGCCATCCATCGAGGCACCCGGGTTCGCAAGAACCACACGAGCCGGCGCGATGCCTTCGAGACGATCGGGAACTTCCCCGTCGGGTTCGTGGACTACGACGACGGCTCGGTCACCTTCCGTCGCGAGCTGCCCGAGCGGGGCTCAGTGAATCCATCGCTGGCGGTCGACCTCGAACCTGCGGTCGAGCTCATCAAGGTCGCTCCCGGGCTCGATCCGACGATCTACGACTGGCTCGAGGGCAAGGAGGGCGTCATCATCGAAGGGACCGGTCTCGGGCATATCCACACCGATCATATCCCGGCAGTCGAGTCGCTCGTCGAGGACGGCACGACGGTCGTCATGACCAGCCAGTGTCTGGAGGGACGCGTCTGCGACCGGGTGTACGACACCGGGCGAGACCTCCTCGACGCCGGCGTCATCGAAGCCGGCGATACGCTGCCAGAGACGGCGCTCGTCAAGCTCATGTGGGCGCTTGCCAACCGGGATGACGTCGAGGCGACGATGGGAACCTCCATCGCGGGCGAGCTCACCCAGCGTTCGACACCATGGACGTAGCGACCGTGGGCCAGGTCAGAGAGGCCCGTGTCGATGACCACGACGACATCAAGGAAATCACGGCGGACACCTGGCCCGATCGCGAGGGCCAGGACTACCTCGGGCGAGTGTATCCTCGCTGGCTCGAATCCGGTGCTCGTCCCAAACACACCCTCGTCGTCGAACACGAGGGGCAGGCTGTCGCCATCGCCCAGGCGGTGTTGCTGACCGACGAGGAGGCCTGGGGACAGGGGCTCCGGGTGCATCCTGACTATCGCGGCCAGGGTCTCAGCCAGCAGCTCACCGCCGAGTTGTTCTCGTGGGCAGCCCAGCAAGGGGCGACAGTCGTCAGGGCGCTCGTCCATGCGTGGAACGAGGCCGGACTCGGACAGTCTCGCGCGAGTGGCTACCGGCCAGCTGGCACGTTCCGATGGGTCCACCCCGCGGTTGGGACGGACGCGGTAGCAACGACCCATCTCGACCACACGGACCGTCCGTGGCTCCCAGCACCACCGGATGCAACGGTCACGAACGACCCAGCCACCGCCTGGCGGGCGTTCCATGGCAACGAGGGAGCTCACGTCATGGGAGGGCTCGGCCTCTCGCTGGACGAATCATGGGCCCTCTCAGAGCTCACGCCGGCGCTCCTCGAGCGAGCCGCTGACGAGACGACCACGATCGCGATCACGACCGACCGGGGTGTCCAGGCGATGACCTATCGCTCTCGTGTGTTCGAGCACGAACCAGATGAGGGCGATACCGAGACTATCGCCGAGTACGGTGCAGCGACCTGGAACGACACTGGCGCCGCTGCCGTATTGCTGGATGCAGTGGCGAGCGACGCTGGTGAGATCGGTGCCGATCGAATCCGCATCGCCGTCCCCGATCGCCCGCTGTACGTCAGCGATGCCGCGCTGTGTCGGGCCGATGTCGCCGAGAGTGCCGAGGTGGTCATGGCGGCCGATCTCACGGGGACCGTCGACTTCGCCTCCACCTTCGAGGACGGATGATGATCAGCCGCCGCTGATCGGTGGGAACAGCGCCAGCTCGTCGCCGGTGTCGACGGGGGTATCGAGGCCGTCACCGTCGCCAGCCACGTTCTGCCCGTTCTTGAGTATCGTCAGGTGGTCGGCGAGCGTCCCGTCGTCCAACACCGCCTCCTCGAGCGCTGGATGCTCCTCAATAAGTGCCGCAAGCGCATCATCGACTGTCTGGGCGTCGACGTCCTCTATTTCGATCGTATGCGCGCCAGCAGTCTCAGCGATATCAGCGAACAGCCGCCATTCCATGTGCGATTGGTTCGGCCAGCTAGGGGGAAGTACCTTGCGCCGCTGCCTCGAACCGCCGCAAGAGATCCGGTCGGCCCATTGCGATGACGTCATCTCCAGCTTCCAGGGATCGACCGCGCGGAGGCGGTGCGAGCGTCTCACCCGCGCCCGTCTCGATAACCAGCGCCTTGACCCCAAACTCGCTCGGTGGCTGACCGATAACTGTCCCACTCGATGTGACGCTGGCTTCGACCACGCTCTCGTTCGCTCGTCGGAGGATCGTCGCGAACTCGCGGTCGGCCTGTACCCGTCGAGGGAGGGTCACGAGCCGGTAATCCGACTCCGCATCCAGCCGAGTAGCCTGGTGCTCATCCACCGCGATCGTCACGACATCGCCCGCGATACCTCGGATCTCCCCAGTGAGCAACCGTTCGGATTCAGGCTCGGTCCGCCAGACTCGGACTTGGTCGCCCGGACTGGCGCTATGAGCCGGATCGGCTCTGATCGGTATCGCGACCTGGCCAGGCGGGAGCGTGTGACCGAGTCCGGCTTCACCACGGCCGAGAGCCAGGTACTCGACGTCGCCGGTCTCGGCGAACTCGACATCGACCTTCCCGATCCCCATCTCGTGTTGCAGCCGTGAGACGAACGCCTCGTTGAGCTCCTCGTACGAGAGTCGTCCGGGGAACGTCATCGTCTCGCCAGCCAGTTCCTGTTTGATGTCCGCTCTGACCGGGTCGTACCCGTCGATATCTTCGATGGTCTCGGGAAGGGTCAGCCGGATGGTCCGGCCACCACCCTTGATGAACGAGGTGACCTCGGTATCGATCCCACCGAGCACCCAGCCAGGGGCGAGTCGATCACCGGCTCGATCGCCGAGGTAGCGACCGAGCTCGCTCGTGAAGCCACCGAGGACGAACGCCAATATGGCGAACCCAGCCGTCTGGGCATCCAACAACGCCGTCGTCCCACCGATCGACTGGCCGAGGCTCGCCGTCGTGTTCAACACGAGCGCGATCGCTGCGGCGCCCACGAGGATGCCGATGCCCTGGGGGAGCTCCTCGTGGAGGTACCACCGGTACACGAAGGCGGCGACGAACGCAATCGAGCCGGCCAGCACGACCAGCCCACCGAGGCGAACCCCGTGTCCGAGGGCTTCCTCGAGGGTCACAAGCGGGATCATGTGATGAGCTCCTCCACCTCGGCGATAGCAGCCTCGGGTCCCATCACGATGAACTCGTCTCCCAACTGGAAGGTCACTGCATCATCTGGATGGATCGACCAGTCCCGAGATCCATCGATGGTGCGACTCTGTCGCTTAATTGCAAGGACGGTCGCTGCGGTCGCTGTCTCAAGGGCTTCGATGGTCAGTTGCTCGACCGCAGCCGTTGCTTCGAGACGCCTGAACCGGTTGCCAGCCTCCCGCAGCTGCTGCACAGCGGTGAACTCGAGACCGAGACCGCGGGGGAGGACGACGACCCGCGCCCGGGACTGCTGGACGATAAAGCGAGCAGCCTCAACCGGCACCGTCACCGTGATCCGACCCTCACCGCCTGTCGTCTGGGGTGCCGTCGAGGCTTCAGGAATCACCACGGTCTCGGCACCCCCGTCCGTGCGTATCGGAGTGGGCGCAGCGGGATCCGATTTAGCACTCAACACGGTCCCCTCGATCACCCGATCTGGAAAGCGCAGCTCAACCCGTTCTCCACGAGCGACCCCCGTCGGGATGAGTGCGCTAATCGAGACCGCTCGTTGGCCCTCCGGGACGCGTCGAGAGAGCGAGCCAAGCGGGGGAGCTGCGGCGATACGGGCGCGACCCTCTGAGTCGATCTCGACATCGACCTCCGTGAAGTCGTACTCCGCCCGCAACCGTGACTCGAGGCGCCGTTCGAGTTCCTCGATCGGGAGATCGGCAGAGAACTCCCAGGTGCTCCTGGACAGATCGGTACGGAGTTCGCTCGAGAGGGGCGGATACCCCTCGATATCCTTGACCTCACCGACTGGCGTGATCTCGACGTGGCCGATGCCTCCGACATTGAAGATCACCTCGCCTGAGAGGGTGCGCGTCCCGAGTTCCCGAAGCGAGAACCGCCTCGGGAGCGTGCTTCCGAGTTTGTCTCCCTGCGCGTGCGCATACAGCGACAGCATCATGATGACGACGAGGGCGACCATCAGTCGGGGCGAGGAGGTGATCGAGGGATCGATGAGGCCGAGCAAGCCGCCGTTCACCCCGGCGATGGCAACTGCCAGGACAACCACCCCGAGGCCGGGGAGGGTCACGCCGGTGATATACTTGAACGCGAAGCCGAGTCCGCCGGCCACGATCGCCGGGACGATACCGGTGAGCAACCCGAGGTAGAGACCGAGGAGGAACTCGATGACGATGGATGGCATTTGTGGGAATGAGGAGGGGGTGTCCTATACGCCTACCGCCGATTACAACGAGTGCACGGCGTCGAGCGCCACGTCGATCGCCACATCGATCCCCTCGTCGGTCCCCTCTGGCAGCTCGACCTCGTCGGTCTCACCCTTCTGCGTCCCCTCGACGAGATTGCCGTCGACCGTGCAGATCGCCCCGGCGTTCGCACCACGTCGTCGTGCCAGCATGAACACCGCAGCAGCCTCCATCTCGATCGCCTGCAGGTTCGCCGACTCCCACGCCGTGACGTAGTCCTCGGTCTCGGCGTAGAACGCATCGTCGGTGACGATGGCTCCCAGGCGATAGGGATGATCGCCACGCGCTGCGCTGTTCACGAGTGCCTCGACAACGTGGTGTGATGCCACGGCGGGGATGGTCTCCGACTCGTACCGCTTGGTGGTTCCCTCGTCCTTGGCGGCAGCGGTGGCGATGATGTGTTCCCCGATCTTGATTCCCGACTGGAGGGCCCCGCAGGTGCCGACGCGGAGCAACGTCTCGACACCACAGTTGAGGAGCTCCTCGACGGCGATCGCTGCGGAGGGCGCTCCGACCCCCGTCGAACAGATCGTGATCGAGCGGTCATCGATCGTCGCGTTGACGACCGTGTACTCGCGGTTGCTGGCGACGTGTTCACTGCTGTCGCAGTGCCGTGCGATGCGGGCCACCCGGTCTGGGTCGCCCGGCAGGAGGGCGATATCGTGCACATCCGCCGAATCGATGAGCAGGTGGGGTTGCTTGGCCATAGCAGACTCGCCAACGCGTACCGACAAAAAGCCGCCCCTACGCCGGGAGCGCGAACAACAGGAGGTTGTAGACGCCGGGACCCAGCCCGACAGCCGCGATCACGGCCAGCAGCACCCGTGCCTGTGACGGTTCCTCGTCGAGGTACTCCCGGAAGAGAACGAGGACCGCGAGGGGAACGGCGACCTTGACGAGCACGAAGAGCCAGGTGTCACCGATGAGATCGCTCGTCGGAAGGGTCGATCCGATCGAGATGATCGTATCGGCGATCGGGGAGCGCTCGACGCCCTTGAGGATGTCGATGCCGATCGCCGTCGAAAGTCCATCGAGCGCATGTCCGAAGAGGACGACGAGACCGGTCAGGCCTGCGAGTGCCGCCGTCTTCGGGAAGAACCGATCGAGTACGAACCAGGCGAACACTGTCAACACGACCGCAGCCAGGAGCCCGACACTCGGCCAGAACAGGCGAAGCTCCTCGGAGAGCCCCCACCAGAGGACCCCAGCGAGTCCGCCAACAGCGGCGACGATACCCACGGCGAGGAGGTACACCGCAGGCTCTCTGGTGCGTCCCTCGGCTGCGAACGCCTCGGCAATGGCCCAGACGACACCGACGAGGGCGGCGATGGTGAGGTACACCGACGGCGTACCAACGAACGGTTCGATGATGGACGGGACCGCGTCGACGATATACAGCGCATGGGCCGCAGAACCGGCGACCATCCACGGAACGATGGCAAGGACCACCTGGTCCGTGACAGGCGGGCGACGCCGCCACAGCACCCAGCCTGAGGCGAGGATAACGACGAGGAGAGGGACCAGATAGACCAACGGCGGGAGCTCGAACCCCGCTGGAAGGACCATATCCACGCAGGTGGCCCAGTTCAGTGAAAAGGTGTCGATTGTAGCGACAGGGTCACCTCCCGCGGGGTTTTTGCCGAGTCGCCCCCTCGACGTGGACAACTGAATGGCCCGATACCTGTTGGAGACCTACGGCTGCACGGCCAACCGAGGCGAGGGGCTGCGCATCGAGCGTGCCCTTCGCGACAGAGGTCACCGACCGGTGGACGATCCCCAGCAGGCCGATGTGGCCATCTTGAACACGTGTACGGTGACGGAGACGACCGAGGACAACATGGTTCGGAGAGCCCGCGAGCTCGACTCAGCCGTGGCTGATCTCATCGTGACCGGGTGTCTGGCCCTTGCGCAACCGGATCGTCTCACCGAGGCTGGGATCGATGCTCGCGTGGTCGGGTGGGACGAGGTCCCCGATGCGGTCCTCAACGGCGAGTGTCCCACACCGGAAACGCCGGGTGACGACGTCCTCATGGAGGGGAAGATCGGGATCCTCCCCATCGCCCGGGGGTGTACGAGCGACTGCTCGTACTGTATCACCAAGGAGGCGACGGGGTACATCGAGAGCCCGCCGATCGAGGAGAACGTCGAGCGAGCCCGACGCCTCGTCGAGGCCGGCGCGGTCGAGCTGCGCATCACCGGACAGGATACCGGGGTCTATGGCTTCGACCGGGGCGAACAGTGGCTCCCAGCGTTGCTCCAACGAATCAGCGATCTCCCGGGGGAGTTTCGGATCCGCCTCGGGATGGCGAACCCGAAGGGACTGTACCTCATCAGGGACGAGCTGGTCGAGGTCTTCGCCGCCAACGACGAGCTCTACAACTTCATCCACGCCCCCGTCCAGAGCGGATCGGACGCGGTACTGGCCGATATGCGTCGCCAGCATCGCGTCGAGGAGTTCATCGAGGTGGTCGAAACCTTCGATGCCGCCCTCGATGAGTGGACCCTCTCGACGGACTTCATCGTCGGCTACCCGACCGAGACGGCCGAGGACTTCGAGGCAAGCCTCGAGCTCATGGAACGGGTCCGGCCAGAGCGGGTCAATATCACCCGGTTCTCGAAGCGTCCCGGCACGGACGCAGCCGCGTTGCATGGCCTTGGCGGGTCGATCAAGAAGGAGCGCTCGAAGGAAATGACCGCTCGCAAGCACGAGATGCTCGACGCCGTGCACGAGGCACTCGTCGGGACGGTCCGGTCGGTGCTCGTCGTCGAGCCCGGTACCGGGGAGTCAGTCAAGTGTCGAGACGACGCCTATCATCTGATCGTCGTTCCGGAGGCGCCTGCGCTCACGCCGGGTGACCGCCTCGAGGTGGCGATCACCGATGCGGAGTCGACCTACGCCATCGCCCGTCCGGTCGAAGAGCAACCCCAACGGCGCATCCCGGCCGACGACTGACGAAGCCGTCAATCGGAGTCGACGACGTAGGTCCCCGATTTCCACTCGTCGAGATCCTTTGGATCGAGATGGACGAACACGTCGTCGACCTCCGAGAAGGCCTCGATCGCCTCGATGACGTCGACCTCGATCCGGTGGCCCTCCGCGAGTGTCAGGTCCTCCTCGACCTCGATGTGGAGGCTGACATCGACCTCCGGGCCGACGTAATGGGCGAGGACGTCGTGGACGCCCTCGACGCCATCTTGCTCGAGTGCCACGTCGATGATCCGATCTCGCAGCTGTGTGGAAGGAGCGGCGCCTATCAGATAGTTGATGTTCCGACGGCCGAGCATGATACCGCTGTAGATGATCACGAGGGCGACGAGAATGGCTGCGGCCGGATCGAGGATATCGACCCCGGCCTGGGCACCGGCGACGCCGACGAGGGCCGCACCGGCGGTGAGGACGTCGTTGCGGTTGTCGATGGCGACGGCGTGCGCGGAGGGTGCGTTGACCCGATCGGCGACCCCGATCGCGTAGCGGTACAGCAGGTACTTGACCGCCGCCGAGGCGGCCAGGACCGCGACGGCCCACGGGCCAGTCGCGACCGTCACCTCACCGGATATGATGGCGGTGACGCCACCCCAGAGGATGACGACGCCGGCGATGACGAGCGCCAGGACCACCACGAGCGAGACGAACGGTTCGATGCGCTCGTGCCCGTGAGGATGGTCGTAATCGGGCGGACGGGCGGTCAGGTACAACCCTCCGACGATCAGCAGGCTGTAGCCCACGTCGGTGAGGCTGTTGACCGCCTCGGATCCGACCGCGAGGCTCCCGCTCTGATAGAACACGAGGCCCTTCGCCAGTAGCAAGAGGACGTTGCCCCCGAGGATGACGATCCCCAGGTAGCGAAGGGTGCGCTCGCGTGACATCGGTTCGGAGGACGTTGGGCACCTCGGTATCTAACCTTATCGCAGCTGCACAGCCGTGGATGGATCCGTCCTCTCCGCTCCATCGAGGCTCGCGAACGCCTCGTGCAGCTCTTCGTAGGTCTCCTCGAGCGCCTGCACGATCACCTTCGTCTCGTCGAGCACTGGCATGAAGTTCGTGTCGCCTGCCCAGCGCGGGACGATGTGGCGATGGAGATGATCGCCGATTGACCCGCCCGCGGCTGCGGTGCCGAGGTTGCAACCGGTGTTGAAGCCGTCGGGCTCGAAGGCCCACTCAAGGGCCTCGAGGGTCCGCTGGGTGAAGCGCTCCATTGCCCGAAGGGCGTCGTCCTCGAGCGCCTGGAACCGGCCGGTGTGCTGGTGTGGGATGACCATCACGTGACCGGGATTGTAGGGGGCGTTGTTCAACAGGACGTAGGCCGACTCGCTTCGAGCGACCACGAGGTGTTCGCGGTCGTCCTCGAGTGCACAGAAGGCACAGAAGATGCACTCATCGGATGACTCGTAGGGGTCCTCTCGCCTGACCCAGTCGATGCGCCAGGGCGCGAACAGCCGCTCCATACCTCCGTCTCGACGGCGACTGACAAAACGACGGCGGTCGATCAGTCACCGCGGGTGGTGACCTCGGCCCCGTCCTCGGTGACGATGATGGTATGCTCGCGCTGGCTCACGAGACAGCCATCGTCCTCCTTGAGGACCGGGTAGCTGTCGATGACGTCGTGTTGGAGCAACCTGCGCAGCGCCATCTCCGGTCGTCGGACGTCGAGCCATCGGATGGCGAACGGGAGCGTTTTGAACTCCTCCTGGATCTGCTTGAACGCCTCTCGAGCGGTGCGATCGCGGACGGGTGCATCCTCGCGTTCGAGGACGAATATCTCCGTTCGACTGCCCTCCATGACCTTGCCACCGCCATCGGTGGCGAAGGGCTCGATCGCGACCACCTGGCCGACCTCGAGCTCGACCCCTTGCTCGACCGCTCTGTTGGGGATGTTCGGCCCCGTGTGCTGGTCGTAGTGACCGAGGCCATGGCCGGTCAGGTTGACCACCGGGTTGTAGCCGTAGCCATCGATCGTCTCCTCTATCGCCGCGCCGATATCACCGGTATGTACCCCGGGTTCGACGACATCGATCGCCGCCTCGACGGCCTCCGCACTCGCCTCGACGAGGTCATCGTTACCCGTGAAGTCCACGGTGATCGCTGTGTCTGCGAGCCAGCCGTCGACGTGAACGCCGAGATCGATGTTGATCATCTCCTCGCCGAAGGTCCGCTCGTCGTCGGCATCGGGCGTGTCGTGGGCGGCCACCTCGTCGACACTGATGTTCAGCGGGAAGGCCACCTCGCCGCCGAGTTCGCGGGTGCGCTCCTCGGCGAAGACGGCCACCTCGAGGTGGGACACCCCCGGTTCGATCATGTCGACGGTCTCCTCGCGAACCTGGGCGAGGATGTCACCCGCCTCGCGATGCTTCTCATAGCGCTCGTCGTCGAGGTCCACAGATTCTCCCATGGCTACCTGTTCACCAAGACGGCTCAAAGGACTTCCGACGACGTCTCGCTAGCGTCGACCCGCGGCCGTCTGCATCCGCGATGAGTTGTATGCACTCCCGATCGAGCCGTCCGCATCGATCGCGATGACACCCGCCGTGGCCCCCGTCTCTCGCTCGAACGTCGCCATCGCCTCGTAGACGGCCTCCTGGGCATCCATTCCCGCGGCGATATGACGCTCGACGAGACGGGCAAGTGTCGTCTGGGCGATGGCTTCGCCATTGCCGGTGGTGCTCACGGCGCCGAGCTCCGAGCAGTAGTAGCCCGAACCCACCTGAGGGACGTCGCCGACGCGAGCTCGCAAGGCGAGCCACCGACCACCCGTCGAGGTCGCTGCAGCCAGCTCTTCGCCATCGGTGGCCACCGCTCCAACCGTGTCGCGCTCGGCGTCCTCGTCGTCGGCGTCGAAGCGCTCGGCGACGAAGTCGAGCTGTCCGGCGAAGTCGTCAGGTACCTCGGCGTCAGTAAATCGTTCCCTGAGGCGCTCGGTCCCGAGGTCCGTGTCGGTCACCATCCCGAGATGCTCAGCGAGGGCCATCGCTCCCTCGGGACCCAATAGGATATGCGGTGTATCCTCTTTGACGGCCACGGCGAGATCGACCGGATGGAGGATTCCCGTCACGTTGCAGACGGCCCCGATGGATCCATCGCTACGCATCACGCCGGCGTCGCATCGATGGATCCCATCCGTCTGGATGGTACTTCCCCGGCCGGCGTTGAACCGCGGTGATCGCTCGAGTCGATTGACGGCCGCGACGACCGCCTCCTGCGGGGAATCGGTCGTGAGGCCCGCCTCGACGGCCTCGTCGAGGACCCCCTGGCGCTCGAGTGGTTCGCGGGGAGCGCCACCGGCCCCACCATGGACGAACACCTGCATGGTGAATTCCGCTCGGGCCGCCGGTATCAACCCTGCGAAAGCGGTGATACCGTCGACGAAAGACAGCGCTTTTACCCGCTTTAGGCGGAGGTCTACCTAACAATGGCGTTCAACCATATCGAGGTACCTGCCGGTGGCGAACGGGTCACGATCGACGAGTCGACTGAGACACTGTCGATACCCGACAACCCGATCATCCCGGTGATCTACGGGGACGGGACCGGCAAGGACGTCACCCCGGCGGCGATGGAGGTGCTGTCCGCGGCGGCCTCGGCGACCGGTCGAGATCCCCAGTGGATGCGCGTGTACGCCGGAAGCGATGCCGAGGCGCGCTACGGCGAGTTGCTTCCCGACGAGACGATCGAGGCACTCGAGCAGTATCGCATCGCGATGAAGGGACCACTCACCACGCCTGTCGGGGCCGGATACCGCAGCCTGAACGTCGCACTGCGAAAGACACTCGACCTGTACGCGAACGTCCGTCCGACGTACCACCTCGCGAACGTGCCCTCGCCGATGAAGAACCCCGGAAAGATGGACCTGGTGTGCTTCCGCGAGGCCACCGAAGACGTCTACGCTGGGATGGAGTGGGAAGCCGGCACCGAGGAAGTCGAGCGGGTGCGCTCGTTCCTCGAGGACGAGATGGGCCAGACGGGTACGATCTATGACGGGCCCGCTGGCATCGGCATCAAACCGATCACCGAGTTCGGAACGAAGCGCCTCGTCCGTCGAGCGATCGACTACGCCCTCGAGCACGACCGAACGTTCGTCACCCTCGTCCACAAGGGCAACATCATGAAGTTCACCGAGGGGGCCTTTCGCGACTGGGGCTACGAGGTCGCCGAGGAGGAGTACGGCGAGGAGGTCATCACCGAGGACACGCTCTGGGAGGAGCGCGACGGCGAGCCACCGGAGGATACCGTCGTCGTCA
>CAZXER010000008.1:45742-62433 GCA_964639975.1 uncultured Halobacteriales archaeon | reverse complement strand
CCCCGGTCATCGGCTCGAAAGGCCGAAATGATTGGCCGGACTACACCAACGGAGCAGGCAGCACCTTTGGCTTGCCCAACGGCTTCTATAAGCGTTCCGTCTACAAGCTACCGGGAGTGCTTTCAAGTCAGCGTCCGCAATGATACTCCATGCAGGTTCGCGTACTCGATCCTGGCGGACATGTCAGAGAGGGAGTTGTTACTGGGGATGTCGTCGATGTCGGTGCCGATACGTTCCGCTTCGATGAGGTCGTGTGGTTACCGCCTGCTGAACCGACCAAGGTCGTTTGTCTCGCCAGGAACGTAGCGGCCCATGCGGCCGAACACGATGCAGAGGTCCCAGACCGGCCAGAATACTTCCTGAAGCCTCCATCGAGCCTCGCGGCACACGGCGGTACTGTCAGGGTTCCACGAGCGATCGGTTCCCTCGAGTATGAAGCAGAGCTTGCGGCAGTCGTCGGTGCGCAGGCCCGCAACGTCGATGAGGATGCGGCTATGGACTACGTCGCTGGACTCACCTGCCTCAATGACCTCTCGAATCGCCATGATCAGCGCCAGGAGATCAATTGGGTCCGTGGAAAGGCGTTTGATGGTGCAGCACCGGTCGGGCCAGGTATCGTTCCAGCGTCGTCGGTAGCTGAGGATGCCACGATTCAACTCCGGATCGATGGCGAGGTTCAGCAATCGGGTCGCCGCGATGAGTACGAATTCGATCTTCCGACCACCCTTGCCGATCTGAGTCAGTATGTCACACTCGAGGAAGGGGACATCATCGCATTGGGTACCACCGCCGGTGTCGGTCCGATTCCAGATGGAGCTACGGTGACGGTGGATATCGAAGGGATTCCCCCGTTACGCCATCGCGTCGTGTATGGCCACTGAATCCTCGGCCACTTCGAGTAAGTCGCAACAGAAACGTTCGCTTTCAGGAGTGCAGACGGGTCCGGGAGCACGCTAGAACCATCGCACCATCCAAGCGATCCATCCGGGCATGTGCGGGTTCGAAAACCCATTGTCCAGCCTTGGTATGGCGCTGATTCCAAACTGTAATGGGTTAGGGTCGCCGAATTCCATCTCAATGAATCGAGGTGTCGGCACGTACTCTCGCCGACAGATATTGGTGAGTGGAGCAACTGGAGGTCTGCTGGCGACAGCTGGTTGTCTCGGTAGCTTTGGAGGCGGCTCCGACCCCGAAACGGATCAACTCTCACTCAATATCAAAGCGCTGCCGAGCGATGAGGATCCGGTAGCCGCGGAGATTGCAAGGGAACTCTCGGAGACTCTGACTGAGGTTGGTGTCGATGCCTCGTTCTCCCCGCGGGCCAGCCCACTCTTGGCGGATGATGTGTTCTATGAGCAAGATTTTGATATTTTCATAGATAGATCACCCCGCGTAAATGAACCGACAGCGCTCTTACCGATGCTACATTCTGCGTATGATGAATTACCTGGTGACTGGCTCAACCCATTCGGATTTTCGAATGCAGAGGTTGATGCCTTCATCGAAGCGGCGTATCACGATCCAGACTCATCCAGTGAACAACTTCATGCACTACAGGAGGCGCTTGCAACCGAGCATGTTCCCCTGTCAGTGGTGGGACTCGCAGATGAACTCACGGCGGTCGCCAGTACACTAGTAGGCGATACACGACCTGCAGGCCTGGAGACGGCGGATGACCTGCTGAGCCTCGGCCAGGAACCAGCCTCGGATCCGATTGACCACCTGACCCTCGGCGTCTTAAACGGTGAGGTTCTCGGGGATCTAAACCCCTTGGCTGGGCATCATCCGATAAAAACCACCCTTGTCGACTTGATCTATGACCCGCTGATACGGACGTTCAACGGTGTTACAATTCCATGGTCTGCGGTTGAAGTCAGCTGGGATGAGGGGAGTACTGGACCGACGGCAGACGTTGCACTCCACGAGGACCTGACATGGCACGACGGTACCGATCTCGATGCTGATGATGTGGCATTCACGTACCGGTTCTTCGGCGATCTCGCCGATGGCACCACAGACACGCCAATCCCAGCCGGTCAATACGTGGGAAAAACGATACCGATCGATTCGATCGAGGTTGTCAGCGATACACTTCTTCATTTCGTCTTCGATGATATCGCGCAATCAGTCGCTCAGCGCGCTTTAACGGTTCCACTGCTGCCCGAGCATATCTGGACAGATCGGATCGGACTTGATGATGGGATCCCAGCCGTATTACAGGAACCTGAGTTGGAACCGGTGGGTTCAGGGCCGTATACGGTATCGGAGATCGAACCGAACGAGACGCTCGATCTCCAGCGATATCCTAATCATCTGTCGTTCGACGGTTCAGGAACCCTCCCGAGCCCAGCACTGGAGTCACTCACCTTCGTCGTCCCATCTCGGCCACCGACGGTCAAGGGTGCGGTCAACATGATCGCCGATGGTGAGCTCGATATCCTCGCTAACGTCCCGAATGACACGCCCACTCCGCCCGTCGAGACCGATGGAGTAGATCTGGTGTCCCGTGAGAGTTCACATTACTACCTAGTCGGGTTCAATACGAGGAGAGCGCCGTGTTCTGACCCCGCATTGCGACGACTGATTGGTCGACTCGTCGATCGCACGTACGTTGCGGCAACCGTCTTTCGGGGGTTCGGCCGCCCTGCAGAGAGCCCACTCGCTGGTACCAAGTACGAGGCCGACTCGCTTGAGTGGTCAGGAGAAAGTGTCCTCGGTGCTTTTCCCGGGTCTGGGGGGTTCGTCGAGGCGGAAACGGCCAGAGACCTGTTCGAGGAGATCGGATTCGAATATGACTCCCAACGTGAGGCAATCGTTGTTGAAACCGAATGAGGTCCTGCCAGGAATGCGACTGGCTTTTTGTGACCTGGTGGTGATGAGCCACTCATGTCGCTGATCGGGCAGGTCCTCATCACTGCGTCGGTTTCCGCAGTCCTTCTGCTCGCCCTGCTCGTGGTAGTGGTGGGCCCGAAGCGGATAGGAGTGGCCTTGGGCGAGATCAAACCGCGGTTTCGTTCGATCATCCCCTACCTCGGTGTGATGGTGACAGTGCTACTCACCCGAGCGCTCACACAGGATTATGCCGAACAACTCACCAATTTCCTGGATTTGAACCTTACAAGTCTCTTTTTCAGCATCGAGGGGGGTATATTCGGCTACATCCAAGCGATCCAGTTTCCGGAACTCTCTGCCTATCTCGGGTTTATGTATCTCTTCGGGTACGTCATCATCGTCGCGTTCCCGGCCTTGGCGTACTTTTGTCTCCCATCGCTGACCCACCTCAAGGAGCTGTTAGCGGCGTACATCGTGAACGATGTCGTTGGAATCACGTTGTATGTCATCTTCACGGTCTACGGGCCGCGAAATCTCGGTCGGGGGTTCGCTCAACCGATCCTGTATGACATCTACCCAGACGCCGTGGAGATCACCGGCACCGTCAACGTCCCAATCAACGTGTTCCCGTCATTGCATGCGTCGATGGCTGCAACGGTCATAATATTCTCCTGGCGAACTCGCCATATCTATCCCGTTTGGACGGTCGTTGCAACAGTCTACGGCGGAAGTGTAATTTTCTCTACTATGTACCTTGGGATGCATTGGATCTCCGATGTCCTTGCTGGACTCGTACTCGCCGTTGGAGCCGTCTATATCGGAACGAGGGTAGCTGAGAACGAAGAACGAATCGGAACGAGGGTTCGTCAAGCGGTGTCGAGGGGGTGAATTGGGGACCGCACGACCCACCTTTATTGAGTTGGCGAACGGACTCACGGATATGGTATTCAAGAAAATCACGCTCATCGGAACCAGCTCGGAGAGCTTCACCGACGCGGTCGATGCTGCGATCGATCGAGCCGAACAAACCGTCGAGAACATCCACTGGGCCGAAGTCGATTCCTACGGTGTCGAGGTCGCCTCTGCTCCAAGTCGGGAGTATCAAGCCGAGGTGACCGTCGCGTTCGAGGTCGAAAACTAGGTGCGGAAACTCTCACCACAGCCGCATTCGCTGACGACGTTCGGGTTGTCGACGATAAACCCTTCTCCCTGCAGCCCCCCTTCGAAGTCCAGTGTGGACGCTTTGACGTACTGGTGACTGGCGGGATCGACGAAGATCTGAATGCCGTGTTGACGAAGAACGATATCCTCGTCGTCTGGTTCTTCATCGAAGCGCAATCCGTAGGAGAGGCCTGCACACCCGCCTTGTTGGACGTAGAGTCTGAGACCAGCCTCCTCCGGAGACTGCTCGTTCGATTCGAGCAGGTCGAGCACCTCCTCGGCCGCACGTTCGGTCACCTCGAGGCGAACATCGTCGGCTGATACCTCGGCGTTACTACTCATATCACCCTCTTGTACTCGGACCATCAAAACGGTGGCGGCGCTGCTTGCTGTAGAACTGCAGCCCGACACGAACGTCCGGCTTCATCCCGGGCGGTATACCGTGTCAGCCGGCTAACCCTACGTGCCGGGCCTATCGCGTGCCCGGGTTACTCGCCTGTCACTGGACCGGTTGTCGGTACCCTCGAGGCGGTGATCGAAGGCACGCATCCGCCAGTAGTTCACTCACTCGGTTAACTATTGTTGCCGAGAACGTCCTCGAGTGGCCCGATCCCGAGGTAGGCCAGCACGGAGGCGACCGTGAGGATGAGGATCAACCCGAACCCACCGATGATGAAGGGTGCAGCAAGCAGGTCTCCCGTCTGCCCGCCGAGCATCGATCGCCCGACACCCCGTACAATGAATCCACCGAGTATGCTAGCGAAGGCAAGGAACGAGAGCGCGACGAAGTTGTCGCGGAGCATCCCTAGTACGTGTACTCGTCCTCGCGAAGCTGTACGAATCTCGCGTTACGATAGCCAAATTTCTTCCAGCGATACGTGAGGTAACTGCGGGTCGCAAACCAACCGGCACTGTAGATCCGTTCAAGAAGCGCCTCCTCGCTGTCGCCCACCATCTTGTTCGCTGCAGTGAACGCCCGATCCCAGTGTCCGGGCGTGTAGTCCTTCACGATATCTGCGAACACGATGTTTCTGCAGATCTCGTCTCCGACGGCATCCTTCCAGGCTGTGTTATAGGCGTGTAACTCACCGTTCGCGGCCAGCTCTCCAGCCACGGAGCCGGTCCTGGTCGCAACATGGTATCCACCCTCGTGGAACGCAGACGTCGTCCCCATCGCTCCTCCGACAATTGCGATGTTTGCCCCGACCGGCGAGTCGATCGGTCGCGTTGACGAAATCGCGTAGGTCTCGGTGCCGTCGCGCTTGCCACGACCGGTGACAAGTGGGAACTCCTCCTCGATGTCGTACTCGTCACCATATTCGAGCTCGAGCAATCGTCGAATGTACGTACTTCCGTCGGGGATACGATCGTCGTCCCGGTTCAACAGCGGGTAGTCCCCTCGGTTGGACACATCTTCGAGGTCGATGCCGATCGGCATGGTGAAGCCGATCCTGGCGACTCGGTCGTCGTTCGGAAAGACCCATGGATAGGCTGTCTCACCGGGCATATATCCCCACCAGAACTTGAGTCGATCCGCTTCAAACGCGTCTTCCGGGAGACGCCTGTGCTCCTGATACGCGATGTGGTTGGCGTTCGGAGGGGCCATCGACTCAAGCACCGGGTGCTCCTCCGGTAGATACTCCTCGAGCACGCGGAGGGTGATCCTGCGCTGGGGACCGTCCGCGAGAACGAGTGCACCGGTCTCGTATGACTCCCCGTCTGCGGTCCTCACGACGTGACCGCCATCAGGTAGTTCCTCGACGGAATTGACACTGGTCCCAACCTCGTAGGCGGCGCCGGCAGCCTCTGCTCGTTCGCGCATCCAGTCGTCCATCCGGGCCCGATGGAACGTGAATCCGAACCCATCATACGTTGCCTCCATACCGGTGGTCCGGAGTTCAACCGCTGCATTTGGCGAGATAAAATCGACTGCATCGAGCTCTTGAAGGATGATATCATCCGGAATATCGGTCGGATCGAGCTCCATGATGTCGACCCAGTAGTCCAACATCCCCGCTGCATCGGTCGAGTCGGGACCGAGACCGTCTCGATCGTTCCGAGGGATCCCCTGTTCAAGAACGAGTGCGTCGGCACCGGCGTCGGCGGCCGCCCGTCCGGCATTCGCCCCAGCCGGCCCGCCACCGACGACAATCACGTCGTGGCGTTCCATATCGAGTTCGCCACGGGGCGATACATAATACCTGTCGCTCTACGTGGACGGTTGGGACTGTTGACGGCTGTATTCGAGGTAGGTTCCAATGCCAATGAACGATGCGAGTATCAAGACGTACAGACCGGTGTTTCCAGGTTGGCCAAACCCGAGCATGTAAAGTACTACTGTCCCGAGGATCGCCATCGGTACGTTGTGTGTCCAGACCCCAGTCGCTGCTCCAAGCGCAGCAACGGCCATGGTTGCGATGAGAACGATTCCACTGGCCGTGGGGTTGGCCAAAAGAATGAGGAGGATACTCAGTCCTACCTGTCCGAACGCACCGATGGCGATTAACGAGTCGATGAGCAGTTTACGTTTTGACTTGTCCATAGCAGGTATTGCCTTAGCGATAGCGCGTAATCGAGTACGATAAATGGTCCGTACTTGGTCCTCGGCGGTTTGAAATGGCACTCAACACTCTCGATATCGATGTCTACCATGTAGCGGATGATGACGGTTCTTACGATACGTATCCCTGCTCGACGACAGCTTCGGCAGAAAGTAAGCAGGCGCCTGCAGCCCCTCGAATCGTATTGTGGGCGAGACAGCTGAATCGGATGCGTGACTCATCGACATCAACTGGACCGACCGAAACGGCCATCCCATCGCCAGCATCCCGATCGTATCGTGGCTGCGGTCGCCGCCCCGCCTCGCTCACGTGGATCGGCCGTTCTGGCGCTGATGGAAGATCGACGGCTGGTGCGCTGGACAGTTTCGAGGCCACCGCTGAGGCAGATGTCTGCTCCTCGACGGTGATGAAGCAGGTAGCCAGATGACCGTCAATCACCGGAACCCGATGACAGGCCGCATCAATCGAGGCTGCGTGGGGAACGATGGAATCTCCTTCGACGGCTCCGAGAATCTTTTGGGGTTCTTCAGACAGCTTCGCTGCCTCTCCAGGGATGTCAGGTAGGACGTTATCAACGATGTCGATGGCGTTGACGCCATGGGTACCCGCTCCACTGATCGCCTGCAGTGTGACGATGGTGGCGCTCTCGATCCCGAGCTCTGAGATGGCCCACAGTGGAATCGAAACCGTGGTCGACATGCAATTTGGATTCTTGACGAGGGCACCTGACCAATCACGCCGTTCGCGCTGAACATCGATTAGTTTCAAATGGTCGGTATTGATCTCCGGGATTATCAAGGGGACATCGGCAGCCATCCGCTGGGGGGACGCGTTCGAGCATACCACTGCACCACTGCGGGCGAACCTGGCTTCGATATCCGAGGCGACCGATCCGGGTAAGGCGGAGAGGACGAGGTTTACATCGGCAGATACTGCCGTGGGATCTGAGCGTTCCAGTCGGAGTGCACCGATCGAATCAGGCAGTTCATGATCGATGCGCCAGGTTACGGACTCATCGTATCGATCACCTGCCCGCGTATCACGTGCCGTAATCGCTGCCGGCTCGAATACTGGATGATCGTCAAGTAGTGCGAGCAGCTGCTGACCGACGAGGCCGGTCCCGCCGAGAACGCCAACAGGGATACTCACGGTACAATATAACGGGGCAAACGCCCTACGCTTCCTGGGGCTGTTCTTGTTTGTGTGTCACGTACCCAGCTATCCGATTGCGAACGCCCTTGGACTCGACGTTCGTGAGTGCGGTGACACTCTCTTTGTTGTGCTCGAAATCATCGGTGAACGCCTCCGGATACTGCTCGAGGAGTCGTTCTCCGGTCTTCTTGACGTAATCTGGTTTGATCGGCATACTCACTCGTTATGGTTCGATGGTAAAAACGCATGTCATCCGATTCCATGAGTGCGGTGTTCACCGGATCAGTTCGATTGCAGTGGAAACTGCCTTCCAAATCCGCCCCACGTCCTCTGGAGAATTGATGAGGATATCAGTACTGACGGTGGGTACAGCGACGCCCGATTCGTCTTCGGAATCTACGACGATGGCATCGAGAAACGGATACGCTTTCTCAAGTCCTGCGGTTCCAATCGGCAGTCCGGTCGCCTCCATAAGATCTGCCGCTGGCCCAGAGAACGCAGCTTCATTGAGGAACGGGGATACAGCGATTACCGGAACTGCATCGAGCGCACCGCGCACCCCCGGGAGAGAGAGTATCGGACCAAGACTGGTGACCGGGTTCGATGGCCCGATGACGACCACATCCGTGTCCAATGCGTCCAGCACAGCTGTGGTGGGCCGGGCTGTCTCGCTCCCCCGGAATTCAACAGAGTTGACCGGCACGTCACCGCCGCGGGCAACCCAGTACTCCTGAAAGTGCATCGATCCATGCTCCGTATCGATCCTGGTGGCGACAGGATCGTCGCTCATCGGCACGACGTCAATAGGACTCCCGAGGCACTCACCGAGGTTGCGAGTGATAGCGGTCAACGAGATACCTTGATCGAGAGCGGCTGCTCGTGCCCGGTGAATCGCTCGATCCTCGTCTCCAAAGGTCATGAACTCAGGAACCGGCTCAAATCGACGCCATCGCGCGAGATATCGTCCAGATTCCTGCTCCTCAGGTGTGCGATACTGCGGTAACTCGGAGTCGATCCCAAGCGCACTCGAATACGTGTCAAGGGCTTCTGCTGTCGTGGTAGGATCCTCGTCGATGCCCCACCACCGATCCATATCGATCCGGCCCGCGGCAGTGAAGAGACAAGTATCGATATCTGGAGAGACGAAGAGATCTCCAAACTCGACGTCGTCACCGGTATTGGCGATCACGGTGAGCGCTTCCGGTTCGAGGTAGTCCTGGATGTTCCACAGCAGCTTCGGGGTGCCAGTCCCACCTCCCAGTAGTGCGAGTTCATCGGGAAGTTCGAGCATCGATCTGTTCATTTTGGTTCTTGGCTACTTCGATTGATGCGCTTTGGTGGAACTATCTTCAACCTGCTGTCTATCCTACCGTACGTCACCGGGTTCAATATCGGTGATTGTGAAATATGCCTTATGCCTGAGTGCACGTCAATTGGTGTGATAAAAACCCCTTTCACCTCCCCGGAGGAGACGCCACGGCAGGGGTATCTTTCAGAGGCCACGGGGTCAATCCATCTCGATGACTCCGTTCTCTCCGGTCTTGAGGGGCTGGAGCGCGGTATTGAGATCGATATCCTCTGGTTCGCTGACCGAGCAGACCGAACCGTGTTGGCCTATCCAGATCGCTCGAGCGGGGTGTTTGCTTTGCGAACACCTGATCGTCCAAATCCAATCTGTGTCACGTCGTGTGTGATTCTAGACATCGATGATACAACGATTCGAGTACAGGGGGTAGATATGCTGAATGGTACACCTGTCATTGATTTGAAGCCTACACTAATGACCAACGACTAGTACAACAATCACCACACGAGAAAAGTCAAATCGTTTTTGTAATGTCCCATAAACCGTCTCTCATATGGAGAGCCGGATGCGGGTGTTGCATGTCGATGATGAGGAACCATTCCTCAATTTGACACAAACGAGTCTGGAACGCATTGATGACCGCTTTATTATCGATTCTGTGACAAATACCGATGACGCGGTCGATCGGTTGGCTGAGAATCAGTACGATTGCATAGTCTCCGATTATGATATGCCTGGCCAAACCGGGATTTCATTCCTTCAAACTATCCGAAAGCAACATGAGACCCTCCCGTTCATCCTCTTCACCGGTAAGGGGGGCGAGGACGTCGCTAGTCAAGCCATCGCTAATGGAGTTACTGGCTATCTTCAGAAAGGCGGCGGAACCGAACAGTTCGAACTCCTCGCCAATCGGGTCGAACATGCGATCAACGCGAACCGAGCCAAGCAGAATCTGTCCGAGCAAATACGACAGCTCGAAACCCTCATCTCGAACGTTCCAGGGGTCGTGTATCGATGTCGGATGGGACTGGGATGGCCGATGGAATCGGTCCGTGGCGATTGTAAGGAACTATTCGGGTATCCAGCTGAGAGCCTTGAGAACAACGAAGTATCCCTTGGTCAGGACATCATCCATCCAGATGATCGATCCGAGGTCATGGATTCGGTTGAATCGGCACTTTCGGAGGATGGTTCGTTCGAACTCCGATATCGGATCCAGACGGCCAAAGGGGAGACTAAGTGGGTCTGGGAGCGAGGCCGTCACGTCGATGAGACCCCGGACGGGACGAAGATCCTCGAAGGCTTCATTACGGACATAACGACAGGGTATCACCAACAGGAGCGTCAGCGGGTCCTGTTCGAGGATGCTGCCGATGCGATCGTCGAGGTCACATTCGAAGACGATGTTGCCATTATCGATCGCGTGAACCCGGCGTTCGAATCCATCTTTGGTGTGTCATCCGACGATGTTGTTGGACGGTCGGTAAACGAGGTGATCGTCCCTCCGGAAGACCAGTCGCTTGCAGAGGATCTCGATCGGCGTGTCCGGGATGGCGAGATAGTGGAGGAAGAGATTAAACGCGTAACCGAGGACGGGTTACGGTGGTTCCTGTTGCGAACCGTTCCGTTCACCCTCGGTGACGAACGGCGAGGTTACGCAACGTACGTGGACATTACTGACCAAAAAGAACGCGAGTCATCGATCGAAGCGCTCCATTCTGCCACGCAGACGATGTTCGACCTCACAGACCGGGACGAGATTTGCGAATCCTCAGTCAACGCTGCATCCGATGTTCTCGGGCTATCGTCCTCTGGCATCTTTCTCTACAATTCAACAGCTAACGCCTTGGAACCGGTCGCTACCACCGACACCATCGCTGCAGAACAGGGTGAACTCCCGCGATATACCGAACAGGATGAGCCCATTTGGGATACCTTTACGTCAGGTCAACCGACGGTCATCAGAAATGGTGATGGCGAGACAGAGCGCTTGTCAGCCAAAGCGTCCGGAAGCGGTCTCGTCGTTCCAATCGGTGACTGGGGGGTGCTCATCAGTACCTCTCCCGAAGCAGCCGAGTTTGGTGACTCCGATGTGCGGCTTGCCGGACTGTTAGCCTCAGCAACCGGTTCAGCGCTTGATGTAGCTCGACGAGAAACTCAACTCGAGAAGCTCCATGAAGCCGCCACTGAGATCGACTCGGCTACCGACAAGGATCTGATCTTTCAGCGATTGATCACTGCAGCCGAGGATATCCTGGAGTTCGACTTCGCCGTCGTCGATAGCGTAGACGGGGACGAACTCGTTACAGAGGCCACCTCAACAGCGATCGGTGACGAATCGTTTTTCGAACGGACACCGGTTGACGCAGACGACTCCGTCGCGGCCGCCGTGTTCAGAAGTGGGACCCCCGATCTCACCAGGGATCTTCGAGAGTTGGATGTGGTTCCGGCCGATCCGGAGTTCCTTTCGGCACTGACCGTCCCGCTAGACGAACACGGCGTCTTTCAGGCGGCCGCGAAGCGAGAAGGTGCGTTCGACGAAGAGGATCTCGAACTCGCCGAGTTGCTCGGTGCCCATGTTCGGGAAGCACTCACCCGCCTCGAGCGGACTCAGGAGCTCGAAGACCGGACCAACGAGCTCAATCGACAGAACGAACGACTCGAGAAGTTCGCCGGTATCGTCTCACACGACCTCAGGAATCCGTTGAACGTGATTGCTGGTCGGCTTGAACTCGCCCGGGAAGACCCAACTGGCGGTCATCTCGACTCGATCGAGGAGGCCGTCGATCGCATGGAGGCCATCATCGATCATACGCTCACGTTGGCTCGCCAGGGACGCTCGGTCGGCGAGACTGAACCGCTCGATTTGACCGAGATGGCCAATTCGTGTTGGGCTCGGGTTGCAACCGGCGAAGCTACCCTGGAGGTGATGGATGACCTCCAGTTCTCTGGTGACCCTGAACGGGTCAAGCAGATTCTAGAGAATCTGTTCCGGAACGCCATCGAACACGGTAGCGAACCGGTGGTCGTTCGCGTGGGAGCGCTTGAAGAAGGAGGGATGTATATCGCTGATAACGGACCTGGGATCCCAGAGGCTGACCGAGATACGGTGTTCGAACCAGGGTATTCAACCAGTGATGACGGCGTCGGTATCGGGCTTGCGATCGTTGCCGAGATCGTGAACGCACACGGATGGGACATCGCCATAACCGACAGCTGGAGTGGTGGCACTCGTATCGAACTCGCCGGTATCGAGATACTCGAATACCCCTAGTGCGTTCTTCCAGTACCGATAGCTGAGGTAGCAGCAGATACCAGTTCAGATGATATCCATCTCTTCGAGCCTCACCGGGAGGTAGGTGTCGGTCACGAAGTCTAGCCCCCGTGCGGCGAGTGCCTGTTGCTCTGCCTTCTGTCCGATCTCGAGCTGCTGTTCGATCTGTTCGACCCAGAAGTCGCTTTGGAACCTCGGATCGTCGAGTTCGTTCTCCAGCGCGTTCGTATCGGAATCGGAGAGCGGGTCAGTCGGGAGGTCGTACTCCACGATATCCTGGGGTCTGATGCCGATGTAGCGAGCATCGGGTGTCGCCAGATATTCCGAAAGATGGGCGCTCTTGATCGATCCATACGCGACGCTGGCGAAGATCCGATACGACCATGGGTCTCCGTCAGTGAACACCGTGACCGGTAGCCCAAGGTCCTCACCCAGTCGTTTCGTGATGCGTCTCGTGGCTCGAGCTGGTTGGCCCTTCAGGTGGACGATGATCGTATTGTACTCCTCGTCGAACCCGTTCTCGACCAATCTGTCACGCATACCACCCGTCTCGACACACATGACGAAATCCGCGTCATGATCGAGGAACTCCACGCTCGTCGGATTGGATGGGATCTGGTACCCACCCTCCCCGACATCCCGCTGACAATGTATCTCCCGCTCGCCGCGACGGGTCTGTTCTCTGATCTGTAGCGGACCGAGCAGTGTTGCCCCGGATTCCTCTGGACGCATGTGGAAGTCCTCACGGGTCGCCCCGCTGACGATCTCGAGGTCTTCAATGAGCTCGTTCGATTCGTCCTGATCGGTGAACTGTGCCTCCTCAGTGTCCCAGCTTTCAGACAGGTAATACAGCTCTCTGAGGGTGGACGACCGTCCGTCATCCAATTGGTTGACGAGAAAATCGACCGTGTATGAGGCGCGAAGTAGCTTGCGCGCGCCGCGAACTGAGTTTGCTGATCGCGTACTGGTTCTGTCGCCGTAGACCCACACCCGTTGTTCCTCATCGTACTCGATGTTCGACTTCGTCCGTGTCGGGATCGTCATCTTGGGGATTTCTCCCCTCTCGAACTGGTCGTAAAACTCGTCTGCAAGGCCGAGCAGTGCGTCTTTGGCGTTTGGTGTGTCACTCATGATTGATCGATGGTCAGTTTCTCAGCTGGGATACCCGATACGGCGAGTTCGCCCGTCGCGTCGCCTTGAAGGTGGTACTGAATGGAGGCCGAGTCTCCGGCGTCGACGGTTGGTGTCCACCGGACGTACCATTCGCCGTCCATTTCTACCACTGAGGCTCCGTCGTCGACTGTCGGTTCGGTGTCGACGATATCGGTGACCTCTGGTTCGGCGGCGGTGCTGTTGTAGTTCTTCACCTCGATGGTGATGGTTTGCTCACCGTTCTCCTGCCCGATCGTTCGAGATACGTGGACGTTGTTCATGATCCGAGCGAGTGTGGCATCGATGTTCGGATTGTCCCGATCGAGGACCCGGGAAACCTTGTCTGCGATTTCGGGCAGGACCCGAGCGATGACGTCCTCCTTCTCGCGTCGTTGCCGCAGGCTTCGTCGTTCGCTGATGTGTCGTTTGACCCCTCGTGAGACCTCTCTCACGGCGAGTTCGATCTCGTGCTCGATCTCGGGGATGTTCGCCACGGCATCCTTGCTCTCCGAGGTGAACGGTACGTTCGTCGACGCCACGTGGACGATGAGCACCATCGGACCGGATGGCATGCCAGATCCACCTGGCTGGTCGAGGTTGTAGTTCCGCCAATCGATATTCCGGACGACATCAGTGATCGCACAGGCACCTCGTTGGTAGACGAGTGGAACACGGTTGGCGAACCGCTGGAGATCGATCCCGGATTCTGACTCGAGTTCGCCTCCGTAGGCCACCCCGGCTTCGACGATGAACGGATCACCGCCATGCACCGAGGCATCGCGAGTGACTGCACCGACGTGATCGGCTTCGAATTCCTTGCGAAGCCCCTCTTCGATTAGCTCGGCGGTGATCGGGGCCAGACAGTCCGTTGGCGGGGCCATGATATCCGTCGCCCGCATGGCATTGAGGAACGCGGCGGCCAGATTGCGTTCGCTGGCGATGGTACTCACGTTTGGCGGGTCATCGTCGACCCGTCGCATCTTCACCCATAGTGCCTCGAGGATGTTTTCCCGAGCGGTTTCGCCAAAGGTGGCTTCATCGTATTCCTCGGTGGCATCCGCAGTCTCGTCGATGAGTTCCTGAAGCTCAGAATGGGTAAATCGGTGACGCGGGCGATCGGCGCCGTTGATCCGTTCTGCCATTCGGGTGGCGAAGCCGTTCGTAACTCGGTCGCTTTTTCGGTTACTCGTCGCGGAATCCACCACCCGATACAGCTCACTCGAGATGCGATCGACTCCTTCGGAGGCCCCGGTGACGGTGGACCAGGCCGCTTCGACTGCGTTGTCGCGGACCGTCCCGCCGAATCGTCGGTCGGTCTCCTCCTCGATGCGGTCTGCGGCGTTGTCGACGATCCGGACGAAGTCACCGTGACTGACGCGATCGTGTTCCTCGACAGCAGAGATTACGTAGTCGACGAAGGTGGCTGTAGCCTGTTTTCCCTTGTTCGTCACCGCCGCTGTCAGAGCGGCCTCAAGGTCGAGATCTTCGTGAGTTGCGGGTGGTGTCCAAGTAAGCTCGCGGCCGAAGTGTCTATCCCTGAATTCATCGATGACGGTATTCGCCGTCTTGCGTCCGACCCGGGAGAACTCCTCGCGGAGGAAGCCACTGAGGCTGTATGAGTCGGTGGCCTCGAGCATTTTGATGAGGGTCCCGAGCTCAACGCCGTGTGGGTGCGGGCTGATCTCACGGGTTTCGGCTGGAAGCTGATCGGTGACTCGCTCGAATTTCCTCGGGGACTCGAGCTTCGGTTCGTGCAGTTCGATCCGAGCATGTGGATTGACGACTGCGGTCTGTTCGATGTAGTCGTGGAGCCGGTTCCTCGCCCGCATGTTCGCCTCCATGTCGAGCTCGATCCGGGTCCCATGGGGTCGATCCCAATCCGTAGCACGCGCTGTTCGAATATCCGGCTCGTTGTCATCGGTATCGATGATGAGCTCGAAGTACTGCGCCTCCGTGGACCCTTTCGGTTTCGAGGTGATGCGAGCCGGTTTGCCGGAGGTGAGCTGGGAGTACAGCACGGCTGCGGAGATGCCAATACCCTGTTGTCCTCTGTTTTGCTCGCGCTTGTGGAACCGTGAACCGTAGAGCATCTTCCCGAAGATCTTCGGCAGTTGCTCGCGAGTGATCCCCGGCCCATTATCCTCGACAACGAGCGTGTAGTAGTCCCCGTTGTCTTGGATATCTACGTAAATGTCTGGGAGTATCTCTGCTTCCTCCGCCGCATCGAGACTGTTGTCGACTGCCTCCTTGACGGCCGTGACGAGTGCCCGGGCATCACTATCGAACCCGAGCATATGCTTGTTTTTCTCGAAGAACTCAGCGATCGAAATCGCCCGTTGTTCCTCGGCCAATCGCTGCGCGACGCCCATCTCGGCGTCCATCGACGACCCTGACGACGGCATATGCTACCTAGGTATCGGACCACCTCATAAAACCGCACCGGCACCGGTCCGGAAGTGGTTCCAGGACGTATTGGACGGGACCGTTGGTGTCAACACTCGGCCGTCATCTCGTGGCGTGGAAGTACCCGGCTGGAGGGAGACCGGGACGGCTGTGCTATCCAAGGTAGTATCGAGCAGAGAACCAATCACGTTTTTGTCATCCGGTCTCGAACCATCGGTATGGTTGAGTCGGTACGCTTTGGCATTGACGGTCTTGATAAGATCCTCGACGGCGGTATCGTCAAGAACTCCTCGGTACTCGTCAGTGGGAGTCCTGGTACTGGCAAGAGTATCCTCGGGCTGGAGTATCTGTACAACGGTGCCGATCAGTTCGATGATCGGGGGTTGTACTTGACCTTCGAGGAACAAGAAGAGGACCTTCGTATGTCGGCGGAGACCCTTGGACTCTCTCGATGGCAGGAGTTCGTTGATGACGACAAGATCGTGGTCTTCGATAAGCACTATCTGCTCGAGGAGGACGACTTCCATACGACACTTGATGTGATTCTCGAGGAGTTCGACAACCGCGAGGTCGATCGGTTGGTCCTCGATTCCTTGACCATGTTCCAGCTGTTCTTCGAGAACGAACGTGAGCGGCGAACGTACCTCATCAAGTTCGCTGACGTGCTCAGCTCACACGGCGTCACTTCGTTGTTCATCAACGAACAGCAGGGACCGTTTCCCGAGACGGACATCGGCCTCGAACACTTCCTCACCGACGGTAACATCTACCTGACGCAGGTCCCCACGCCGTCAGGGGTCGATCGGTACCTCTGGGTGGCCAAGATGCGCAAGAAGGACATCGACACCGA
>CAZXER010000008.1:13477-45642 GCA_964639975.1 uncultured Halobacteriales archaeon | reverse complement strand
GGGTCGATCGGTACCTCTGGGTGGCCAAGATGCGCAAGAAGGACATCGACACCGACTTCTTCCCGATGGAGATTGGAGAGGGCGGTATCACGGTTCACGATAATGCCGCCCAGTTCTCCTTCATCGGTGGCAGCGATCAGTTCAATTCGTTCTGAGATCCGTTCTTGATCAATCCGCTCACGAAACGAAACGATACGATGCGAGTCGAGTGGATTACGTATCGGCGAGGTCCCGCCAGACGTTGTCCAGCTTGTTCTGGACCGGCGAGCGCTCCTGCAGGTTGATTGATACGTCGTCATCGTCGAATTCTATTTCGATGACATCGAAGTTACGACGATAGACACTGGTCCTGCGTTGCCCGTCAGTCAGGATCCGGTCGTGATGTGAGAGCAACTCGGCTTCGGTGAGCTCCTCGATGCGGCGATAGCAGGTTGCGATGGGGACATCGAGGTCATCGCTGAACTCCTTCGCCGAGCGAGGTTTGTGGGCCGTCCGAAGGATATCGGGATTATAATCGTTTCCGAGGGCTGTCAAGACGTCAATAGATTCCATCATCCATACAATTCGCACGCGTGATTATATACCTAATGGCGGATACGTCCGAATTCTGGTGCCTCGAAGCTTTGATTTGGTGACGTGGAACCTTGTTTTCAGGGGTGATAATTTGGACGGGGCCTTTTTGTAAAACCTTAGATAAGCAGATAGCAACGGCCGGAGCAGGACTCCGGTCGTCGTGCAACAAACATGTTCGATAACAACGACAACAACGGCGACCGCGGGCAGGTTGGGATCGGTACCCTCATCGTGTTTATCGCGATGGTCCTGGTCGCGGCGATTGCCGCGGGTGTATTGATTAACACGGCTGGATTCCTCCAGTCGTCCGCAGAACAAACCGGTGATGAAAGTCAGGGGCAGGTTACTGATCGGGTTGAGATTGTCTCAGCTACGGGTGATGTGAACGATTCTGCGATTGACAATGTTACCTTGACGGTAACGAAATCGCCGGGGGCTGGTGATATCGCGTTGGATGAGATGACGATTCACTGGATCGGTCCAACTGGTGCCGAGACGTTGCTGGTGGATGATAGTGAAGACTATCTCAACCTGACGAGTGTGGTTGGGACTAGCGCAACCGTCCTCTCAGAAAGCTCCGATCAGGTCGAAATCTCCCTCGACTTGAATAACTCGGATAACTCGAGTTGGCCTGCTGATTTGGCAAGTGAACTCGCCGAGGGTGACGAGGTGACCTTGACGCTCACGACCTCTACAGGCGCAGAGCGTGTGACGACCTTGAGTGTTCCAGAAACACTCTCCATCTACGAAGATGGCCAACCAGTTAGCCTCTGATCCACATCGGATCAATTAGTTAGGATCATTCGGAGGCTTAACTGATTTCATTTCAATAATTCAATAATACAATACTACAATGGGATTCAGCGTATCCGGGGCGATGGCAGTGATTCTGATCGGTGCATTCGTAGCCTTCGGTATCGCGTTCCCGACGATGGTTCAATCCGTTGAGCACATCAGCAGTGCCAACAGCGACCAATTAGACCGGATACAACTAAGCAATAATGCTGATATCGAATTCATTTCCGCCGAATACAATTCGAGTCAGAACAATGTCACCGTGGAAGTCGAGAACACGGGGACAGTCGAGATACCAGTCGAGACGATGGATTTTCTGGTAGATGGGGAGTACCAGACAACTGATTTCGTTGAATATTCGATCGTGAACGCCTCTGATTGGTCATCCATATTGTTACCAGGAGAGACGCTCGTCGTAACAATCAGTGGGTTTGAAACTTCACCAGATGTTGTCAAAGTGGTCTCGAAATTCGGTCAGGCTGTCCGTGGGGAGGTGGTCTGATGGCGAGCGTCTCAGTCTCCCATCTCGTGTTGTTCATCGCGAGTCTCCTCATCGCTGCTAGCGTCGCAGGAACCCTCGTGACCGGCGTCGATAGCTTGAGCGATGCCTTCTCCGACCAGAGCTTAAGGACAAGCGATAGCATCGAGACTGATATCTCGATCATCAGTGATACCGGCAGCGATCGGATGTACGATGGGACAAACGTGTCGGTACTCGTCAAGAATACCGGGGCCACCACTCTCCCACCGGACGTCGACCGAATAGATATCCTCGTCGATGGTGTCTTCATCCCATCTGAGAATGCAACGGTCGAGGTCATCGATGGCTCAGCTGCACATGAATGGGCGTCATCGGAGGTCGTCAGGATCAACGTCACCAGGAACCTCGATCTAGGTGAACATCGCGTGTCCATCTCGGTTCAAGGCTCAGAGGATGTCGTCACATTTCGGGTGATCTGAGATGACAGATTCACCTCCAAACGACGAGGATGTGCTCTCGCCTGACGAGGAAGTTCTATCAGAAAGTGAGCATGTCCTCGATCTGTCCGACGATCGGTATCTCGTTTCCTCGTCGAGGATAGACGATACGACTGCTGATCGATTTCGCGATGCTGCGGATGATCTCTCACTCGGGGAAGAGCCACAACACTCAGATCCAGCCCCTCAGCAGCCGCCCTCCCTCGATCTCGCCAGGTCAACGATTCACGGATCCCTTCGCGAGCAGGAGACGCTCTATGCGATCGAAGTGAGCGCTGTTATCGAGGGGTCATTGTATTCCGACCGCATCGAGACCGACGACGTGGTCGAGGCGTTTGATTCGCTCTTGGGACGGTTTGCGGCTGGCGTAGGCGATCAGGAAGTTTCTGTCGACGAGGTCGTTGATATCCTGGTCACCGAGAGTTCACTGGGATCAGGTCCGCAAAGTTTCAATCTTCATGACGTCCTTTCAGCCTATGGATTGCGTCCAGAAGATTCGATTCAGGATCTCATCGACGCAACGGATGAACGCGGCCCGTAACGCCACTTAGCTACGGTTTTCACTTTTGGTAATTTTGGGCATATCTTTTTTAGCACCCATCCCGCCGTCTCGCTGTGTAATGGTACAAGACGTATTGATTGTCGATGACTCGGACTTCATGCGAACTCTCTTGCGTGAGATCTTGGAGGGGGAGTACCAGGTCGTCGCCGAGGCGAAAAACGGGGTTGAGGCGGTAGAATACTACAAGGAGCACGAGCCTGACGTCGTGATGATGGACATCGTGATGCCGATTCGTGATGGTATCGAGGCAACGGAGGCTATCAGGGATCACGATTCATCGGCCACGGTCATCATGTGTACGAGCGTGTGTCAGGAGGAGCAGATGAAGAACGCCATCCTGGCTGGCGCATCTGGCTATGTGACGAAACCATTCCAGAAACCAAGCGTGCTTGACGAACTAAACCAAGCAGCGATGGCATAGAGCGATGAGCACAGCACTTGTCGCGTTGGGGCGGTTCAATCGATTAGCCCGACAGGGGGCCCACACCACGGCTACCGCACTCGAGGACCTCACCCACCAACCCACGCAATCTCTGATAACTGACGTGCGACTTTCTCGACATGCAACACTGGCCGATAGATTCGAGCGTGGAGAATACGTTGGCGTCCATGCGCCGTTCACTGGACAGATCGATGGGACGGCCGTCATCGCGATGCCGTATTCCGATGTTGCTACCATCACCGATGCAATGGGTGGTCAGGTGGACCACTGGGAGAGTGGGATAGACTCAGTTGGACATATTGCCGCAAGTGGATTCGTGGATGTCATTGCAAATGCGACGGGCTCTGCCGTCAGATTGGACCCGCCAGAAGTGGTCGATAGCTCACGCCAGACTCTGATTCCAGATGCTGGTGGAGACGCTGAATTTCTCGTGACCATATCTAGTGAGTTCGAATTCGTTGATGAGGTTCTCGATCTCGATGTGGTACTCCTACCCGATTCACCATCAACGTTCTCGGGTCGCACCGAGTCACAAGACTCCTCGGCGGTAGATCGTCTCCATTCGATCGGAGAACTCACTCGAAATGGAGCGGCGAAGGCGACTGAGCAGGTGAGCAAGATGGCCGGGCAAGAGGCGACAGTTACGGTTCGTCGGATACGGATGGCACCCATCGAAACTCTCGTGGACGTCTCAGATCCATGCTTCGTCGTTGGGACTATCTCCGAGCTTGAGGAACCCCCCGAGGGCTATCTCGCACTGTTCTTTGACGAATCTGCTGCCGCTCAAGTTGCTGCTACATTGCTTCCCAATGACCTCGATGAACCCCCCTCGTGGCGCGGGCCAGGTAAGAGCGCCATAAGTGAACTTGGTACGGTCGTCACACGTGGTTTCCTCGAGGGCTGGGCACAGACGATGGGCGCTTCAGTTGCGCATTCCCCACCGGTTTTCGTAGCTGATGATAGTCACGCGATCATCTCGTCTCTAGTCGCTGAGTTGGCTGAGGGCAAGTCAGCTGGTGTCGTAGTCGATGTTGAGGTGTCCCTCGATGGACGATCGATACCTTGTTCGCTTCATGAGCTTCCGACCCCGACGGGTTTCGAAACGGCCCTGCAACACATCGGTTCACTCGGTACTGGCTAACCAGTCCACCGAATTATCAAAATTGATTATCAACGGGTTAGGTTCAAGTGTTGGTTTGCCCCTGTACGTTGTATGAGGCTTCAGGTAACCACAAGCGAGTATATCGATTTCAGACACGATCCGGCCAGACGGGTGTGGGGGTGAGTCAATGCTCGATTGGCTTCGGGGCGATAGCGACGAAAGTGGAAATGAAGAGAGCTCGCCAGGAGAAGACCTTTTAGAAGGGTCATCCTGGGAGGAAGGAGACGAAGAACTCGACGAGTTCGGTGCGTTCGATGATGAGGGTGATGAGGGAGACGACCTCGATGAACTCATCAATCGGGTCGATGAGTTCGAGGAGGAATTGGGGACCTTGTCATCGACCGTGAACACGCTCGAGCATGAGAACGAGGAAATTGGTGACGATGTCGCGGAGGTAATGGACAACGTACGCAAACTCCTCGAAATCTACGAGATGGTCACGAGAGGGGTGAATCCATTCTCCGATGAAGATCCACTCGGCGAGGATATGTCAGAGGGTGCCCTCGATCTGTTCGGCAACGAGGAGGGAAGCACCGATGAGGTCATTGAGGACGAGTTCGATGACGGGGACGATCTATTGGATGACGAGTTCGATGAGATGGAGGAGTTCGAGATGTCGGAGGATGACGGCGTGCTCGAAGAGGAAGACGGAGTGAGTGAGACATCAGAGGAGGGCCGATCCTTCGATGAACTCAAAGAGGAGGTCGAAGACGGAGATGGCATCGTTTCGGACGACGTTGCAGAGGAAGCCGTTGGTGACGAACCTGATTTACTCGAGGAGGACTTGGATGAAGCAGAACTGACTGGCCAAGACTCCACTGAGGACGAACCTGACACGGCTGCGGGTGACCGTTCATCATACGGATATGATGCGCCTGCAGATGGCAACAACCGGGCAGGAGTCCTCGGTGAGAAGCCGTATCTCCGTGAATTGCCCAAGGGCTACACCACCGATCTCATCGTGATGCAGTGGTTATCGAAACTCGATAATGCCGATGAGGACGAGTCGGCGGCCGATACCATCGAATATTATCGGGCGATCGGGTGGATTAGTAACCAGGTTGCGGACGAGCTCCAGTCGTATGCCCCCGGGTTAGCACCTGTTGACTTCGAGGACGATCTAACCCCATCCTCGTCGCTCCCGTACGAATCGCACAAACGAAGCCTGCGATACATCCACCACCTGGCGACAACGAGTTCTCAACAGATCGTATTGACAGAAGCCCCCGAAACTCTCGACGACGTACTCGATTTCGATGGTGCATCGATAGAAGATCCGGCTGGTGCAAATATGAGCCCGACTCGTACCGACGGTGGTGGCGAAGAGCGGGACAACGATATCTTCGATGGTTGGGCTGAGACCCTGGACGCGAACGAGGAATCACAATGACCCACAACGAGCCGTGTACGCACCGATTTGATAGTCAAACAAGGTATGGCGATCTTCGACGGATGACCTACAACGACAGTAACGGTCCTGATCTCGCAGGCGAGTGGGAGGCGATCGAGCGATGAGCCGAACCAATCAACTCTATTCCCTCGGACTCGAGGATCACGATCGTCTGAATCACGAGCTCGGAGGTGGGATTCCACCCTCGAGTATCGTCCTCATCGAAGGAGATTACGGTGCTGGAAAAAGTGCGTTGAGTCAACGCCTTTCGTATGGGTTCTGCGAGACTGGGACCACCGTCTCCTATCTGTCGACAGAGCTGACTGTCGGGGGATTCCTCGATCAGATGGAATCGCTCTCGTATGACATGGTGGATCATCTGCTCAATGAGCAGTTGCTGTTCCTCCACGCGGACCTCGATTCGGGTGGAGCTCTGTCAGGTGGCGATGACGAGCGTAGGGATTTACTCACGCGGTTGATCGAAGCCGAGGTGATGTGGACACCCGATGTGATTATCATCGACACGTTCGATGCGATACTTCGCAGCGATCCGAAGTTCGATGCGCTCGTCAAGCAGGATGAGGAGGGCAAGGCGGCCCTTGAGATCATCTCGTTCTTCCGTGATCTCATCACGCAGGACAAGGTGATCATCATCACCATCGACCCGTCGACCCTTGATGACGACGCCCTCAGTCCGTTTCGAGCGATTGCCGACGTCTTCTTCGAACTCGAGATGATCGAGGTCGGCAACGACGTCCGTCGACAGATATCGGTGAAGCGATTCACCGGGATGGGTGAGCAAGTCGGTGATTCGGTGGGCTATTCAGTCCGATCTGGCACCGGTATCGTGATTGAAAACAGGAATATCGCCTGAGTGAGTCAACGATGACTGCGCAGGGGACCGCAAAACCGTCGCCGGAATTACGCTCTGCAGTGGCGAATCGTCACCATCTGCGTGAGCACCTGCGCAAGTTCAAACAGATTACCGGTGAGTTTCCGCTCTTCGTCGAAACTCTTGAGAGTGAACACGAGGTCGATCGTCCCAACATCCTGTATCCTGTCGGTGGCCCGATCTTCTGTCACATCTACGGCGATATCGGGCAGGATGTCAAATACTACGCGATCGAACCGACCTTGGAAGAATCCGAACGAACGGTTTTCAATACGATCAAGGATCGGCTGCTGAAGCAGAGTATCGAATACGCTGCCCCCGAGTCAGACAACGACTTCGACGACCAGATCGTCGAGCTCCTCGATTCACTCGTCTCGGTGGATCCGGAGGGCCCCTCGGGGATAGTAGATTCCGTTCGCCAGACCGTCACCGGGAAGAATATCGCCGTGTCAGAACAGACCTATCGAAATATCCGATACCAACTCAACCGAGATATCGTTGGGTTTGGCCCGCTCGAGCCGCTGATGCGCGATCCAGCAAACGAGGACATCCACGTGATCGGACCGAGTGAGTGCTACGTGGACCACGGGGTCTTCGGGATGCTAGAGACGACCGTCGACTTCGGATCCCCTGAGGAATTCGACACCTGGCTTCGTATCATGGGAGAGCGCATCGGTGATCCGTTCACCGATGCCGATCCGATCGTCGACTCGACCCTCCCTGATGGATCACGATTGAACGTGATTTACAGCGACGATGTCAGCGTCAAGGGGCCCAGTTTGACCATCCGTCAGGGGGAGGAGACTCCGCTTTCGGTCGCTCAAATTACGAACTGGGGGACGCTTTCACCTGAGCTTGCCGCGTATCTGTGGCTCTGTCTCGAGAACGAACAGACGGTGTTCGTGGTGGGTGAGACGGCATCCGGGAAGACGACAACCCTGAACTCGATCATGTCGTTCATCCCTCGTGATTCGAAGATCTACACCGCAGAGGACACCGCAGAGGTGCTGCCCCCTCACGATACCTGGCAGCAGTTGTTGACCCGTGAGGGAAGCGGTGAGACCTCGACCGACGTCGAGATGTTCGATCTGGTGGCAGCCGCGCTTCGTTCTCGTCCGGATTACATCGTCGTCGGTGAGGTTCGGGGAGAAGAGGGTCGCATGGCGTTCCAGGCTGCCCAGACCGGCCATCCGGTCATGTTGACGTTCCACGCGAGCGACATCGTTTCGATGATCCAGCGGTTCACCGGTGATCCGATTAGCATCCCAGAGACGTTCATCGATAACGCTGACGTCGCACTGTTCCAAAACCGCGTCAAGCAAGGGGACAAGGTGCTCCGACGCGTCACCAGCGTTCAGGAGATCGAGGGATACTCCAAGGAGATGGACGGTGTCGTCACCCGACAGGTGTTCCGCTGGGATCCGGTCGAGGACGAGATAGTCTTCCAGGGGATGAACAACTCGTACGTGCTTGAGGACCAGATCGCCACCTTGCTCGGGTATGCCGACACCCGCCAGATCTACGATGACCTCGCAGAACGGTCCAAGATCATGGAACGAATGATCGAGGAGAATGTCCTCGGTTACCACGAGGTCAACGAGGCGATCGCCGACTTCCAGCGGGATGGAAGCGAGGGGTTGCCGTTTGATTTCCATTTCTCGAATGATTCCAGGGGTAGATGAGCATGAGTACGGAAGCGAGCAATGCGGCGACGAATGGTGGGCTCGTATCGGAATTGGTCGAGTCCTATCGGCAACTCCCGATGCGGACCGAACGATACCTGTTGTTCTACATTTTCCCAGCAGTGGTGTTCTTCGTTGCCACGGTCGTTATCGCCTTCCAGGGTCTGTTGCCGTGGCTTGGAGCGGCCATGCTACCGCTTCTCGGGATATTGGTGCTATGTAGCGCGGTCGCGTACCCGAAGATCGAACGGGATCAACGACGAATCGGCCTTGAGAACCAGTTCCATCTGGCGGTGACGCACATGACGGTGATGTCAGTGACGAACATCGACCGGATGGAGGTGATGCGAACCATCGCACAGGAGGAAGAGTACGGTGAATTCGCCCGGGAGATGCAACGGATCGTCGAACTCGTCGATGGGTGGAACCAGAGCCTCGACGACGCCTTCAGACGGCGGGCGAAGGCCGTCCCGAGTGAACCAGTCTCCGACTTCTTCGAGCGAATGGCCTATACCCTGAATGCAGGACAGGAACTCGATGACTTCCTCGTCCAGGAACAATCGGTGATGCTCGAACAGTACGAGACCGTGTATGAGAGCTCCCTTGGCAATCTGGATGTCCTCAAGGACATCTACCTCTCGATGGTGCTTTCGATGACGTTCGCCCTGGTGTTCGCCGTTGTACTACCCATCCTCACCGGAACGAACCCGACACTGACCGTTGCGATCGTCCTCGTGATATTCGTCTTCGTCCAGATCGGGTTCTACGTAGCGATCAGGTCGATGGTGCCATACGATCCGATCTGGTTCCTCCCGTCGGATATCACCGCATCCTCTGAATTCAGGCTCAAACTGTCTATGGTCGCCGGTGCAGGGTTGTCGATTCTCATCCTCCTCGCAGCGGGTGCACAGAAGCTCGGGATAGCACCCAGCCTACCGTTCATCTCGATCGGGGAATTGCCACTCGCGCTGTATTTTGCGCTCCCTATCACACCGCTACTCATCCCCGGCATCATGTTCCACATCGAGGAAGGGCGGATCAAACGGCGTGATAAGGAGTTCCCGAGTTTCATCCGAGCGCTCGGATCGGTCGAAAGTGCCAAACAAAGTACCACCCTCGAGGTACTGAGTACGCTTCGGCGCAAGGACTTCGGCCCGTTGACGGAGGACATCAATAACCTCTACAAACGGCTCAATATGCGGATCAACTCCGAGCTTGCGTGGCGGTATTTCGCGGTGGATGCAAATTCGTACCTGATCCAGAAATTCAGCGAGATGTACCTCGTTGCACGGAAAATGGGCGGTCAACCACGACAACTAGGGGATCTAATCGGTCGGAACATGAACGTCGTCAATCAACTCCGTGAGCGCCGCCGACAATCGACGATCACTCTCATCGGAATCCTGTATGGGATCACCGCCGCCTCGACGTTCGCCTTCTTCATCGCGCTCGAGATCGTGAAACTCCTGGCCGGGATCGACGTATCGACATCAGGTCCGCAGGGGTCTGGGATGGCCTTTGATGAGTTCATCCATACGGGTGCCTACAACATCGATGTCATCGAGCTCCTGCTGTACGGGGTGCTCCTGTTCAATGCGTTGATTTCATCGGTATTGATCCGGACAACCGATGGTGGACATCAAGCGAATGCGTATCTGCATTTCGTGACGTTGGTGTGGCTATCTAGCCTCACAGCTATTATCACGACCCGGCTGGTCGGAAGTTTCCTCAACGTGTGAACACGATTTGGGTGGACGCATCTGGTTGGACAGCTCGGATCGGTGAACTGTAGGACCAACGAACTCGTACCGAGGGTTAGGATCCGCCAGCTACTGCTCACTCATCGCTTCGCTGGCGAGATTTCTACCTCGCGGCGTCAGTTCGACCTCACGCCTTACCCGCACCTCGTCGAGGACGTTTGCCTCGATCAATCGGTCAAAACTCTCTTCGAGTTCATCAACCTCAATTCCGACGAATTCTGGCAGTTCGAACGGACTGACCCCGGAGTATAAGCCGATGAGGACCTCCTGGTCAAGTTGTCCGAGATCGAGGCCACCCTGTTTCTTGTCAGGTCTCGATTTGATGTACATCGCCAACAACCGTACCAGCCGGAACGACCCAGAGATGGTAGTAACGATCGTGGTGTCATCTTCAGCATACTCGATATTGATGACAGTCGGAGCACCGTCACTCGCTTCTCGTCGCTCCAACTCAACCGATGTCACCGCATCCAAATCGATATCGATGAGCGAGCCCGAGGCCAGTGCAATAGCGACTGAATCATCTTTGAGTTTGATTCTCCCATCGATCCAATCGGTATCCTGGACTACACCCTCTCGAACTGCGGGATGCTTGATTGAGAGCGTGATCCCGTTGAGAACTGCCTGGAATAGATATAGCTCGAAATCGGTTGTATCCCCTGTCTCAAGGAACAACACGTCGTCATCGAGGTGAACGCTGACATACTCTGACGCGGCGGAGATCTCCTGGCTGATCTCGTCGTTTGGCCCGCCGATTTTCGAGATATCTGACAATGGAATTATCCGCTTATCGTTTTCGTTAGCTACTATCAAACGACGATTCGAGAGGACTATCCGACCGTTTTGCCACGATAGTTGGTTCCTGATCTGACCGTTGACAACCGCCATTGCAAACCGACCAGTTGCGTCGGCAATCTTACGCTCACCTTGGCTCATCACGAGACCCTCCCGGTCGCTTCGATGCGTTGTAACGAGGTCACTAGTCGCTTGCGAACCCGATCATCGCTCGTTTTATCCAAAGTAGATTCCAGTACATCCATCGACCGTTGGGACCCAACTCGACCAAGGATATACGCGAGCTGCCCAGCTGTTCGACCGTCCGGGTCAACACTTTGAAGCCGCTGTCTGACCTGACGCTCTACCACCGGGCCTTGACATCTGACAAGTGAGCTGGTTGCAAGCTTCACTGTCTGGTCATCTTCAACGTCGATATGGTCGACTAGGGCGGTAATTGCCTCTTCAGTTGGCTTGGAACCGACCAGTCGTCCGAGCAACCACACTGCATTACGTTGTTGTGGAACTCCGCTGATCGTATCGAGCAATTCGACGAGCGTTTCCACCACCGTCGTCCGTGGAGCGTCCAAGGCAATGTTCTCGACACGTTCACGAATCTGGTGACTGTCACCTCCGGAGGCATTCGTCAGGAGTTCCAACAGACCATACAAGGCAAGTCGGTTGATCGACGGAACGGACGATTCGAGTGCAGTGGCAAGTGGTTCAATCGCCGCAGGCGAACCGAGTCCGGCAAGGGAGTCGATGGCAGCCAATCGTACTGTCTCATTGTCGTCCTTGGTCGCGGTTGTCAATTCGTCGGCGGCCGACCGAAGATTGAGATCGCCGATTGCAGTCGCAGCTGCTGCTCTGACCGCGGGGACATCATCTTTGAGCGCACCAACGAGGTTCGATTCAGCCCGACCAAGCCCGAGTTTGGAGACCGCTTGAATGGCCCGTTCACGGACCCGCGGGTCTGGATCGTCGAACGCGTGAAGGACGACATCTGCAAGGTTAGGAGTCCCATCGAGACCGATCGCGGCCAACCCAACCATACGAATTTCCGGTTGGTCTGATTTGATTAGCGATGCGTAGGCCTTCCCATCGATATTCTCGACCGGTTGGTTGGTCAGTTTCCGGACGAGGCGTCGTACCTGTTCGACACCGTGTTGCTCGAGCGCGGTGACCGCGGTCGTTCGTACCTGCTCGTCGTCATCCTCAATGGCCGCGGTCCGAAGGGTCGAGAGCATCGATTCGTATTCTCCATCGCTTCTGTTTTGTGGCGGATCAATATCCCCGAGAGCCTCGGCCGCTTGGCGCCTGACCGAGGGGTTATCTGCGGATTCAAGGACTTCAGCAAGAGCGACTATATCGCGCTCTCGTTCGAGCTCGAAGATTGACAACGTTAGCACCTCTGGTTGCGTCGATAAGGGTGATCCGAAGCTCCATGATACTCGATTGAGTCACGATTGTTGGGCCGTTTAATCGATTTTACACCCGAGTAGGTTGCTTGGAAGATTGGTATGTATGCGTCATTCGTGGCTTGCATTGGAACACGATCAACTCTGTCCTGGTCGTGAATATTGGAGAGAGTGGCATGTATGACCGGTGAGCCATCGACTACCTGAGCCTCGGACCTGCTGGCTGTCGATACCCCTTGTTCACCGTTCATACAGCACATCCACTCCTACGTGCATGTCCTGTTGGGCCTCCCAAATCCAATAAACATTGGCCTAAAACCATCAAATGTGATAATCATAATCAACCTGCACCATTGAAGTCGATCTATTTCGGAGATTTCCTCGAATATTCCTTCAACATGATGGCTGTATCGGCCGTGGAACGAACCGATTCTAAATCCCGTGGCTGAGAGAGGTATATCCCAGTTAGCGTTCGACTCCCCGCAACATGTCTGGCAGGGAAAGATCATGAGATCTCGGTACGTCATTTCCCTGCACTGGAATCCGGGTGAGAGCAAGCGGAACGGAATACCCAGCCAAACTGGACTGTGTGTCAGACAGGAGGGCAGAAATGTCGATATCGAGCTGCTTGATGAATTCCGGGAGTGTGTCTTCGTGGATGGGTTCTGAGTGTTCACCATCCCTCAATTCGATATGTCTCCCTTCGATAAACGCGGTTTCGATCAGCTGTAATTCGTACCGAGAGGAGGCGGTTGATCGAAGTCGATCAAACTCGTCCTCAGGTGCCATGCCCTCCATGTCTGCGATTCCAAGAGCGAATGCTCGAAGTAACGCCTCGTCGAATGACAACCGGGCCCACTCCGTCCCAAAGTGTTCTTCGTAGTTCATGAGCAGGTTCAATCAACCTCGACTTCGAGTCCCTGGCCTGTGAACGAGATTGGTCGAATGTCGGTGTTGATCGAGACACCTCTCATTTTGAGGATCTGTAGCCCTCGTCTCATCCGCTCCTTATCGAGGAAATTATGGAAAAAGATGACGCCGTGTGCGAGGTAATGTTCCGGCGAATATGCCGTTGGATCGGTCATCTCTGAGATCAAAAAGACGGTCGTGTCAGCCTGTTTCAGCCGCGTTACGAATGGGACCAGATCGATATCAGACCCAGATAGCAGAAAGTCGAGTACCATCGTCGAGTCGATCACGACCCGATCGATATCTCTAGATTCGATGTACGTAACGAGGCGACTGGTGAGCTGATTGAGCGACGACCCCGAGTTTTGCCGCATCGCCTTCTGTAGCGGATTCCTGTCATTGGAGTCGAGTACGTTGATGAACTCGACCAAATCGGACTGGGCTACCTCATCGAACCCAAAATCGTACTGCCCCATATCGGCGATCAATTGATCGACGGTTTCGTGCATCGTCACGAACAGACAGCGCTCGCCGGCCTGGGCACCTGTTGTAATCACTCGGCACGAAAACGTCGTCTTTCCACTTCCCGGCGGTCCACACAACACGTACAGCCGGTTAGCTGGTAGGCCCCCCTCGAGTGCTCCGTCAAATCCTGGAACACCGGTTTGAAGGGATTCGTTTGTCGATTCGGCTGTCGCCATGCAAACTGTTGTGTCACGGTCTCTCCTAAACCTTCGTCTATAATTACCACAATTGAGAACTACGTATGACGTGTGGCTTACACGCGCGTGCGCGTGCGTGTGGGGGGTTTAAGGAGGAAGCCGCTCTAGCATAAATCGATTATCCTGCAATGGCTCACGAGGGCGATTACGCTGCCGGCAATATCGAGGTGTTGGAAGGACTCCAGGCGGTCAGGAAACGTCCTGCAATGTACATCGGCTCGACCGATGAACGAGGGCTTCACCACCTGGTGTATGAGGTCGTTGACAATGCGATTGACGAGGCGCTGGCCGGGTATTGTGATCGGGTCGAGGTGGTCATCGGTGACGATGGCACCGTCTCGGTAACCGACAACGGTCGGGGCATCCCCGTCGACACCCACGAGGAGTACGATCGACCGGCCGTCGAGGTCATCATGACGGTACTCCATGCTGGCGGCAAGTTCGACAGCAAATCGTACCAGGTCTCCGGTGGCCTCCATGGGGTTGGTGTATCGGTCGTCAATGCACTATCCGAGTGGTTATCGGTCGAGATCAAACGCGATGGCTATCTGTGGCGACATCGCTTCGAGCGAGGTGAACCAGTGCCGGGGGCATTCGAGCGCGTTCGTCCACTCGAATCAGATGAGGAGACGTGCACCACAGTCACGTTCAAACCCGACGATTCGATATTCGAGGTGACTACCTTCGAATACGATACGCTCACGGTTCGACTCCGGGAGCTCGCATTCTTGAACTCAGGCGTCCAGATCCAGCTCGTTGATGAACGTGATGACCGTACGGTCACCTTCGAATACGAGGGGGGCATTCGTGAATTCGTCACCTATCTCAACGAATCGAAGGGGGTGTTGCACGATGAGGTGATCTACTTCGAGGCAGAGCGAGACGATGTGGTGGTGGAGGTCGCGATGCAAGCGACCGAAGAGCTGCAGGGATCCATCCACGCGTTCGCCAACAACATCAACACCCGTGAGGGAGGGAGCCACCTGACTGGGTTCAAAACCGCACTTACGCGCCTCGTCAACGACTATGCGGACGAGCACGATCTCGCGAGCGAGATCGACGGGAACCTGACCGGTGAAGACGTTCGGGAGGGACTCACTGCTGTCATCTCGATCAAACATCCGGACCCACAGTTCGAGGGACAGACGAAGACGAAGCTGGGCAACTCAGAGGTCCGTGGCATCGTTGAGTCCTCGATGCACGATCACCTCGGGATGTTCTTCGAGGAGCATCCAAGCGTCGCGCAGGCCATCGTCTTGAAGGCCGTTGAGGCGGCGAAAGCACGACAGGCAGCCAAGAAGGCGAAGGAACTGACCCGACGCAAGTCGGCGCTCGGGTCGACGGCGCTGCCAGGGAAATTAGCAGATTGTCAGAGCCGAGACCCAAGCGACAGCGAACTCTTCATCGTCGAAGGCGACAGCGCTGGCGGAAGCGCAAAGCAGGCGCGAGACCCCGAGTACCAGGCGGTGCTCCCCATACGCGGTAAGGTCCTCAACGTCGAGAAGCACCGACTCGACCGGATCTTGGAGAACGAACAGATTCGGAATATGATCACCGCCATCGGCACCGGCATCGGCGATGAGTTCGATATCGATGAGCTCCGCTACCACAAGATCATCTTGGCATGCGATGCCGACGTGGATGGGGCCCACATCCGGACGCTGCTCCTTACGCTACTGTATCGACACATGCAGCCGCTCATCGATCAGGGGTACGTGTTCGCGACGCAACCTCCGTTGTATCGGATCAAATGTGGTGGGGAGACGTACGATGCGATGACGGAGGCCGAACGCGAGGAGATCGTCGAGGAACGGTGTAATGGGTCCGCGTCACAGGTACAACGATTCAAAGGGCTCGGCGAGATGAACCCACAGCAGCTGTGGGATACCACGATGAACCCCGATCGACGGATCCTCAAGCGAATCACCATCGAGGATGCGGCCGAAGCGGATCGCTTGTTCTCGATTCTGATGGGGGATGCCGTCGAACCACGCCGTGAGTTCATCAAGCAACACGCACCGGAAGCGGATTGGATAGACATCTAGGTGATTTCACATGAGCTCAGAGCTACCTGACGGTCCAGACGTCCCGGCCCGACGCGTCAACGACGTTCGCATCGAGGACGAGATGGAACAGTCCTACATCGACTACGCGATGAGCGTCATCGCTGGACGGGCACTCCCGAGTGCGAAGGACGGTCTCAAGCCGGTACACCGGCGGATCCTGTACGCGATGCACGAAGCTGGGATCACCAGCGGCTCAGGACACCGTAAATCCTCGTCGATTGTCGGCGAGACGATGGGGAACTTCCATCCCCACGGTGACCGGGCCATCTACGACGCCCTCGTTCGGATGGCCCAGGATTTCTCGATGCGCTATCCGCTCATCGATGGCCAGGGTAACTTCGGTTCGATGGATGACGACCCTCCAGCGGCCATGCGCTATACGGAGGCTCGGATGGCCTCGATCGCCGAGGAGCTGCTGGCCGATATCGAGAAGGATACGGTCGATTTCAGCTCCAATTACGACGATCGCCTCGAGGAACCCAACGTGTTACCGGCGAGTTTTCCGAACCTGTTGGTCAATGGTTCCTCAGGTATCGCGGTTGGGATGAGTACGGATATCCCACCGCATAACCTCAACGAAGTGATCGATGCGACGATCGATCTCATCAAACAGCCAGATATGTCGGTTATCGATCTGATGGAACACGTTCAAGGGCCTGATTTCCCCACAGGCGCGACGATCGTCGGCCACGATGCGATTCACAAGGCGTACACGACCGGTCGAGGCAGGTTGACAGTCCGTGCAAAGTACGAGGTCGAAGAACGCGAGAACGCCAAGGATCGGATCATCATCACCGAGGTGCCCTACCAGACGAACAAGGCTCGCTTGGTTGAACGCATTGCTGAGGATGTCGACGATGGCCGGCTCGAGGGCATAAGCGATCTACGCGACGAATCCGATCGAACTGGCGTCAGGATCGTCATCGAAATCAAACGCGATGCGGTGACCGACGTCGTGGAGAACCGGCTTTTGGAACACCACCTCGAACGGACGCAGTCGTTCATCAATCTCGCGTTGATCGATGGCCAACCACGGGTCCTTAACCTCAAGGAAACGCTCGAGGCGTTCATCGATCATCGCGTCGAGGTCGTCAGGCGACGTAGCGAGTACGATCTCGAAGAGGCCGAAGATCGGGCTCACATCCTCGAGGGTCGCCTCAAAGCACTTGAACAGGTCGACGATGTGATCGAGCTCATCAGGGAGTCAGAAGATCGCTCCAGCGCCAAAGCAGGGTTGTGTGAGACGTTCGACTTCTCGCGTGAACAGGCTGAACATATCGTGCGGATGCAATTGGGCAGTCTCACGTCCCTCGAGATCGAGGAGATCGAGGCGGAATATGATGAGGTGATGGAGACCATCGACGAGCTCGAGACCATCCTCGCGGATGAGGAGGAACTGCATGGGGTCATCATCGACGAGTTGACCGATATCAAGGACGAATATGGCGACGAGCGTCGCACCGATATCGTCGAGGGCGGCGATCGCCTCATGCACGCCGATCTCATCCCAAAGCGCGATGTCGTGGTGATACTCACCGAGGAGAACTACATCAAACGGATGGATGCAGCAGAGTTCGAACCTCAGGGCCGAGGTGGTAAGGGCGTCATCGGCGTTGATGTCAAGGAGTCGGACCGGGTCACCCAGGTCGCTCGTGTCCATAGCCACGATCGGTTGCTGTGTTTCACCGACACGGGTCGCGTACACGAGGTGACGGCTTACGAGCTCCCCGAGATGGGTCGGACGGCCCGTGGGCGCTCCATCGTGAATCTCCTCGCCCTCGAGGATGATGAGTCCGTCACGCGAATCGTCTCTGCACAGACGCTGGATGACGGCGGGTACCTCACGATGGTCACCAAACGGGGATACATCAAACGACTCCGGGCTGATGCGTTCGACAACGTTCTCAGCACCGGTATCATTGCCACTGATCTCGGGGATGACGATACCGTCGTCGATGTGGCAGTCACGGCGGGGGATGCCGATGTGTTCGTCGTTACGAGCGATGGAATGGCGATTCGCTTCAGCGAGGATGACGTCCGTCCGATGGGCCGCTCAGCCAGAGGGGTCAACGCGATCAACCTTTCAGAGGAAGCCACGGTCGTTGGACTCGAAGCGATCGATCCGTCAGTCGATGCTGACCTCCTGACTGTCACCGAACGAGGATACGGAAAACGAACCCCGATCACCTCCTATCGTCGTCAGTCACGGTATGGGAAGGGCCTGATCGATATCAAGACCAGCGGCCGCAACGGCGCTGTAGTCGATGCCGCGCTCGTCACCCCAGATGACGACGTGATCCTCATGAGTGAACGGGGGCAGATCGTCCGCAACGAAGCCGCTGACATCTCACGATCGGGACGGAACACGATGGGGGTGACCATTATGCGTCTCGAATCCACCGATCGACTGGCCTCTATCACGATCGCACCCCCGTCAGAAGCGTAACCGAGCTGATCTAAATAACGGTTTTCCCAAAGGCACTCGCGGCGAGCTCGCTGGCGAGTTTTCCAGTCTTGTTCGATCGATCCAGGACCGGATTCACCTCGACGAGTTCGAACGAACGAATCGAATCTGGCGGCAGCAATTCGGCCAGATACTCCATCGCCGTGTGCGCTTCACGATAGGTCACCCCGCCGTGGACGGGGGTCCCAACGCCCGGCGCTTCGTTGGGATCGAGCCAGTCGAGATCGAGACTCACGTGCACCTGGTCACCACCGTCGGTAGCCACACCGATGGCCTCCTTGACGACCTCACCGATCCCACGCCGATCGATGTCGGTCATGGTGTACACAGAGACCCCGCTATCGAGAAGTAGATCGGTCTCTGTTTCGTCGACATCCCGGATGCCGACAAGAGCGACTCGGTCCTCGTCGAGATGCTCAGCATACGCCCAGGGCTGGTCACCGAGGTCACCATATCCCAGAGCCGATGCCAGTGGCATACCGTGGATATTGCCACTCGGACTCGTTTTTGGCGTGTTGAAGTCGGCATGCGCATCGAACCACAGTGCACCCATGGATCCTGCTGGTGCACTGCCAACCATCGTCCCGAGGGCGACTGAGTGGTCTCCACCGAGGACCAACGGGGTGGATTCATCGGCAATGATGTCAGCGATACGATCGGCGAGGCGTGAGCACATCTCTGCGGTCTCATCGCGATGACGTGGAACTGTTTCCCCCTCGGTTTCGGACCGACTCCCGGTCACGGCAGCTTGGGGCGTGATGAGATTACCGACATCAGACCACGCAACTCCTGCATCGTCAAGCGCACTGTACAGGCCGCCATATCGGATGGCAGAGGGCCCCATGTCGACGCCACGACGATTGGCACCGAAATCCGTTGGAACACCGAGAATGGAGACGGAATTCATCGAGTGGTGATTGGCATCGGGCGGTATTAATCTCTGGGAGGGGGATTCGGGGGATTGGAGGTCGCGTAACCTAAGTACGCATAGGGCCAATGACTGATATGGCATCGATCGAGTTGACTCCCAGTCAACGGACGATCCTCAGTGCCCTCGTGAACCTCTATAACGAGCACGAGGAAGTCATCAAGGGGGAGGCCATTGCCGAGGAGATCGATCGAAATCCCGGGACCATCCGCAATCAGATGCAGAGTTTGAAAGCTCTACAGTTGGTCGAGGGTGTTCCCGGTCCGAAAGGTGGGTACAAACCGACACCGGCAGCGTTCGAGGTCCTCGAACTCGAACGTATGGACGATCCAGCACAGGTCGGGTTGGAACACAATGGGACACCGATCACTGATCTCAACGTAACGGAGATCAACCTGACAAGTGTTCACCACCCAACGCTCTGTCGTGCAGAGATACAGCTTCGAGGCTCGATGCGGTCCATCCACGAGGGAGATACGATCATGGTCGGACCAACACCGCTCTCGAAATTGAAAATCACCGGGATCGTAGATGGAAAGGACGAGAGCAACAACATCTTGATCCTACGTATCAAGGATATGGTGGCGCCTGCAGACGATACGGACCACTGAATTGACGGCCGCCGTTACAATTCGACGCCGCTTGGGATGAGGCTGTGTTGACGCGCTAGTGACCCATCCTCGTTGTACACCAACAAGGTGCGTTTCTCGTAACTAATTCGCTTGTCATCATCGGCTTGAATGTCGATCTCAAAGCGGCCTGAGGAGTCCGCTACGGTTTCTCCATAGCGTCGAGCCGCACGGAGGAAACTCACGATCGTATCGACCGTCGCGTTGAGTTCGAGAAGGAACTCACCCGTGTATCGATCGGTGAGACTCAACACGCCAGTCGCATCTGGGTCTTCGATTGGTGACTGGAGGCGAAATGCGACATCTACCTCTTCAGGCGGTACCAATGCGCCATCGCGCGTAAAGCCATCAAGGAATGGATCGGCGGGGCCTTCATACAGAATACGAAGTCGTGGCAGTTGTGGATCAGTGTCCTCATCGACCCAATCAACAGCCCGGACCTGTAGGGTAAAGTAGTCGCGCCTCATCCGCTTGGTTGTCGTATGTCGTCACGTGCTAAGAACGTAACGCCGAGGGGACCCTTCTCATCGGGTTTCCTTTGGCGGTGCCTACCGAGGTTGGAGTAGTTGGTACACTGATGCGAGACGACCTGCCTCGTTCACAGATCGACGTTCGAAACACCTTCCAAGCCATCGCTGAGGACTTCGATCAGACCCGCCAAGCCCCCTGGCCTGCCGTTGAACGGTTTGTCACCGAGACTTCACCCGACAAAACAGCGCTCGATCTGGGTTGTGGGAATGGCCGTCACAGTGAGTTATTGCTCGAATCACACCAGGTGGTGTACGGGATCGATATAAGTCGAGCCATGTTGACGACCGCGATTCGTAGATTCATCGATGACCAGCTCGGGTATATCGAAGCCAGCGCCACGGCCATCCCCCTTCAGACCGATTCGATCCATCTCGCGCTGTACATTGCAACCATCCACCATCTGCCTGATCGTTCACGTCGTGTGGCCAGTCTCGATGAACTCGAGCGGGTCCTACAACCAGGGTCGAAGGCGCTCGTCAGCGCTTGGTCTGTCCGTCATGAGCGATTTTCCTATACCGAGTCTGTCGATACTGTTGTCGATTGGGTACTCCCCTCCGGAGACACGGTTGAGCGATTTTACCACCTATACGACGTGGAGGACTTCGTCGCCGAAGTACACGACAGTTCACTGAAGATAGATCGACATTGGGTCGAGTCGGGCAACTGTTATGCGGTGGTCAGTTCGCGTTCGGAATGATAATTGCCTTGTGCACTGCCAAGGTAGGCGGACATGCGCGCCGGTGGTCTAGCGGCAGGACCTGAGCCTTCCAAGCTCATGGCCCGGGTTCAAATCCCGGCCGGCGCATCGAGGTACGGACAACCGCCGGAAGTCGATCATGGTCACATTCAGCATCTCGAGTCTTCCCGGCGAGGTAGATGGTATCGAACTGGATCACGAAGCCCTCCCGTACGCAGGCAAGTTCGGTCGGACACCCACCGGAACCGCCGTCCTTCGAAGGAACGGATCGCTGGTGAGTGCGCTCTCGTTCTCGTCAGACCGCACCGATTCCACCTGTTGTAGGATCCGATATCTTGCTGTTGTCAGGCAGATGCAAGGTGAGGGACTCGCAGGTACTCTCGCCTCGACGTTCGTTGCATGGGCATTGTCGACTGGCTACGAAACCATCCGAATCACCATCCTCAACCCGTATGCGGTCGTGGCGCTCCATCGAGTTGGATTCAGGTTTACGGGACAAACCGGTCCAAGCGGCGGCGTAGTTCTGGAGTACGCTCCAGAGACGACTGAGTCGGTAGTTGCACCGCTTGACCGACTCAGAGACAATACGCTCACGAGGCAGCAGCTACGCTACATCGAGCGGTTCCTCGATGGAATGGACACCGCCAGTGAGTAGCCTTACAGCCTTTCGACGTTCGTAGCGCGTGGCCCTTCGTCAGTTTGCTCGATTTCAAATTCGAGCTCTTGACCTTCTTCGACGTCCGGTCCGCCGATATCTTCCATGTGGAAGAAAATATCGTCGTCGGCATCTTCGGTCTCGATGAACCCGTAGCCCTTCCGATCGTGGAAGAACGCCACTGTACCTTTTGCCATGACGTACTCCTGACATTGCCCACTGACAGCACTTATAGCTACCGGGGGTCCGGTATGGAAACTGACGGCCGCCGCATACCACATCACCTATGCAACGTGACTTACGACGTTTGAACGATGGGTAATGCGGCGCTCAGGGACCTCGCGCACATCGAGACGGTCCCATTCGATACTCTCAAGGGACAGACCCTGGCGATCGATGCCCACAACTGGCTCTATCGGTATCTGACAATCACCGTTCGGTTCACCGGTTCTTCGGCGTACACCACGCCTGATGGCGAAGAAGTCGCCAATCTCATCGGTATTCTGCAAGGGGTCGCCAAGCTCCTTGAGGGGAGTGTTACACCCATCTTCGTGTTCGATGGGCAACCGTCGTCACTGAAGGCCGATGAGATCGAAGCGCGGCGGCAACAACGGGAATCCAGAGAAGACGACCTCGAGGCGGCTCGAGAACGCGGTGATATGGTTGAGATTTCCCGATTGGAATCGCAGACCCAGCAGCTGACCGAGACGATACAACACACCAGCCGGGAACTCCTCGATCGATTGGATGTCTCCTACATGGATGCACCGGCCGCAGGTGAGGCTCAGGCGGCCGTCATGGCCCAGCGAGGTGACGTGGACGCGGTGGGCTCTGAAGACTACGACGCGATGTTATTCGGTGCACCGGTGACCATCCGGCAGTTGACCAGCAGCGGAGACATCGAACGGTTGGAACTCGCTGCGACGCTGGATGCACTCGACATTACGTACGAGCAACTCGTGGACGTAGCGATCTTGATGGGGACCGATTACAACGACGGGGCCACCGGCTATGGACCGAAGACCTCGGTAGCAGCGATCGCAGAACACGGCGATCTCTGGGGGGTCCTGGAGACGGAAGGACTCGCCATCGACGGTGCTGATCGTATTCGAGATCTGTACTTCAATCCCCCTGTGAACGAGTCGATCCCGGAGATACACTTCCCGTCGCCATCCATCGACGCCGTCCGCGAGTACGTCGTTGAGGACTGGACGGTCGACCCCTCTACGATCGAACGACCCTTAGCACGTATCGAGGAAGCGACGCGGCAAACGGGGCTCGGTCAGTTCGGTTAGGTGAGACCGGAGCCTTTAGTGCCAGTCTGACCGCACTGTTCGATATGTCCGAGGACGTTCGTATGGAATCTGACAGCCTCGGTGAGATTGCCGTCCCAGCTGATGCGTACTGGGGGGCCCAAACACAACGGGCGGTGGAGAACTTCCCAATCTCAGATACACGCTTTGGTCGTCGGTTCATCCAGGCGTTGGGGACCATCAAGCAAGCTGCTGCCAAGGCGAATCGGGATCTCGGATTGCTCGATGATGATGTCGCCGATGCGATCATCGCTGCTGCAGACGAGGTCATCGACGGTAAACGCGATGAGCAGTTCCCAGTCGATGTCTTCCAGACTGGCTCTGGAACATCGTCGAACATGAATGCGAATGAAGTGATCGCGAATCTCGCGGCTGAACGACTCGGGCTCGAGGTCGGTTCTCGAGCCGTCCACCCGAACGATCACGTCAACTACGGTCAGTCTTCGAACGATGTCATCCCAACTGCGATGCATGTTTCTGCAGCGCTTGCGATTAGAGAGGACCTCATCCCGGCTCTTCAGACCTTATCGGCGGCGCTAGATGAGCAAGCGATGGCGTTCGACGGGGTTGTCAAGACTGGACGGACGCACCTCCAGGATGCAACCCCAATTCGCCTCGGTCAGGAGTTTAGTGGGTATCGCACCCAGGTGGACCATGGGATCGAACGCCTCGAGCGATGCGAGACCGATCTCTTGGAACTTGCACTAGGCGGAACGGCCACCGGTACCGGACTTAACACCCATGAGGACTACCCCGGGTTGGCGATCGACTATATCAGCGAGGCAACCGGGATACCTTTCAGGGAGGCAAAGAACCATTTCGAGGCCCAGGCCGCTCATGATGCGATGGCGGATGCACATGGCGCCGTCCGGACCGTGGCTGGTTCGTTGAACAAGATCGCGAACGATCTCCGGTTGATGGCCTCGGGTCCGAGGAATGGCTTGGGCGAGATAGACCAACCTGAGAATCAACCGGGCTCCTCCATCATGCCGGGGAAGATCAACCCGGTGATCGCCGAGGCGGTCAATCAGGTTCACAAGCAAGTCGTTGGCAATGACGCCGCGATCAGCGCGGGTGCGGCCCGTGGAGAACTTGATCTCAATCTCTACAAGCCTGTGATCGCGCACAACTTCTTGCAGTCCTGTGATATCCTTGCGAACGCAGCCGACGTCTTTGCTGGGCGATTCATCGCTAAACTCGAGGCGGACGAGGAGACGTGTTCAGCGCAAGTCGAGCGGTCGATGGCGCTCGCGACGGCGCTCAACCCTGCCATCGGCTATGATCGGGCCGCCGAGGTGGCAAAAGCTGCCCTCGCCGAAGGAAAGACCGTCCGTGAGGTCGTCATCGAGCGAGGATATCTCGACGAAGACGAGGTCGATACGGTCCTTGATACCTATCGGATGACCGAACCTGGCGTACTTGAGGAGGACTGAGACGAACGGACGACCTTTTTACGTAACACCACGGAGAACGACGCAAGGAAATGGCGGCCGATTCACCGCAGTTGACGGCTGGACTCGAGATCCACCAGCAACTGGATACGGACTCGAAGCTGTTCTGTGCGTGTCCAACACGGTTACGGGAACCCGGTGCTGCCTCGCGGGTGTTCTATCGCTACCTTCATCCAACCCGCAGCGAACTCGGTGAACTCGACGCAGCCGCTGTCGAGGAGTCACGGATCGATCGTCGCTTCGAGTATCTTGCCTACGAAACGACCTGTCTGGTTGAGGAGGACGACGAACCACCACATCGGCTCAATAGCGAGGCCCTCGAGACGACGCTCGAAATTGCGGCCCTGCTCGATATGGAACCGGTTGAGCAGGCCCACGTGATGCGCAAGCTCGTGGTCGACGGGTCGAACACTTCCGGATTCCAGCGGACCATGAAGGTCGCCACGGATGGGGTCATCGAGACGGACGATGGAACGGTTCGCATCACTGATTTGATGCTCGAGGAGGAAAGCGCCCAACGCGTCGAGACAGTGCCCGACGGTGTACGGTATAGTCTCGATAGACTGGGTATTCCACTGGTCGAGATTGGAACCGCACCTGACATCACCTCGCCTGAACAGGCAAAGGCGGTTGCAGAACACATCGGGATGTTGCTACGCTCGACCAGAGCTGTCAAACGCGGTCTCGGGACGATCAGACAGGACGTCAATATCTCGATACCGGCTGGCGCTCGCGTCGAACTCAAAGGGGTACAGGACCTCGACTTGATGGATGAGATCGTCCGACAGGAGATGGCACGTCAGGAAGCGTTACTCGACATCGCGGAGGAACTGTCAGAGCGCGATGCTGCCGTAGGAGAACCGACCGAGGTCACCGATGTCTTCTCTGGAACTGATTCGTCGATTATCGGTGATGTACTCGATGCCGGTGGAGCAGTGTATGCCGTCCGCCTCGAGGGATTTGCTGGTCTCCTCGGCACGGAGATCCAGCCTGACAGACGTTTAGGCAGTGAACTTGCAGATTATGCCCGTCGTCACGGTGTCGACGGTCTCTTTCACACTGATGAACTCCCCGGTTATGGCATCGATTCAGCCGAGGTGAACGCCCTTCGGGACGCGGTTGGTGCGACCGAAGGCGATGGGATTGCCTTCGTGGCAGGTCCCCCAGATCGTGCTATGATTGCTATCGAAGCAGCTGCAGATCGAGCTCGCCAAGCGTTCGATGGCGTGCCAGAGGAAACCCGGGATGCGCAACCGGATGGGACGAGTCGGTATCTCCGCCCGTTGGCTGGAGCGGCCCGGATGTACCCAGAGACGGATGTCCCACCGATTGATGTCGATACGAGTGAGGTTGAGGTGCCTGAACTGCTCCCAGAGACGATCGACCGGTTCGTCGAAAGCTATGATCTCGATCGCTCCCTCGCCGAACAGGTGGTCAACAGCCAGTACCCAGCGCTATTCGAACGGACACTCGACGAGTATGAGCTCCCCCCAACGATCGTGGCTCGGACGCTCACGGGGACTCTCACTGAACTCCGAAGAGATGGAGTTCCAGTCGAGGAACTCACACAGACCCATTTCATGGACGTATTCGACCTCCTTGCGGCTGGGGACCTCCCGAACGAGGCCATCCCAGAGTTACTGCAAGCGATCGCAGCAGATCCGTCTTCTACCGCCAGTGAGATGGTCGATGAGACTGGCCTGGGTGGTGCTGATGAAGATGCCGTCCGTGATGTCGTCGAATCCGTCGTCGAGGCGAATACCGGACAGATCGAGGAGGAGGGGATGGGGGCGTTCTCAGCACTCATGGGCGATTGTATGGCCGAACTCAGAGGTCAGGCCGATGGTGAGGTGGTGAGTGAGCTACTCCGTGAGGAGATTCAGCGGTATCTCTGATTTTGGGGTATCCTCAGTCCGATTCTTCGCCATCCTCACCGGGCGGTGAAGCATACTCCGCCCCTCGACGGATCAGCCCGGTCAGGGTGGCAATCTCGCGTTCGGTCGGGTGGGCGCGGCCGATAATTCGTCTGAACAGTCTGTTCGCTTTGTCTCGTTTCTCCCTCGGATGGTTGATTGCCTCGAGATACTCCTCGACATGGTTATAGAGGTGCTCGATATGTTCCTCCTCGGCTCGCTGTAGCGGTCGTTCTGCCAGCTGAGATGCTTCTTCAGTGAGCTCGCGGAGTTCATACAGTGTAAGGGTCACCGCCTGTCCGAGGTTGAGCGCTGGATACGAGGTACTGGCAGGGATGGTACAGATTCTATCGAGCAGCTCGAGTTCATCGTTCACCAGGCCGGTTCGTTCCCGTCCGAACACGAGGGCGGTATCCGCTTCGAGTGACAGTAATTCCTCGGCCAACGTTGATGGCGTGACGTATGGATAGCGCGTGTGGTTCGACGGGTCCTCGTTGGGTGTCGAGGTGAAGCCAATCGTGTAGTATGACTCGACCACCGATTCGAGTGATACAGTCGTTGCATTCGGAAGTACATCCTCCCGAGCCCTGCCGGCAAACCCGTAGGCTTCTCCTTCGGGATCGAGGTGGGGCGGATCTACGAGGAGGAGCTCCTCGAATCCAAAGTTACGCATGGCACGAGCAGCGGTGCCGATATTCCCCGGCTCGCTTGGTTCCACGAGAACGATGACGGGGGCGTGTTCACCCATCTGAATCGGAAGGTCGTAACGTGGTGCGATCTCGTTCGAGACCGAGGTCCTCCGGGGTCACCACTGGATCCATGTCTCCAAGCGTATCGAATCGTGGAAGCGACCCTGGCGCAGTTTCGACGTGTTCGTCGGCTCCATACCCCGCTGGAGCCCGGTTCCCGTCAATGAACCACTCGTGAAACGCATCTTGAAAGCTCTCCTCTCCTGCATGTTCACGCCCGCCGGCTTCACGATACCAGTACAGAAAGTCAGCTTCGTGCTCATTGCAGAGGATGACCTCGTTCATCGGTTCGCCGTAGACGATCTCTGCCGGATTGCACGACTGCAGCTCCTCGTCGCCATGGATAAGCCAGCACGCGTCACAGGGAGCATCAACGAGTTGCTCCAGACGGACGACTCGGTTACGAACATCGAGTGGCATCTCATCGAGCGATCGAAGCTCATCATCCTCGGTGAAAATGTCATCTTCGTCGAATCGCCAGCCGCGCAATCCGATGCTCACCTTCGCCATGGGTGAGTGTACCGGAGCTGGTTAGATAAGGGCCACGTCGGAAGGGAGAGGGTTTTGTCGCCCCCGCCGTTTGAGCGATGTATGCGAACGGTGGATGCCGCGGGGTTGCCTATCGGTGAAGATGTTCCACCGCGGATCATGGGGGTCATCAACGTCAGTCCGGAGTCTCCCTACGATCCGAGCGTCTACACGGATCCGGAGGAGGCAGCAATCCACGTCGACAACCTGATCGACCAGGGCGCCGATATCATCGACGTGGGATTGGCCAGTGCCAACAAGCGATTTCGACCGTTGACGCCCGAGGAAGAGTTGGATCGCCTCGAATTGGCCGTAAGTACGATTGCGAGCGTTTCCGGTGACGCAGTGTTCTCGATAGAAACCCGCTATCACGAGGTGGCAGCCTCGGCGCTCGACCGAGGGTTCGTGATGGTCAACGATGTGTGTGGGTTTGCCGATCCAGAACTGCCTGCGGTATGTGCAGATTACGGTGTCGCCGTGGTCAAGATGGCGTCACCACCAGATCTCAAGCGTCCCGGCGCGCTCGAATCAGTTGAGGCGATCCACGAGGGCATCACCAGGGGTGGGTTCACCGAGAAGACGATCATCGACCCGGCCTTTGGGGGATGGAGTGAGGACAAGACCCTCGCTGACGATCGTGAGACGTTTCACCGTCTCAGGGAGTTTAGAGCCTACGGGCGACCGATACTGGTCTCTATCAACAGAAAGAACTTCCTCAAGGAGTTGGCCGATCGATCGACAGAGGAGGCGCTTCCCGTCTCGCTCGCGGCGACGTCGCTTGCAGTTGAGCGGGGGGTTTCAGTGATACGGACTCATGATGTGGCGGAGACTCGCGACGCGGCAATAATCGGGGACGAACTCGGTACCGGTCCAACCATCGAACTGTCTGGAGAGGTCGATATCACCGAGCTCGATACGATCCCATTCGGTGCGCTGCGTCGACAGTTATCGGAACGAAACGTCGATCAGGCTCGGGCCGGAGACTGGTCATGGCGGGTGTTCTCTGTGACTGGCATCGACGAGGTAGATGCGTGGTCAATCGAGACTGTCGAACAGGCTGGGCTTGCGGTATATGGGAGCGATCCGCTCGTTATTGCTGGCCCGGTACGGGCCTTTCATCGAGTCAATCGCATCGTCGAGGATCTTCCCACACCACTGGATTCGGTGATGGAACAACTCGCGAAGGTGGAGGGCTAAGGAATGCGATTCGAGGAATGGGAACCCATCTATACTGCCATCTGTGAGGACTTTGGGTATGATCGCTCAGCGGATGAACAGGTGGCCGACGTGCTGCGTGATTCCCTCACACCCGGCGTCACGGACCGACTGGCGCTTGACGATGCTGCTGTGGCCGTGGCTGTTGGAGCCGATCTCGACTGGGAGGCGATATCGGTAGCCAGAGCTGCGGATCAGGTCGTCGCAACGGCGGATGCACTCGAACCGCTTGAAACGGCGGGGGTTAGCGTCTCGCTGGTCGTAACCGACCTCGATTCGAACCCGCCATTGGTTTGCTCTCACACGCGTTCTGGTGGATTGGTGGCCCTCCACGCCCACGGCGACAACCATCCGGTTATTCAGGAGTGGGTGCCTCGAATGTGTCAATCCAACCTTATCGGGACTACCCAGGCCAAACCTGAAGCACCCTTGGTCAACATGGGCGGCTTTACCGATGGCGACCGAGCGGCGTATCTCGCTGACGGGCTCGGCGCAGCATCGATCTCGTTGGTCGGGTGGGACCTGGGCGACGAGACGGTCTCTGCCACCAAACGAGCAAAACTAGACTGGGCGGCCAAGTTGCTCACCGCACTCGAGCGTCGACGTGGTGAACGGTATGCCGCTCTCGATGGGCATCGTTCTCCGTTACCGACGTACTGAGTTAACTGAAATCACGCTCGCGAGGGGGCGAGCGATTCCACCGTCTCGTTGATCTGGGAGCGTGTCGCTCCACGGGGGAAGGAGACAGCGACCGCATCCACACCATCGATGGCTTCGAACGTCTCCACCCGGTTCCTAACTTCAGTGGGGGAACCGGCGGCAGCAATATCGTCGAGGACTTCGTTCTTGACGGCTTCAATTGCTTCGTCACGGTTCCCTGCTTGCCAGTCTTGGACGACCTGCATCGCGAGCTCTTCGTAGCCTTGTCGGGCGAGGGCTTTCCCATAGAACGGACCCATCGCTCCGGTGTAGAACGCGATATGGCCCGCAGCGAGTTCACGTGCGGTATCCCCGTCCTCGAGGGAGCAACACGTGAGGCTCACCGTCACATCGATGTCGTCGAGCGATCTGTCACGTTTCCTCGCGCCCCGACGTAGGTGATCGAGTTGGTCCTCCAACCCAGACGGTGTGGCCAGGAGACCGTGCCATCCATCACCGATAAATCCGGCTAGTTCGACCGATTTCGGTCCGAGCCCAGCGAGATCGATTGGGACCGGCTCCGCAGGAGGATCAAACCGTAGACGAAACCCCTCGACCTCGAAGATATCACCTTCATACTCGACGATCTCTCCACTCAGGACGGCTCTGATGATTTCCGTTGCCTCACGAGTACGACGAAGCGGTCGTTCGTACTTGATACCGTGCCAGTTATTCACCAATGCGGGGCCACTCGGGCCGACTCCCAATCTGAACGGGCCAGGCGTTGCCTCTGCAAGTGTCGCAGCCGTCTGACCTAGTATAGCTGGCGAGCGAGCGTAGACGTTCACGATGCTGGTTCCCAGTCCGATCGTATCGACAGTACTCGCCGCCGTGGCCAGTGTGGTGATAGCATCTCTGCCCCATGTCTCTGGCACCCACGCATGGTCGTATCCAAGGCCCTCTGCGTCCTCGATTAACGAGACCGTATCCATCAACTGGGGCTGTGCCGCCACGGGGGTGTGGATGTGTCTGCTGCTCATTTACCATCACCGTAGATGTTCGGGAGCCCTCGACTCATGTTCACAGTCGAAACTGTAAGGGTCAAGAGTTAACTAAAGGGGGTTCTGATATTTCTGCGTCGACGCGGTCCGGTAGGTGAGAAGATGGTACATCTCGTCCCGGCGATTCTGGTTAGTACTGCCATCTTCTCTACAATTCTTTTATTAGTGGTTGCCATACTTGCTGGTCATCGGTATCACGAGGAAGCTGCACCCTGGCTCTTGGGAGCAGCCCTGATCGCCGCAATGTGGGTCGGTACCGCCTGCATCAGCTTCTTCGTCGAAGCAGGTAACCTCGCCTACTGGCTTGAGGCGGCTGAATGGATGTTTGCGGCGGTATTACCCTTATCTTGGTTCGGATTCGTACTCGTGTACACCGGGCGTCGATATCTCATTGGTCGACCGATTTTCTCGATTCTCATGATCATCCCGGCAGTGTCTGTCGGCATTCTTCTTGCGGAACAGGTCATCGAATTCGGGCTGATACGGACCAGTGTGACCTTCGTCGAGGTAGATGGATTGTATTTTTCGATTGCTGACATCGGCCCATGGGGCTTCGTCCAAATCGGGTATTCGGTGATACTCACGGTCGTCTCCGTGTTGCTCCTCCTCGGACAAGGAGTGAATACCCGTACGACCCACCAGATTCAGGTATCGCTGCTAGTGGGTGCTTCGGTCATCCCACTCGGTGTTGGGATTGTCGGCACTAGTGTATCCATGTCGTACAACGTGTCGGATCTAACGCCAGTAACGTTCGGGGTCAGTGGACTCATCTTGCTCGTCGCAGTCACCCGATTCGACGTGCTACGGGCAATCCACGTACCGACGCATCTCGCACACGATGCCATCCTCGAGAGTTTGGAGACACCGTTGGTCGTGGTAAACGAGGCAAATGTGATCGTACATTCCAGTCCGGAGGCCGAGGCCGTTCTTGCAGATGGTGGGTCCCTTATCGGTGAGGCTGTAACCTGCTTACCCGGTGTCGATGACACCTCGAAGGGAGAACTGATCGTCCAGGACGTTGCTGAAGTGACCACCACAAACGGCCGTCAGATATTCGTCATCCGCAATCCAGATCTCAACGACGAATTCGGCGGCCACCACGGTTCTATTCTGCTGTATCAGGATCTCACTGGCATCCAGACGAGGGAGCAACGCCTCAACGTTCTCAATCGAGTCCTCCGTCACGACATCCGCAACGAGATGACGGTTGTTCTTGGCTATGCAAACGACGGTCTCGATGGGACGATGCCCCCGGAAGAAGCACTCG
>CAZXER010000008.1:9164-13377 GCA_964639975.1 uncultured Halobacteriales archaeon | reverse complement strand
CTTGGCTATGCAAACGACGGTCTCGATGGGACGATGCCCCCGGAAGAAGCACTCGAAGCGATCTCACACACTGCCAGCGATGTCGTTGACACGAGTGAGACGGCCCGCGAGATAGAACGACTCATCGATATTGCGCCTCAGCTTGAACCTGATGGTTCGATCGAGGACGCACTTGAGAGCATTCACACACGTATCATCCGTGACTACCCTGGCGCGACGCTTGAGACCTCGGTGACTGTTCCAGACTCAACCACGGTTCCGACTGGGTTTCGAGAGGTCCTCTGGCACCTCGTCGATAACGGTATTCGACACAACGAGACGGACGATGCAACCGTCACGATCGAGGTCGATGGTGTCGAGGATGGTATGCTTGAATGCACCGTCAGCGACGATGGTCCAGGGATTCCGGATTCCGAGCTAACCGTCTTCGAAACCAGGGAGGTGACCGCACTCGACCATGCGAGTGGTCTCGGATTATGGCTCGTTCACTGGGTTGTCGGCGAATTCGGTGGCTCGGTACATGTCGACTCTGTGGACGATGGTACCTCGATCGTCGCAACCATCCCGACAGCCGAACCAGACGAGCCCGAGGACTAATGCCGGAAAAACGTCCGCTATCGGAATACTTACCTGGCAACCAGGACAATATATTCCCGGTGTCAGATATGAGTCATCATCTCGAACTTCCAGACCTTCCGTACGATTACGACGCCCTCGAACCGCATATCAGTGAACAGGTGCTTCGATGGCACCACGATACCCATCACCAGGGCTACGTGAACGGCCTCCAAAGCGCCGATGAAACGCTTGAATCGAACCGTGAAGCCGGTTCGACCGATGGGACTGCTGCAGCCCTCCGTAGCGTCACCCACAACGGCAGCGGTCACATCCTCCACGATCTGTTCTGGCAGAACATGGGCCCAGATGGGGGCGACGAGCCGACGGGGGCTCTTCGCAACCGAATCGAGGAGGACTTCGGCTCCTACGACGCCTGGGAACAGGAGTTCAGAACGGCTGCTGGTGGAGCTGGCGGATGGGCGCTGTTGGTGTATGATTCCTTTTCGAACCAACTGCGAAACCTGATCGTCGACAAGCACGACCAAGGTGCGCTCTGGGGGAGCCATCCGGTCCTTGCACTCGACGTTTGGGAGCACTCCTACTACTACGATAACGGCCCGGACCGTGGTGCCTTCATCGACGCCTTCTTCAACGTGGTCGACTGGGACGAACCGTCGAGTCGCTACGAGCAGTACGTCGAGCTCTTCGAGTAGGACCAACCGGTCCCTTTTTCGATTGTCACGACGCGGTCGTAGGTATGCCTGTACCGAAGGGCGACTTCGAGGAGATTCACCCGGCTGATTTCTACAAGCCAGCTGATATCCTTGATGACGATCAGATGTATACCGTCACAGAGATCGCTCGTATGCTCCAGCGCCTCGACCCCGATGCAGAGCTCGAGGATGAGACCGAGGCCGTCCTTCTCGACTGGGCCATCCCCTGGATCATTCATAACGCAGACGAACTCGTCGTCGGCGATCCACTCGAATTCGAGGGCCCGGGCTACTATGGGCTACGGACCGATACGTCTGGATGACTGCGTAGCCACCTGCTCGGACAGTACTCTCTTTCACCTCCTCGGTCGAATGGACCGCTATGGACCTCGATGTGGAGACAGCCGACACGTTCGATATCATCGACCTAACGGACGAGATCGAGCGTCACGTCCCAGACTCGCTGGCGTACGGTACCTGTGCCGTAATCGTCCAACACACGACAGCCGGAATCGTGGTAAACGAGGCCGAATCCGGGTTGCTAGATGATATCGAGACCATGCTCGAATCGGTCGTCTCAGATGAAGACACCTACCACCATGATACGGTCGACAACAATGCGACCGCTCATCTTCGGTCGCTGTTGCTTGGGTCGAGCCTGACGATTCCGATCACCGATGGATCGCTCGATCTCGGAACCTGGCAGCGGGTACTCCTCATCGAGGGTGATGGGCCGAGGACTCGGACAGTATCGCTTCGATTTGACGAATCGATCCGAACCTGAGGTACTAGTGCTCGCGTATTCCGACGAAGTCAGCCGCGGCCTCGATATGGCGATACGGCTGTGATTCGACGACTGGACCGTGGCCAGCGTACATGGCTGCCAGTGATTGGTCGGTATGTTCATGCACATATCGAATACTCTCGATCAGGTCATCGTGATCACACCCGGGCAGGTCCGTCCGACCAACGCCGCCATTGGGGAAGATGAGATCGCCGCTGAAGAGGATCGATGCAGTGTCGCTGAATAGACACAGATGATCGGGAGCATGTCCGGGAGTGAACCAGGCCTCATAGACGTGATCACCGAGTATCACGGTGTCACCGTTGCCAACCTCGAGGTCCACATACTCACTTGAGGCATCATATCCGAGCACCGGGATATCGAATGATCGGGTGAGGTCCTGGAGGTTGTCGACGTGATCTGGATGGGTATGTGTGAGTACGATTTTTTCGAGTGCACCCTCGAGCTGTGCATCAATTGCGTCGACCGCATCGAAATTGGCTCCAGCATCGACGAGTGCGGGTTCATCTCCCGGAACGAGGAACGCATTGCTCGACAGCCCGGTCGCGTTCGATGCGATGTTGACGATGGTCATTCAATCGTAGTAGAGACGCGAGTGCTACAGCCGTTTCGAACTACTTGCCCGAATAGAATATATTTGATAACAATAGCTACGGATGAATTGGGCCATCATCCGTGGGCCATCCCCCAAATCACAACGGTTATACGAAATTGCCTGCCAACAATTCAATGCGTCCTGCTCCGATAGTGTAGTCCGGCCAATCATATTGCCCTCTCGAGGCAATGACCGGGGTTCAAATCCCCGTCGGAGCATACTGAACTCGACGTATTATCGTGTTTTTTACAACTCCCACTAGGTGTCAATCCAGATTGTCCAGCCCAATCAATTCAAACGAGAGTGTTTAAGCTACTTGGTTGACCAAGGACCCTGGGTATCTCTACTGCCGCCATCTAACTTCTCATGGCACAGTCAACAGCTGACGGACCATTAGCATCGATCTACGAGAGTCGGATAGGTTCGGTGACTAACTCGAATGAAGTGATGGGTTACTGGGTATTTCTCGCCGGGATTGTCGCCGGGTTCCTTGGGCTCTTGGTGTACTTCGTGACGGAGCCAGCTACGACGGGCCGTGGCGTTGGGTATGCATTTGCAGCACTGGCACCAGCGCTGTTCATGACCGGCGCGGTTTTACGGTTCCCCCTGCGCAAGACCGCGACTACTCTCGTCGGAATCGGATTCGTACTGACCTTGGGAGCTGTTGCCTGGTTCCTGATTATCTTCCCGGACGGCTGGTCGCTAACCTCAGGTGATTCGGCGGTCATCATGGCGTATGTCGCTGGACTCGCAATTATCGGCATCGCCGGCAGTATCGTTCCGCTGGCGACCGATCCACGTGATGGTGCGTTGAACGCTGCAGAGTTGCGGGCAGACGCTGCTGAGGACGCGACAGATGCTGCAAGAGACGATGCTACTGTCGCGACTCGAAATGCGAAGGATGCAGCAGATGCGCGCGAAGAGGAACTCCATGCCGAGATCACTGGGTTGGAAGGAGACGACTCCGACCTCAAATCGAGCAAGGCGGAATTCGAACTGTACACAGACACCGGTGACCAATGGCGATGGCGCCTCGTCCACGACAACGGCAATATCATCGCCGACAGTGGTGAGGGGTACTCGTCGAAAGCGAACGCACAGAAGGGCCTCGGAAGTGTCAAGTTGAACGCTCTTGGCGCGGAAATCAGCGAACTATAGAGAAGCGGACCGAATCGGTTAGCCCTTCGACGTACTCTGACCGATACTGAGGTTTTTCGTACGTAGTCGAAAGTAACAAACGAGTATTTCTCGTCCTACTCAAGAAGTGGTAGGATTTACTCACTCGAGGTCGAACCGATCGAGTTTCATCACTTTGTCCCACGTATCGACGAAGTCCTCCACGAGCTTCTCTTCCCCATCATCACTCCCATAGACTTCGGCGATGGCACGTAACCGGGAGTTCGACCCGAAGAGGAGATCAACCCGACTCCCCCGCCACTTGGATTCTCCCGTGTCTCGATCCACCCCTTCGAAGACCTCCTCGGCGTCGGTTACAGGTTCCCACTCGATGTCCATATCGAGCAGATTCACGAAGAAATCATT
>CAZXER010000008.1:7165-9064 GCA_964639975.1 uncultured Halobacteriales archaeon | reverse complement strand
GATCGAGCGCTATTGAAGTCCGTCTGGATCTCGCTGAGGATATCGAGGACATCGGTCAGTTCAGCCGGTTCGTTTACCTCCCAGCTCTTCTGTGGCTCGAGTCGAATGCGAGCACCGTTCGCTCCTCCGCGTTTATCGCTGTCGCGGTATGTCGAGGCCGCTGCCCAGGCGGTTTTGGCGAGCTGGGAGACGGACAGCTCGGACGCGAGGATCGATTCCTTGAGCTCGGCAATCTCACTATCGCCGATCAGGGCGTGATCAACCTCGGGGACGGGATCTTGCCACAGAAACTCCTCATTAGGGACCTCCCGCCCGAGGAAGCGCTCTGGGGGACCCATGTCACGGTGGGTCAGCTTGTACCAGGCCTTCGCGAAGGCCTCCTCGAGCTCGTCAGGATGCTCGTGGAATCGTTTCGCTATCTCTCGGTAATCGGGATCCTTCTTGAGCGCCAGATCCGTCGTGAGCATCATCGGGGTTTGACTCCCCGTCGGATCGTGGGCATCGGGTGCGGCTCCCTGGGCCTCCTCGTTCTTCGGTGTCCATTGGTACGCGCCGGCTGGACTCTGATCGAGTTCCCAGTCGTAGCTGAATAGGTTGTCGAGGAAGTCGTGGTTCCACTCGATCGGTGTCTGCGTCCACGGACCCTCGAGACCACTGGTAATCGTATCGTTGCCCTTGCCGGAGCCGAACTCGTTCTCCCAGCCGAGACCCTGCTGTTCGAGCGGCGCACTTTCTGGGTCGGGACCGAGGTTGTCATCGGGCGCGGCACCGTGTACCTTCCCGAACTCGTGTCCGCCCGCGATGAGCGCAACGGTCTCCTCGTCGTTCATCGCCATCCGGTCGAAGGACTGGCGGATGTACGCAGCCGCCTCCTCCGGATCCGGTTCACCTCCGGGTCCCTCTGGGTTCACGTAGATCAGCCCCATGTGGTCGGCCGCGAGGTCACCTTCGAGGGTTCCTTCCTCGTCGTGGCGCTCGTCGCCGAGCCACTCTTCTTCGGGGCCCCAGTTGACGCCCTCGTCGGGTTCGAAGGCGTCCTCACGACCCCCGGCGAAGCCGTACGTTTCGAATCCCATCGACTCCAGGGCGACGTTCCCGGCCAGAACCATCAGATCAGCCCATGAAAGCTTGCGGCCGTATTTTTGCTTGACCGGCCAGAGCACCCGCCGTGCCTTGTCGAGATTGACGTTATCCGGCCAGCTATTGAGCGGTGCAAATCGTTGACGGCCGCCGACGGCACCACCCCGGCCATCGCTGGTCCGATACGTGCCCGCGCTGTGCCACGCCATCCGGATGATGAGCGGCCCATAATGGCCATAATCAGCTGGCCACCACTCGTGGGAGGTCGTCAACGCCTCCTCGATGTCCGACTTCACCTCGTCGAGATCGAGTGTTTCGAACTCGGCTGCATAGTCAAAGTCGCCATCAAATGGACCGGCTTGTCGTGCGTTCTGGTCGAGACTTCTCAAATTCAATCTATCTGGCCACCATTGATTGATAGAATCTGGCATTGTCGAGATGTACTCTCGTTTGCGTGTTAAGATTGTCTTTCGGACATGAAGACTTCGCAGGATACCAAGCAATCTTTCCGATTTATAAACTTGTGTCGAGGACTCGTTCACCTGTTTCGTCTTCTCTCTATTGGAATCAATGCTGAGACTACACGTCACCGGTGGGTCGTTCGCACCAAGTCAATCCTGTCGGACTCGTCGGGTAGATCTTTCCTTTGGTAGCGGACTATCCCCTTGGCTACGTGTATCTCATCTACTGATATGTCGCTATAGACGCTCCATGAGTAATCCAATTCTATGGCATCGATTCTCAGACAGCGACGAAAAGCCCGGTCCCATACATCACCGCTGCACCGATGACGAACGCCCAGAGGTTGCTGGCACTCGA
>CAZXER010000008.1:0-7065 GCA_964639975.1 uncultured Halobacteriales archaeon | reverse complement strand
AACCCGACGACGAGGAAGACCGCGAATGACATTTGGCCCACCGCGTACGCGCCGCCAATGGCAAGCCCCTCCGCCAGATTGTGTAGGCCGATCCCGAAGGCAACGAGATAGGCAATCCAGAGCCCGTGGTGGTCTGCGGTGATGTTGGCTTTTCGCCATTCGCTCACCGACTGGACGATGAGCACCGTGGCGAGGATGCCCAATGCGATCAGCGCTTCACCGGCATACGCGCCCGGGATCCTGTCGGCAAGTTCGAACGCTTCTAGGGTGCTTGCGATGGCGAGATACGCCAGGACTCCTGCGGCGAACGCGAGGATGGCGTACAGCCATCGATCGCTGAGTGACCGAATATACGGGAACCAGAGCATCCCGATCGCAACAGGGATCACCCCGACGAACAAGCCGATAACGGCCAACGTCCAGAGCAAATCACTCCCGAAACCAGCGGTAGTTTGGACCCCACTGACGGTGTACCCGAAGGTTTCTCCACCATCGAGGATGAGATCGATCTCGATCTCGTTGTCAGTATCAAGCGTGAGATGATATGGTATCTCGATTTGTGCACTCTCACCCTGGGCGAGGGTATTCGGACCATCACCCGATCCGAGCAGCGGTAACGAATTGGTCTTCTCGACATCGAAGTTCCAGTAGGCACCGTCGACGAAGACCTGGGAGATCGTGATCTCCTCACCTCCGTTGTTCGTCGCGTGGAGGATGATGGTATCGCCATCTGGGATCGTGTGGTATGAGATCGTCATGTCCGGCAGTGGTTCCCCTCGATCGAAGCCAGGTCCCGCAGCGAACAGTCCGATGAGAACGAGCGCGATGAGGACGATCGGAATCAACGCGAGTACCCATCTCGGTACACCGAAGCGTCCTGCCGAGGAAGCATCCACATCCGACGCGCTGTCTGCTGAGGGTTTCGATGGCCGATCGCTCATCCGTCGACCACCTCGAAAAAGCTCATCCAACCCTGTTCGGCGAACTCCGACTGATGGGCGTGGAACATGTACAGGCCTGGCTGGTGATCAGAGTAGTCGAGTTCGAGGATCCCACGCTGTGCCTGACATTGCATTATCGTGTCGATGTTCTTGTGGGTGGGATCGAGGGTGGTCCCATGATCGTAATAGTCGAAGAACTGCGAATGTGGGTGGAACGAGTTGATCGGATCGAACTCGGTAGCATTGACCAGATAGATCCGCTGGAGCTCGTTCTTGTCGATCTGAATGGGTCGTTTCGTTTCTCCCGCCTCCCAGTTCCCCTTCCCGTCGGTCTGGCCGATACCATAGGCAAACGCGCGGGTGTTTGCCGCGTAAACCTCGTTGTCCTCGTCGAAGTTGATATCGAAACCGTTCATCACCATCACCATCTCGTTGACCTCGTCCTGCTCTGGATATTCGTGATTGCGACTCCGGGCGATTTCGACGAGTTCGTCGCGATATTCGTCGGTCATCGGCCCGTGGTAGTTGACGTACTCGCGGGGATTCTCTCTAACTCGATCCGGATCAGGGTCGACGATGAGGACGCCGTACAGTCCCCGATGGATGTGAGCCTTCAGTGGGAACGCGTGACAGTGATAGAAGTGCACGCCAGCGGGTTGCGCAATCCATGTGTAGGTGAAGTCATCACCCGTCTCTATCACACCCGGGCCATTCTGAGGGATGCCATCCATCACCGGATTGAGGTTGCGGAGGTGCGGATGAACGGTGTGGGCATGTTGGCTCCCGTTGACCAACGTGACCCGTATCAGATCTCCCTCGACCGCCCGGAGTGTTGGTCCGGGGACCTGCCCATTGAATGCCCAGGCGTACAGTGGGAAATCGATACCCGGTGCGATCTCGATCGTCGTATCGGTGACGTTCAAATGAAAGTGACGAACCGTCCGTCCATCCTCCTCATAGACCTCCTGCTCGACGGAATCCTGCCCATCCGTTCCGGTATTGAATTGGTACAGGAACTCATGGGGATCGAATTGATCGCTTTCGTACTCGCCAACGGCGCCGGCATTTCCATGAGGTGATTCATGTTCCCCTTCCTCATGGTCCTCATCACCCGAGACCACGCCAGTAAGCGCAGCACTTCCGAGTAATCCGAGGCCTCCCAGCACTTTTCGTCGATTCACCGTGTTTGACTCGATCCGTTCGACGAGCTGTTCCTCGAGCTCTGCGGTGAATGCGGCCGCTTGTTCATGGCTAAAGGTCGTCATGGGACTACGTTGCGCTCACCGGATTGCGGTTCTGGGTAGTGGAACCGGTAGTCCTCGATGAGGGACTGTAAGGAGCCTACTAGCGAACGATTCAGCAGTTTTCGAACATTCATCGAGTATTATTAGGCGTATCTAATCTAAAAGTTGTATTGGTTTTAATTTAGATATAGTCTAATAGAATAGTGGCTACTATCCGGGGCGATTACTTGTCTGAGAGTCGTCCTCGGTGTCGCGATAACCACCGACAGTGGACGGGTTTTCGGGTGGCCCTTACGCCTTAGTCGCCTGCAAGCATCCGAGAGATGTGCTCGATTTCATCAGTGTTGATTCCGTGTCCCAGCCCCTCGTACAACCGCGTAGTCACGTGGCCGTTGAGCTGCTCGAAGACTGCCGCGGTTTCGTGCACCCGCTGTTGTGGGATGTGTGGGTCCTGATCGCTACACCCGAGAAAGATCGGAGTTTGTTCGAGATCCCCAGAGTAGTCGTCTTCCTCGATATGTTCACCAATGAGACCGCCGCTGAGCGCGGCAAGGCCACCATACTCCATGGGATGTCTTGCGACGTATTCGCTCGCTAAACATGCACCCTGTGAGAACCCGATGAGGAATACCTGCCGCCGATCGATACCGGCCTCACGAACGTCGTCGAGGATGGAATCGATCAGTGACAGACCTGAGGATCGTCCCGGTTCGTTCTCTTCGACGGGTGCTAAAAACGAGTTTGGGTACCACTCAAAATTGGCGGCCTGTGGTGCGATGTATGCGACGTTGGACTGGTCGAATTCGCCAGCCAATTGGAGGATACTTCGAGCAGTTGCGCCCCGTCCATGGATCATGATCACTGCAGTATCGGCCGAATCGAGCGAGTCCCCTGCGGTCGAAACGGGTTGGTTGTGATGGGGTCCAGTCATGTCGGTACCTTTGGTTTCGCGAACGACCTGTAAAGGGACCTCGGTCCCTCGACTCCTGCGGTGGTCGATGAGAGTCGAGGTGGCTTGGGTGAATTGGGGTATTCCCAGGAACGGATTCAGCTACTGTCCTCACGTCGTTGTCCGAGGTCCTCGATGAGGATGTTGATGTCTTCGCCTTTACTTTCGCCAGGGAGGATATCAGCCAAGACGGCACCAAGCACTGCGGCAGCCCAAATGATCGAAATCCTCGACAGAGCTTCAAGTGAGGTCGGATCCCCGGCGTGTAATCGACCCCAAAAGAGCATCATCCCGACGGCGCACAACAACGATATCCCCAATACACCAACCAGCCGCCGTGGGACGATACCGAGAATTGGTTCACTGATTTCCACCTCCCTGAAATCAACTGCATAGAGCAACCCAGCCGCAATGACACAGACGAACAGAATATTGAGCACCAGTAATATCGGAACGGGTCCGATGGTATGTGAAACGAACCACTCAGCGATATCGAACACCCCATCTTCGACGAGTAGCGGGACTGAGAATACTAGTCCCCCAACGAACGCCTCACCCATATCCCGACTGGTGTACTTGTTGATAACCGTCGTTCCAGGGACGTATTCGAGCATAGAGCGCACTCGTTGCACTTGCTCTCGCTCGTACTCATCCGAGACCTCAGATTCCAAGATATCGAGTTGGTCCAACACCTGGTCGATATCCACGTCCTTGGTCTCGTCTGGAGCGGAGGGTTCCTTGGCCGATGCCATTGTACCATACGTATCCGAGGGCATCTCATATTGGTATACCGGTGCAACCAGCCGCCTAGAACCTCACTGAAGGGAATGAAGTAGCGGTCGCTCTTGTTCGGTATATCTGAATTATTTCCTTAATAATACTTAATTTATCAATATCGAACTGGGAACTCTTTAGTAATCATTACACAAACTCACGCGTATGAGGGACCTCGATGGAACGGATCTCGAGATCATCCGATTGTTACTAACGGACGGACGTCGCCCGTTCAGTGAGATAGCAGATGTGGTGAACCTTTCGCCACCGGCTGTGTCAGATCGGGTCGATCGTCTCAAGGAACTCGGCATCATTCAGAATTTCACCGTCAATGTCGATCGAGACTCATTGAGCCAAGCGGTACCGATGCACATTAGATTGCGGCCACTGCCGACGCAAGTTGACAGTGTATTCGAACAGATATCGACGCTCGATGAGACAGAACACGTGTTCAAACTGGCAGACGGTTCGATCGTGATTCATGCACATTTGCCCACCCATGACACGCATTCGTGGCTCGACTCGACGGTCGATCTCAGCAATATCGAGAACATGGATGCACAGCCGTTGACCGGGTTCGAATGGAACGTCGGATTGCGCCCTGATGGGTTCGATTTATCGTGTGTGGTATGTGGCAATGAGGTCGGCCGTGATGGAGAATTCGGCCGGTTCGATGGTGAGGTCAAGGCATTCTGTTGTGAATCCTGTCTCTCACGATACGAACGGCAATACGATACCCACCGAGAGGCCGCAGAGAATTGAGAGTCGGTGGTCCCGTATCCAAGGACTCAAGACGACTGCAGTTCGCGCCAGTAGTAATGCAACAAGAGGGGTCCCTCCCGCTGTGGGAGCAACATCACGGGCTTCTTGATGTTGTTGGGGTGCAATTCGGATCACTCTTCACACCCAAGTTTTTCCGTGACGGGATCGAGTCTCCCCCGTTTGACGCTCACCTAGACGGTGTAACACTATCCTCCCCAGGAGATCTCGACTCTGGACCGCATCGAGTGACCGCGGAGACACTCGTCGGTCCTCTCAGCGCAGGGGTTCACGTTGCCACGGAGATTCGTGGTGACCGACCAACCATCTTGTTTCATCATGGCATTGGTGAGATCGAGGCACGTACTCGATTCAGGCGACTATTGCAACCAGGAACAGCCGAGATCGATGCCAACCTGATAGCCATTCGAGCTCCGTTCCACGCCTCCTATAGCGAATTTTCACGGGGGGTCGCAAGCTTAACCAATCTCCTAGCGATGCAAGCGGTTTCAGTGAACCTTCTCGAGGCTATCCAACGCCAGACCCGGGCGGCATTGGGTGGGCCAATTCTCATTTCCGGAATCAGCCTCGGTGGTTTCATCGCAAATCTACACCACATCCACTTCGGCACCGCCGATCGGTACGTTCCGATCCTTGCCGGACTGGCGGAAGATGACGTGTTTCTGCGATCACCGTACCGCCAGAGTACCGCAGAGCATGCCCTATCGAATCCAGCCTACCTCGAGGATCGACTCAATTTCGAAGCGGCGTTTGCGGAGACCGATCCGGCGGGAGTGCATCCACTTCTTGGGAGATACGATCGTATCGTCCGATACGAGACTCAGTATTCCTCGTACAATGGACGGCCGGTCTCGACGGTGGACTGTGGCCACGTAACGGGTTCCATCGAATCGCAACGTATTCGAGACCACATTAAGCGGTTCGTACAGCGAGAGCAACAGGGAGGTTGACGACAGCTTCTACTTCGATCGTCCCGAAGGTGGCGGAGAGCGGTACTGAGCCTCGGTGAGACGTAAAGTCGAGGTGAGTATCACGATACTCCCACCGTATCGGCGATATCTGATAGATTGATTGGGCCTGTGAATTTATATGATGGCTGGTTGATGTATTGGTATGGCCACACGATCATCGCCGTCAGAACCAGTGGGTCCACTCGGTCCAGACTGGGTCAGTGCGGTCGCTTCAGGTCTCATCGCTTCGTTAGTCGTCGGGATCGTCATATATGTCGGATTCGACGCTGCGATCATCGAAGAGAGCATCCCGGATCCCTTCGGGCAAAGTGGTCTCGTCGCCGGGTTCGCGATTCTACTCGTTATCGGCGTGTTTGTCGGCCTCGTGTATGGGGCGCTGAATGCGATTCCGCAACTCGATGAATGGGCCTCAACATCTCGAACTGGTGGTATCCTCGGACTCGTCTATGGGCTCGTATTGTGGGGATTGGCGGTTGTCAGCGTTCCGTTCGTGATGGGTGATGGTGCTAGCGGCATCGGGGACTATGCGGTTACCCTTGAGGGCCTGCTTGGGTACGCCTTGTTTGGGGTGTTGGTCGGGGTGCTCTATCTCCTGGTTCCTGTGCTGAGAACCCGATAATCAACCTCGATCTGCTGACGGTTCGGCCGTAACCGAGAGAGCGGACTGTTGTCGCTAGTGTCGTGGGTGAGATGGATCACATGTTCGGGCTAACCCGAAGGGTCCTTTGACCGCTCCTCCATACCGGAGGTAATGACCGAAGCAGATGCCATAGCAATGGTCGACGACCCCGTCACGGTCGAGCAGCTACAGGAGGAGTTTCAAAGCCTCGGGATAGCATCCGGTGACACCGTCCTGTGTCATGCATCGTTACGTTCACTCGGGTGGGTGTGTGGCGGTGCACCAGCCGTGATCGATGCGCTACAATCGACGATCACAACCTCGGGTACCCTCCTCATGCCCACTCACACGACCCAATACTCGGATCCAGAAGACTGGTCAGACCCGCCAGTCCCGGATTCCTGGGTTTCCACGATTCGAACGACGCGGCCACCGTATCGTCCAGCGATAACACCATCACGAGGGATGGGTGCGATTGCCGAATGTTTCAGGCAGTATCCGGAGGTATACCGAAGTCACCATCCGCTGTACTCGTTTGCAGTCTGGGGACGGGATGCTCGATCGATTGCCGAGAGGCACGCGTTCGAGAATCCCCTTGGGGAAGAGTCTCCGCTGGGCGCCGTGTATGCCCGAGACGGTCAGGTGCTAATGCTTGGGACGGACTATGAGACGAACACGTCGCTTCATTTCGGGGAGTATAGGGCCGACCTCGCACACGAACGCAACACCGTTACTGCGCCAATTTGTGCAGATGGCGAGGTTCGCGAGATTACGTACGAGGAGCCAG
>CAZXER010000007.1:48749-66805 GCA_964639975.1 uncultured Halobacteriales archaeon | reverse complement strand
CTATCGCAGCTGGCAGTTTAACATATATATGTTGACCCGGTGATGGACACCTTTTCCCTCTACCACCGAGTATCACGCGCTGTATGGTCCAAAACGTCGCCCCGCTCATCTCGGAGCTCGAACCCGAGGATTTCTACATCCTCTCGGGGATCGAGCAAGGCATGCGATTCGGCGAGTGGGTCGATCGGGGTGAACTGCCGAAGCTGGCGAATCTCTCGAAGGAAGACGTGACCTATCGCCTCGAGCGGATGCTCAAGCGCAAGCTCATCGAGAAGCGAACCCTCCAGTTCGAAGGGTATCGCCTCACCTTCGAGGGCTACGATGCGTTGGCACTGTGGACCTTTTCCAAACGTGATTCGATCGACGGAGTCGGTGCCAAACTCGGGGTTGGCAAGGAGAGCGATGTCTATGAGGTAAGCTCGTTCCAGCCAATGGCGCTGAAGTTTCATCGTGAGGGAATCGGAAACTTCCGGAAGTTGAACCGCGAGCGCGAGTACACGGCCGACCGACAGCACAAATCAGATCTCTACACGGCTCGCATGGCAGCCGAGACAGAGTACGAGCTGCTCGAGGCGCTCTATCCGGACGTGGCCGTCCCTCGACCCGTCGACCACAATCGACACGCGATCATCATGGAGAAACTCGAGGGGGAACAGCTCTCGCGGGTAACGCTCGACGACGATGAGGTGCTACCGGTCCTCTCACGGCTCTTCTCTGAAGCCACTCGGGCGTACGATGCTGGCTATGTCCATGCCGATCTGAGCGAGTACAACGTCTTTATCTGTCCGGATCGGGTCGTCCTGTTCGATTGGCCCCAGGCCGTGGCCACTGACCACGAGAACGCCGATACGTTGCTTCGTCGCGATGTCGAGACCACCCTGGGTTACTTCAAGCGCAAATATCCCAATACCGTCCCCGAATCGCTTTCGGTCGGCTCGATCGTCGAGGCAATATCAGCAGGCACACCGAAAGCCACGGCAGCCGCAATCCGCCACGGGGCAGCGTGAGTCGAAGGCCTTATGGCCAGTTCTGCGGTATGAAGCGACGAGAACGCCGGGCACCGGGCCTCGGCGGCACCCGTCATCGACGGGCTGGGATGTGACCGCAACGGCGGTTGAACCACCAACGCCCCGGGTAGCACGACCATGGCACGAAGTTACTACTCGCACGTCAGGGACGCATGGAACGACCCCACGGAGGGCAAACTACGCCAGCTCCAGTGGGAACGCAAACAAGAGTGGCGCGAGGAACCATCGATCAAACGGATCGAGCGGCCAACCCGAATCGACCGGGCTCGATCGCTCGGATACAAGGCCAAGCAGGGCATCGTGATGGTTCGATCGAGCATCAGGAAGGGGTCGGCGCGGAAGTCTCGCTTCCGGGCTGGACGCCGGAGCAAGCGCACTGGAGTTTCAGCTATCACCCGCAACAAGAACGTGCAACAAATCGCCGAAGAGCGCGTTGGACGGAAGTATCCGAACCTCGAGGTACTCAATTCGTATCTGGTCGGGGAAGATGGGAAACAGCGGTGGTTCGAGACCATCCTCGTCGACCCGAACCATCCGGCGATCGAGAACGACGACGATCTGAACTGGATCTGCGACGATAGTCAACGCAACCGGGCGTTTCGGGGGCTGACCTCGGCGGGTCGCAAGAGCCGAGGGCTGCGCAACCGGGGCAAGGGTGCTGAGAAGGTTCGATAATCCCCAGGGCAAGCTGCCTCGTCCGTATCATTCGTTGCTGAGTATTCAATCAACCCAGCGGAAGTTCCGTGCGCGATGCATCGGTTCCCGAGTTCCGCCCACGAGCAATTGAGAGATCGACACCGAAGGTGCCATATCGGTGTAGTTTTTGCGCCAATCACCGAACGGTCTGTTGAGATGCAGCCATTCCCATTGGCAGCCTCCACGACAGGGGTGGGGCCGCCATGAAGCGCCAACCTGCTGAGAGCTACAGACCGGTCGTGTTGACCGTCGCAGGAAGCGATTCTGGTGGGGGAGCTGGAATCCAGGCTGATATCAAGGCGATCGAGGCAGCCGGCTGTTTCGCGGCGAGTGCGATCACCGCGGTGACCGCCCAGAATACGGTTGGGGTGCAGGATATCGAGGTGCTCGATCCCGACATGATCGAGGCACAGATCGGATCGGTGACTGACGACCTTGCCGTTGCCGCCCTCAAGACCGGCATGTTGGCCACAGAGGAGGTTATCGACACGGTTGCCACGGCCATTGATGCTGTCGACGCACCGGTTGTGATCGACCCGGTAATGGTCGCCGCATCCGGGGACCGACTGCTCGATAGCGACGCAGAAGCGGCGTACGCCTCGCTCATCGAGGACGCGACCATCGTCACGCCCAACGCCGACGAAGCAACCGTCTTGACCGGTATCGAGATCGAGACGATCGAGGATGCTATCGAGGCAGGGGAGCTCCTGTGCGAGCAAGGCGCTGAGCACACGCTGATCAAAGGTGGTCACTGGGGTGACGATCGCATCGAGGACGTCCTCCTCACCCCCGACGGGGTCGAGACGATTACCCACGATCGAATCGAAACCGATGCTACCCACGGCTCAGGCTGTTTCCTGGCCAGCTCGATCGCGGCCGGGCTCGCTCGCGGGGAATCGGTGAGTGAGGCCGTGCCCACCGCCATTGCAGACACGGCCAGAGCCATCCGGTATCACCTCGATATCGGCCAGGGTCCCGGATCAGTGCATCATCTCGCCTCGCTGCGCACGGAGGCAGCTGCAGTCGAGACGATCTCGATGACGGCAGCCCTGAGCAGCCGCCTGCTCGAGGGTGAGATCGAACCACTCGTCCCCGAGGTGGGCATGAACCTGGCTGTGGCGCTGCCGCATGCCGAGGTACCCAGCGAAGTGGCCGCCATCGACGGGCGCATCGTCCGCGCAGGTGGCGATGTCGTACAGGCGGGTCCGGTCAGGTTCGGTGCCTCCGGTCACGTCGCCAGGTATCTCCTCGAGGTCCGCGAGCACGTTCCCGAGTATCGAGCGGCCGCCAACTGTCGCTTCGGAGAGGACGTTGAAGCGGCCATGACGGCACTAGAATGGCCGCGACTTGAGGTCGATCGAGACGGGCAACCTGACACCGTCGCCCAGCGGGAAGGTGGCACGATGCCGTGGGTGGCAGAGACAGCCTACGGTGGCGATGATCGCCCTATCGCGGTGTTCGACCGTGGTGCCGTCGGCAAGGAGGCGATGGTCAGGGTCGTTGCAACCACCCCATCGACACTGGGAGACCGCCTCCTCGAGCTGGCTGAAGCGGTTGCCGACTCGTGATGATATAGACGACGTATCAGACAACAATCCATATCGTTTTACAGGTCTGCGGTCAGCGTCACATAGCATGGGAGCTGACGCCGGCATCGTCGCCGAGTACGACGCCCTTCGGGCGGAGAGCGAGGCCGACTTGCTGGCGATGCAGGTGGGAGATTTCTACGAATTTTTCGGAGATGACGCTGAGATCGTCCATGAGCACCTCGATCTCAAACTCTCAAAGAAACCCTCAGGAGGCACCCACCATCCGATGGCCGGCGTCCCGGTCTCGGAGATCGATCGGTACGCCCAGGCGTTGACCGAACGAGGATTTCGTCTCGCGATCGCCACCCAACAAGAATCGTCGAACGGCCACGAACGGGCCATCGATCGGATCGTCACGCCAGGGACGACGCTCGAGCGGAGCGACGATGGTGCCGGCTATCTGGGTGTCATCGAGCTCGAGGGGGCGACGATCGGCTTGGCGCTCATCGACGTCGCCGCTGGGCAGTGGTACGCCGACAGGCCGCATGCGGCCGAGGATATCGATGCGTTGCTCGAGGTCATCGGTGGCCTCGAGTTGGCCGAGGTCGTCGTATCGCCTCGCATCGATGACATCGATATCATCGAACAGCACCTGGGCGTGACCGTCTCCCAACCTACGGCGGATCTCTTCGATCACCGGAGCGCGCTCGAGCGCGTCAGCGACCACTTCGGATCGGAGGTGATCGACGCACTGGAACTCGAGGTGGTCACGGCCCGAGCCGTCGGTGCCGCGTTGGCGTACGTCGAGGAGACCGACCCTTCGTTGTTGGACGCCGTTACTCGGTTGCAACGGTATCGAGACGACGATGCCGTCTCGTTGGACGCGACGACCCAGCGGAATCTAGAACTGACCGAGACGTTCCGTGGAGATTCCGAAGGATCGCTCATCGATACAATCGACCACACCGTCTCCGCAGCGGGTGGCCGCATGCTTCGTGAGTGGCTTCAGCGCCCGACCAGGGAAACCGATCGACTCGAACAGCGACTCGACGCCATCGACGCGCTCCGCGCGACCCCGCTCGCTCGTGAGGCGCTTGTCGAGGAGCTAGCCTCGATCTACGACCTCGATCGCCTCGCCACCCGGTGTGTCCATGGGAGTGCCACACCGGCCGATCTCGCCAAAATCCGAGAGACGTTGTCATCTATACCGATACTGCAGGAACGAATTGAAGCGTCGGAGGAACTCACCGATACCCCGGTGGCCGGACTCCTATCTGATCTACCCCAAGACACGCTCGAGGAACTCACCGAGACGCTCACCGAAGCGCTGGTCGACGATCCCCCGACCACCTCGACGGAGGGTGGTATTTTCCGCACCGGCTGGGACGACGATCTCGATGAGCTCATCGAGGAGCACGAGCGCATCGCAGCCTGGTTCGACGAGCTGGCCGACCGAGAGGCCGACCGCCACGGGTTCGACCAGGTCACCGTCGACGACAACCAGACCGATGGCTACTACATCCAGGTCTCCGAGGCCGATGCTGAGGATGTCCCTTCGGAGTACGACCGGATCAAATCGGTAGCTGCCGGCGTTCGCTTCCGGACCGACGAGCTAGCCGAGAACGAACGGCGATTTCGCGAGTTCGACGAACGCCGATCGACCCTCGAAGAGGAGGCCTTCGAGTCGTTGCGTGCCGGCGTCGGAGACGAGGTGCGTGCCCTCCGAGCCGCTGCACAGGCGCTGGCGGGTCTCGACGTGCGGATCGCACTGGCGGATCACGCGGTCCACAACGACTGGGTTCGACCCGCATTCCGAAGCGACGGCGTCATCGAGATCGATCAGGGGCGACATCCGGTCGTCGAGCAGACGACCAGGTTCGTCCCGAACGATAGCCGGATCGACGACAGCCACCGCCAGCTCCTCGTGACCGGGCCGAACATGAGCGGGAAATCAACGTATCTCAGACAGGTGGCCCTGATCACGTTGCTTGGCCAGATCGGCTCGTTCGTCCCGGCAGACAGAGCCGCGATCACCCCGGTCGATGGGATCTATACCCGTGTCGGTGCCCTCGACGAACTGGCGCAAGGGCGCTCGACGTTCATGGTCGAGATGCAGGAACTGGCACGGATCCTCCACCGCGCCACGGAACGCTCGTTGGTTGTCCTCGATGAGGTTGGCCGTGGAACCTCGACGTACGATGGGATGTCGATCGCCTGGGCGACGACCGAATACCTCCACAACGAGGTCGGCGCTGCCGCGCTCTTCGCGACACATTATCACGAACTCACCGCGTTGGGTGAGCATCTGGAAGGGGTGGCGAATTGCCACGTGGCGGTCGATGACAGCGGGGACGACGTGGTCTTCCTTCGGACCGTCGAATCCGGTGCCACTGACCGGAGCTACGGGATCCACGTGGCTGATCTGGCTGGGGTGCCACTGCCAGTTGTCCAGCGCGCAGACGAGGTACTGGCAAGGCTTCGCGAGGACAAGGCAATCGAGGCACGAGGCCGTCGAAGCGAGGGGACCCAGGTGGTCTTCGATCTCGAGTCGGGTGACATGCACCCCGACACCGTGGAGGAACGCAACGAGCTCGATGAAGCCATGGAGTCGATCCTCGAGGAGCTCAGGTCGCTGTCGCTCGATACGACCGCACCGCTTGATGTCGTCGAGGTGGTGAACAGATGGCAAGAGCGACTTGAGGATGACTGACACCCCACCTCACGAGGACCGAGGGCTTGATGGCCCACCGCGAGAGTCACCACATATGGAGGAAGGGGGCTCCTCAGCGAGTGGCGAACTCCACGGTATTCACCAACTGGACGACACCACGATCCAGCGGATCGCAGCCGGCGAGGTGGTCGAACGTCCAGCGTCCGTCGTCAAGGAACTCGTCGAGAACAGTCTCGATGCAGGAGCGCAGCGTATCTCGGTATCCGTCGAGGGCGAGTCAGCCACCGACCGCATCGTCGTCGAGGACGATGGACACGGGATCGCATCAGACGAGATCAGACTCGCCGTCGAACCCCACACAACGAGCAAGATCGGCGCCCTCACAGATCTGGAAGCTGGGCCACAGACGCTCGGATTTCGAGGCGAGGCGCTCCATGCCATCGGGCAGGTGAGCCGCCTCACTATCGAGAGCAAACCACAGGACGCGAGCGCGGGAGCGAAGCTCGTCGTCGACGGCGGTGAGGTCGTCTCCGAGACGAGCGCCGGCGTCCCAACGGGGACCCGGGTGACCGTCGAGGGGCTGTTCGACCCGGTTCCAGCGCGGCGAAAGTTCCTCGATGCACCGGTGACCGAGCGGAGCCATATTCGACGCACCGTAGCCCACCTCGCGCTCGCCAATCCTAGGGTCGCGGTCTCGGTAACCATCGATGGGACGCAGCGATTCGCCACCCCCGGTTCGGGTTCGCTCGAGGAGGCGATCGCCGCGGTTCACGGCAGGAACGTCGCCGAGGGTATGTTCGAGGTAGTCGAACCGGCTACCCTCCCCGATGGCATCGTTGGTATCGACGGCCTGCTCAGCGATCCCGAGACGACCAGGTCAAGCGCCGAATACATGACGACCATCGTCAACGGCCGACCGGTTACCTCGGGGAGTTTGCGCCGCCCGATCATCGCCGGTTACGACGACCGCCTCGGTCCGGACCGATACCCCTTCGTCGTCCTGCGGATCAGCGTCGATCCTGATGCGGTCGACGTCAACGTTCATCCACGGAAACACGAGGTGAAGTTCGACGATCCCGAGGCCATCGAACAGGCGCTGCGAAGCGCCGTCGAAGCGAGTCTCGAGCGCGAGACGCCCGTTCCAACCGCACCCCCGCGAGAGGGCGAGTCGGGCACGCCGACAGATCCGGGTCCTCGACCGGCCATCGACCTCGGCTCGGTCTCCACCTCGGGTATGCAGTCGACGCTACCGGGGACCCCACAGGAGTCACTCGAAGACGCCTTCGAACGCCTGCCCCCCTTACGGGTGATCGGCCAGGCGCTGGATGCGTACATCATCGCAGAATCGAACGATGGCCTCGTGCTCGTGGATCAACACGCCGCAGACGAGCGGATCAACTACGAGCGTCTCCGGGATGCGATCCAGCAGAACACGCATCGACAGACGCTCGCAACCCCAATCGAGGTCCCGTTGACGACCAGCGAGCGCGACCTCCTCGAGGAGCATCGAGACCAGGTGGCCGACATCGGGTTCGAGGTTCGGGGGCTCGTCGGTGAAACGGCGAGACTGGCGGCCGTCCCGGCCGTCCTCGGTCGGACGTTACCACCTGAGGTGCTCGAGGATGCGCTCCATCTCCTGTTAGAAGCTCTCACCGAGGGCGAACCAGCGGATCCGATCGCAACGGTGGCCGATCCGATGGTCTCCGACCTCGCCTGCCATCCGGCCATCACGGCGAACGAATCCCTCTCAGAGGGCTCGATCACGGCGCTCCTTGAGGGATTGGACGAGTGTGACTCGCCATGGACCTGTCCGCATGGTCGCCCGACGATCATCGAGCTGACTGAGGAGGAACTCGAGACTCGGTTCGAGCGTGACTACCCCGGAGCGATTCCCTGTCGGCAGTGGGACGAAGACTGACCGATCACGGTGAGCCGGCGGTAACCGAACATCCAAGCCCGGAGCGACGAAACCCAGGTTATGGTCCATGTTGCGATAATCGGCGCGTACGGAAGCGCCGGTGTTGCTGCTGCTGAACAGCTGTTGACAGCCGTTGACGACGGTATGCTCGATGATCTACACCTCTCGCTCATCGACGACGGCGAACCCGGCGGGCTGTGCATCCTTCGCGGGTGTATGCCATCGAAGGACGTGCTCTCAGCAGCCGGTTACCGGTATCACGTTCGCCACGACGATCGCCTCGGTAAGACGCCGACGGTCGATATCGAGGAGATGATCGCACAGAAGGAAGCCCACATCAGCGATTTCTCACGTCACCGCAAAGACAGCGTCGACACGATGACCGAACGACCAGGCGTCTCGTTCTACCACGACTCCGCCCACTTCGTCGATCCGACGACCCTTGCCGTCGGAGACGAACACCTCGATGTCGACCACGTCATCGTCGCGACGGGATCCAATCCAACCATCCCGTCGGTGCCTGGCATCGACACGGTTGACGTCAACACCAGCGCGGATGTCCTCGAGGCGACGACCTTCCCGGACAGTGCCGTCGCGATCGGGTTCGGCTTCATCGGGATGGAGTTGACCCCATACCTCGCAGAGGTCGGTGATGTCGATATCACCGTCATCGACCGGAACGACTGCCCGTTATCAGCGGTCGATCCGATATTCGGTGAAACGGTGCTCGACCTCTACGAGCGTGAGTTCGGTATCGAGGTGGTCACCGGTGCAGCAGCCGATGAGGTCGTTGATGGTGGTGATGAGGTGTCCGTGAAATACCGAGCCGGTGATGGAACCTCCGGCACGGTCACCGGGGACGAACTCTTCGTCTTCGCCGGGCGCACGCCCAACCTGGATGGGCTCCACCTCGATGCGGCCGGTATCGAGCCTCGCGAGAGCTGGATCGCCGATACGATGCAGACGACGGAGAACCCACGCGTCTACGTTGCAGGCGATGCCAACGGTCGCGAACCGATACTACACGTCGCCAAGGAGCAAGGGTTCACGGCGGCTGACAACATCGTTTCGACCGAACGCGGTGCCCAGCTCAGCCACTACCAACCGATCATCCATCGGGTCGTGTTCTCCGGACTCGGGATCTATCCGTTCGCTCGGGTCGGCCACTCAGAGGCGTCCGCAGAGGCAGCTGGCTATGACGTCGTAACCGCCGTCAATCACGCCGAGAGCGAAGGTGTGTTCCGGGTGAAATCGATCCCGGAAGGCCTGGGGAAACTCGTGGTCGACGCCGAGACTGGACGGGTGCTTGGCTACCTTGGACTTCACTACCATGCCGACGTGTTCGCCAAGCTGGCACAGGTGATCGTCGACCGGGGGCTGTGCGTCGGTGAGCTCCCCGATCGGGCGTATCATCCGACGACCCCAGAACTGCTCGACGGGCTCATTCGCGAGACGGCAACGGCCATTGCAGACCGCTGACGATACTTTCAAGCCACACGACCGTGGAGCGATGCCCATGGCAACCATCGATACGGCCATGGTGGCGGTGCACCTCATTTTCGGCGCCATCTGGGTCGGCTCTGTGACCTTCACGACGTTCGTCATCCTGCCGCTTGCACGCGACGGGGATCTGGACCGACCACCGCTTGAGACGAGCCTGTCCAGGCTGCAACTGATATCGAGAATCGGTGCGCTGGCGATGGTGATCTCTGGGCTGCACCTTATGGGCACGGGGAGCTACTTCGATACGGCGGTCCTGCTCGAGACGAATCGCGGCCGGGCGATCGTCGCCATGATCGTCCTCTGGTTCCTCTTCATCACGATCCTCGAGATCTCGACCCGGCGGATCAAATCGGGGCTCGGTGCAAACCTGCTTCGTGAGCCGGCCCGAGACGGACTTTCGTGGTTTTACGTGGCGACCACCATCGGCCTGTTGCTGTACGTCATCGGGGCGATGATAACGACCGGCTTCTTCTAGGCTACCTACTCCTCGGGGAAGAGCAACAACGTCGCCGAGTCGCACTCGACGACCTCGACGCGTTCCCCATCACCGGCCTGGTGCTCGACGGTGACATCGATCATCGATCCGTCGACTTGCAGCACCTCGCCGTTGGTCTCGACGGTCACCTCACCGCTGGAGTCCAGCGCGGCTTGGATCTCCGAGGGGTCGGTGGCCTCGAGTGCGGCCACGACCTCACCAGCCTGCTCGCGGAACGCTGGGCCGAGTTCGCTGTGATCGATATCGATCGACACTGGGACGCGCTCGACCGACGGGACCCCATCGCGAACATACACGGGCCCATTGATCGTATCGCTCACATCGTACGTATCGAGACTGGATTCGAGATCGACATCGAGGTACACCTCGACCTTGGACAACGGCTCATTCAGAGCCAAGCCAGCGTCCGACTTCCAGGCCCGCACAGACGAGGCGATATCGACCGCAACGGCCCCACCGGCAGCTGATCCCGAGAACGGTTCGTCGACTGTGGGCCACTCGGCGCCGTGGACGCTACCCTCGGTCCCGGGAAGCGTCGACCACAACTCCTCGGTGATGAAGGGAGCGATCGGTGCGAGCATGCGGATCGTGGTCGATAGCGCCTCGTAAAGCGCGTGGCGAGCCGCGTCACGCTCACCGGGTCGCCCCCCGTAGAGTCGACCTTTGCAGAGTTCGACGTACTCATCGGCCAGATCCTCCCAGGCGAACTCACGGATCCGCCGGAGTGCCCGGTCGTACCGGTACGCATACATGTCGGCCTTGACGGCCTCGGCCGTCTCAGCTGCTCGTTCGAGGATCCAGGCATCCACGTCACGGTGTGCGGGATCATCGATTGCCGGGGTCTCCGCATCGAAGTGGTTCAACGCAAAGCGGGTGATGTTCCACAGCTTGGTCTGGAAGCGCGAGGCACTCGTCGCCTCCTTCCACTGGAACTGCACGTCGGAGCCCGGTTGTCCGGCGATCGCGATGGCCTGGCGGAAGGCATCGGCCCCGTGTTCCTCGACCACCTCCTCGGGCTGGACGAAGTTGTCCCGGGATTTCGACATCGCATGTCCATCGTTCCCGAGGACGATACCGTTGATGAGGGCCTGTTCCCACGGGATCTCGTCCTCGATCGCAACCGTCCGTAACACGGTGTAAAACGCCCAGGTTCGGATGATGTCGTGCCCCTGTTCGCGCAGTTGCACCGGTTCGAAGTCGTCCTCGGGCCAGCCGCCCATGTACAGCGCAGACATCGAGGAATCCATCCACGTGTCCATCACGTCGGTCTCCCCGACCCAGGCGCTCTCCCCACAGGACGGACACGCTCCAACGGCAGGATCGACATCGGTCGGTTCGACTGGCACCTCGTCGATCGAGGCAAGCTCTGTATGCCCACACGCATCGCATTCCCAGGCTGGGATCGGCGTGGCGAAGACACGCTGACGCGAGATGACCCAGTCCCAATCCATGCCGGAGGTCCAATCCTCGAAGCGACTGTACATGTGTTCGGGGATCCACTCCACCTGCTGGCCATACTCGAGCAACTCCTCCTTGTCGACCGTCACGAACCATTGCTCGGTGCTGAGGATCTCGATTGGCGTATCACATCGCCAGCACGCACCGACTGACTGCTCGATTGGCTCGGTATCCTGGAGATAGCCAGCGTCGTCGAGGCCATCGGCGATGGCAGCTTTGGCCTCCGAGACATCCATGCCCTCGTACTCGCCGGCAAGGGTCGACAGCGTCCCGTCCTCGGTGACGACCGGGCGGATATCGAGGTCGTACTCCGCCCACCACTCGACGTCCTGCTTGTCCCCGAACGTGCAGATCATCACCGCGCCAGTACCGAAGTCGGCATCGACTGCCTCGTCGGCGATGAGCTCGACTTCCTGACCGAACAGGGGCACCTCAAATCGCTCGCCAACCCGGTCGGCGTGCGCTGATTCCTCCGGATGCACGGCAACGGCGACACACGCCGGAAGCAGTTCGGGCCTGGTCGTGGCTATCTCGATGTCATCGCCCTCGACCCCAGGGAAGGTGATCGTATGGAGGGTCCCGGTTCGGTCCTCGGGCTCGACCTCTGCATCAGCGATCGCCGTCTGGCAACGGGGACACCAGTTGACCGGATGCTCATCCTGGTACACGTAGTCCTCAGCGGCCATCTCGAGGAACGATCGCTGGGTGAGTCCCCAGTACTCCGGCTCCATGGTGACGTACTCCTGGGTCCAATCCTGGGAGAAGCCGAGGGTGTGCATCGTCTCACGCATCGCTTCGATCTGCTCCTCGGTGTGTTCGATGCACAGCTGCCTGAACTCCTCTCGTGAGACTTCAGTTCGATGAATGCCGTGGTTCTCCTCGACCTTGACCTCGGTCGGGAGTCCGTGACAGTCCCAGCCCTGTGGGAAGAGCACGTCTTCCCCGACCATCCGCCTGAACCGTGCCGCGTAGTCCATGTAGCACCACCCGAGCGCGTTTCCGATGTGGAAATTTCCGGTCGGATACGGTGGCGGGGTGTCGATGACGTAATCCGGTGCATCGGTGTCCGCATAGCGATAGACATCCGAGTCCTGCCACTCGTCCTGCCAGCGTGGTTCGATTTCCTGGGGCTCGTAGCTGTCATCAAGTTCTGTCATGGATACTCATTCATGGTGTTGGAGCTGCAGATGGCGTGCGTCGGGCCACGTCTCGCGGGGCATCCGGTTTGGACGGCGACGAAAAGCGGTCGTTCGTCCTCGAGGAGAGTCACCTCCACGACGGCGGCCGCTGGTCGAATATGCGGCTATCGTACTACCAACGGCATCACGCCCATAGCACAAGCGAATTCGCGGAGTTTGATAAAGATTGCCGTCGCTCAAGCGTGTATCGGACGATCGAACCCTGGTGAAGTGAGACAGCAGTACCGATGGAGGAAGCACCGTCACAATCGGAGGTACCAGTAAATATCCAGCACTGACAGTACTCGATAACCCGGGATTAGTGGGTGGATTGGTATCGAAAAGAGGTGTTTGACCTTCAGGAAGGTGTATTTCAGTGGCATGTATAGGGGTAGACATGTCCCGACTAAGTCGCCGTGAGGTCCTTGGATCACTTGCAATCGGATCAGCAGCCCTCGCTGGATGTCTGTCCGTGGGGGCGAGTGATGATCGCGAGCCAGTCGACGGTGTGGGTGAGCAGGACATCACCACCGTCGAGACATCCTGTGCCGGAATGAATGACGAGGAGTCATCGGTCGATGTCACGGGTACCACGATCGATATCGAGGGAGTTCTCATCGGACCGAATCCGTGTCATGAAGCGGTGATCAACGGCGTTTTCTTCGAGGAAGACACCGTGGTTGTGTCTATCGCAGCTGAGTCCGATCTTGCAGAGGGTCGTGCGTGCATGGAGTGTGTTGGCAAGATCAGCTATGAAGCGACTGTGGAGGTCGGTAATGACGTCGAATTCGACGAGGTTCGCGTGGATCACAACGGCTGAGTGTCTGAGTAACAGTCCTTCCGTTCTCATCGTCTGATTCGACTACCTTGAGGTCGCCCACCTCACCAGAGCGAGCCGACGGACAGCTGAAACCACAACGGCTACGGTCGGCCTGGCCTCACGGAGAGATATGCACATCGGGTTGATCGGTCTCGGCCGCATGGGCCAAATCGTCGGTGAACGAATCAGTGACGCCGGCCACGAGGTCACCGGGTTCGACGTCGACGGACCCACCAGAGATCGGGTGGCTGGGGAGACCGATATCCAGGTAGAAGATTCGATGGTCGATGTCATCGACACAATCCCGAAACCGGCCAGGGTCTGGTTGATGGTCCCCGCTGGGGAAGCCGTTGACGAATCCCTTGCCGGGCTCGAACCGCACGTGAGCGATGAGGCGGTCATCGTCGATGGCGGCAATTCGCACTACGCGATGAGCATCGGTCGCTCGAGAGCACTCGCGTGTGGCTACGTGGATTGTGGAACCAGTGGCGGCGTCGGTGGTCGTGACCGCGGCATGGCCCTCATGGTCGGAGGCGATGAATGGGCTGTCGAGGCCGTAACGCCGGCGTTGACGGCTGTTGCCGGGGGGCGGGACTACTGGGAGCATCTCGGCCCGAGCGGTGCAGGCCACTATGTGAAGATGGTCCACAATGGCATCGAATACGCGTTGATGCAGGCCTACGGAGAGGGATTCGAGTTGCTCCACAGCGGTCGATACGACCTCGATCTCGAAGCGGTTGCTCGCGTGTGGAGCGGGAATGCAGTCATTCGCTCCTGGCTCGTCGAGCTCTGTGAGGAGGCCTTCGCCAAGGAAGGGAGCGATCTCGGCGATGTCGACGACTACATCGCCGGTGGTTCGACCGGTCGATGGACGGTCGAGGAGGCCATCTCACAGGAGGTACCTATCCCGCTCATCTACACGGCGCTATCGGAGCGATACGCGAGTCGAGGAGAGCGTTTCTCGCGTCGGCTCGCCAACCATCTCCGGGGCGGATTCGGAGGACATCCAATCGCCAGGCGTGAGGAATAAGCGCAACCTCTTTAGCCTCCCGTCGAAAATTCTCGCCCATATGGTCGGTACGCTTGAGGCGATCGCGATCGCCGCGGTGCTCACCGTTGTCCCCGTATTCTTCCATTTCAACCGCGGGGTCGGGTGGCGCCCACGGGAAGACATCGCTGATGCGATCCTCGAACATCGGGCCTCGACACTCTCGGAGACGAGCTTTCCATCGCCGCCAAGTCGTGCACCTGGCGTCGGTGGGGGCGGCGCGGTCGCCGTGCCAGGTGAAGAGACAGAAGGTGAGCTCGAGGGGGAGGAAGCCGGTACCGAGGAGAGTGGGCCCTGGACGAAATCCGACGAGGAGGCCGAGACGTTCGAGGTCGAATTCGTCAAGGAAGGGCAGACGGTCGAGATCCCGGAGAACCAGTCGCTCCTCGAAGCCGGGGAGGAGCAGGGCTGGGACATGCCATACGCCTGTCGCGAGGGCCAGTGCCTCTCCTGTGGTGGGCATATCCTCGATGGCGAAGCAGAGGACTTCGTCGTCCACAACAACCAGCAGATGCTCGAAGGGCCCGAAATCGAGGATGGCTACACCCTGACCTGCGTGGCCTACCCGAAAGCTGACCTCTCCTTGGAGACGAGCGAGACCCCGTAGTCGGCCGATTCAAACAGGTTCTTATCGTTGCTGGTAGTTTTCCCGAAAAGTGAGTAGCGACGAGAACGGGCCGGCCCTCACCCAGGGTGGGATCGCCCGGCCGCTGTTCAAGCTCGCCTGGCCGATCGTCGTCATTCAGCTGCTCCAGGTCACATACAACATCGTCGACACGTTCTGGCTTGGACGTCTCTCAGCAGACGCGGTCGGTGCGATCAGCCTGGCGTTTCCCATGATCTTCCTGCTGATCGCCTTCGCCGGTGGGTTCACCACCGCCGGTGCCATCCTCGTCGCCCAGTACACCGGCGCGGAGGGTGAACAAAGCGCCGGGAAGGTCACCGGACAGACCTTCATGTTCATGGGTATCTTGTCGGTCATCATCGGGATCGTCGGCTATCTGGTCACCGACGGCGTCATGGGCTTGCTGCCGGCCAACCCGGACACCAGTGCGCGGGTAATCCCACTGGCGGTGGAGTACGTGGAGGTCATCTTCCTCGGGCTGCCGCTGATGTTCGGCTTCTTCGTCTTCGCTGCGATCATGCGGGGCTATGGCGATACGAAAACGCCGATGTACGTGATGGTGGCGAGCGTCGCGGTCAACCTCGTCCTCGATCCGTTCCTCATCTTCGGGTGGGGGCCGTTCCCGCAATACGGGATCGCAGGCGCCGCGATCGCCACCGTCGCCGCCAGGGGGGTGGGAACCGGTATCGGTATCTACATCATCTTCTTCACCGGCATCGGTCCCGAGACCACCCTCAGCCACCTCAAGCCAGATCTCGGGTACATTCACGACATCATCGACCTCGGTGTGCCATCATCGATCGAACAGTCGGCGGCTGCCTTCGCGATCATCACCCTGGTCGCCATGGTGGTCTCTTTCGGCCCACCGGTCGTCGCCGCCTACGGCCTGGGTGAGCGCATCGCCTCATTGGTGTTCCTCCCAGCCATGGGGCTGGGACGCGCCACCGACGCGGTCGTCGGTCAGAACCTGGGGGCGGGGAAACCAGACCGAGCGCGGCGAACGACCTACTTCGCCGCAGGGATAGCTACCGCTATCTTGCTCATCGTCGCAGTGATCATCGCCCTCTTCCCCGAACCGATCGTCTCGGTGTTTCTCGGAGATGTCGAGGACCGGGCCGCAACGATCGACCACGGATCGACCTATATCCGCATCCGGACCCTCGAGTTCGCATTTATCGGTATCATGCAGGTGGTCCTCGGTGCGTTCCGGGGAGCCGGGAACACGAAGACAGCGATGATGTTCTCGGTTATGTCGCTGTGGGTCACCCGGGTGCCGCTCGTGTACCTGCTGGCGTTCACCTTCGACATGGGGGCAATGGGTATCTGGATCGGTATCACGGCCGGGAGCATCGTCGGGGGGACGGCCGCACTGGCCTGGTTCACCCGAGGCACCTGGGCCGAGGCCTACATCGATCGTGAGACCGTCGATGACGACGAGGCCCCAGCTGATTCGATGTCGGAGGATCTGGAGGAGTGACGTGACCACGAACCCTGGCTCGTTGGTCGACGTGGAGGTTTTTACCCGGTAACCCAAATAGGAGGTATGAACATCAGCTCCGCCGTAGCAGTGAGGATATCACACAAGGGGTGGCCATCTAAATGAGCGAACCAACGGGTACAGAACCTGCGGAGACCGCCCGAACCCTCGAGGTCAGACTGTTCGGTGCTTTCCGACAGGCCGTCGGGTCGAAGACCGTCGACGTATCGGTCACCAGCTCACCCGTGACGATTGGAGCCGTATTACGAGCGCTCGAGGCCGAGTACGGGGACCTCGATATCCTCGACAGCGAGGGCGAGGTGCAAGAGTACATCAGTGTGCTGAAAAACGGTGAGGATATCGTGCATGCAGATGGGCAAGACACCATCGTCGAGGACACCGATCAAATCAGTATCTTCCCACCGGTCGCTGGTGGGTGACCTGTAGCCACCAACCGCCGCTTCGGTACCGTTTTTACGCCATCTCTCGACGACCCAGGCGATGGACCTCAACCTCGAGGAGAACACGGCGCTCGTCACCGCCAGTACCAGCGGGCTTGGTCTCGCCTGTGCTCGCTCGCTCTCGAGAGAGGGCGCGAACGTCACCATCTGTGGTCGAACGCCGAGTCGACTCGACGAGGCGGCAGCCGAGCTTGAGGCCGACGCGACGGGATCGATCCTCGCCGTCCAGGCGGATGTGACCGATCCCGATGACGTCGAACGCCTGGTCGAGGAGACGATCGATACCTTCGGCGGGATGGACCACCTCGTCACGTCTGCGGGTGGGGTTCCATCGACCACCTTCGCGGAGACGACGGACGATCAGTGGTACGAGGCGTACGACACGCTCGTCATGAGCGTTGTCAGGACGCTCGAGGCCACACATCCCCATCTCGAACGAAGCGATGCCGGGTCAGTCGTGTGTATCACGTCACGGACGGTGCGAGAGGTCGCCGATGGATTGCTGTTATCGAACTCGGTGCGACGAGGGGTGATCGGCCTCGTCAAGACCGTCGCCAGGGAGTTCGCACCGTCCGTCCGCGTCAATGCGGTGCTACCGGGGACGATTGAGACCCCGCGTGTGGAGGAACTAATCGACGCGAAGGTCGAGCGAGGCGACGTGGCAGACTACGAGGAGGGACTGGCCTCTTTCACCGATGAGATACCGGTGGGACGCCTCGGTGAACCGACCGAACTCGGTGAGGTGGTCGCGTTTCTCTCGAGTGAGCGGGCGAGCTACGTCAACGGGGCGGCCGTACCCGTCGATGGTGGCCAGCTTCGAAGCTGATCACTCGGGTATCGCGTCGCAGGCGACCACTACTGCATTCTCACAGCTTTGGGAGATACCCGAGATAGCTCCCGATCAACAAGAGCCACCCGATAGCCGTCGACGCCGTCAAGACGAGGATTCCACGGGTGAACACCGGGATGTCGAACGTCCTGCCCTCACTCACGTCGGCCACATAGGCCTGATCGGCTCGTTGGATGAGCACCCCGGTACGACTCGCCGCCGCAGAGCGCTGGCCCCAGCCACTTCCCGAAAGCAGTACGATGAGGGTCACCCCAGTGAGGACGATCACGAGCGTTCCAAAGGAGATATCGAGGACGAT
>CAZXER010000007.1:34231-48649 GCA_964639975.1 uncultured Halobacteriales archaeon | reverse complement strand
ACCAAGATGTCGCGGGTTCAAATCCCGTCGCGCCCGTGATGCTGCGTGACGCTTACTCAGTCCGTTCCCTTTCGACACTCCTCTCGGAGAGTAACGGAGTTACATCGAATCTTCAACAGAAATTGTCGTCACAGAACTTAGCCAGATCAATCTGACGTATCACTATCGTCCAGCAGAGACGAAACGATGAGCCGTTTAGTCCCCCGCCGAAGGAGACCACTGGCAGCAGGTTGAGAGATACCCAATTCAGCGGCAACTTCGCTGAGAGTCGCGTTTCGTGGGTCCTCAAAATACCCGGCGTCGAGTGCCACGAGAAGCGCCTCTCGTTGGTTATCGGTCAGTCCCGCGTCAGTACTCCCTAAACTAGCGTATTCGTTCACGCTCAGTAAATCGATAGCAATGTCGTTCTGTTCTGCATAGTCCCAGATAGAGGCCAGATTCGTCCGATCCGGCATCCATATTGTTAGAATCCACCCGCTTCCGTCGTTCGTCATATCGAGGATGACCCCGTTCGCGATCGAAATGATCGGTGAGATGGTCTTTGCATCATCTGTATACTCGAAGCTATAGATTGCCTCCTCGTCCCTGGTTTCAATTACTCGCTCGAACTCGCTGATGGTGTGATCGTTCCGCAATCCATCTTCGAACTGGCGGAAATCAGATGACTGGATGCGATAGAAGAATTTGCCCGACGTAGGGTCAGTTCCCGCCTCCAACACCGACGTGACTTTCGAAGTCTGGTCATGTGTGACTGTCTTGGTGAGCACAATATCAGGGTGCTCGATTCGGACAACTGCTTTGATATCAGTCACAGTTCTATGGGCTTGGTGTCTATAATATGAATATGTGTCTCTGTTTAAGCTCATAGCAGCTTTCAGGACCGGTTTGCTTCATACTGTGGTAGTCTTCAGAACGCAATCATCGGTACTCCACTGAGTTCGTCTCAACTCGTCTTCGGGGTCGATGTACGCCCGCTGGTGGTACATATGGTTGTAAACGTTGCCTGATGACATCCCTCCTCGACGGAGAGGTGCCAGAACGGTGACTTCCGAACCCGGGTAGAAATCACGAGGTCAACGTCTGCGTCACCAGTTTGACGAAGATTTCAGGGAACGGTCAGATCCGATTGGTCGACACTGGGAAGGTTTAGATGATATTCGTGAATCGACATGATGGATCTAGGTTTATGATCCACCGAAGTGGTCGAATAGGAACGCTTTGAGACGCTCGAAGCGATGGGTATCAAACGGCAGAGTGACCCCGGCTGGGAGGTAGAATTTTGGTTCCGAGTCGATTCCTTGGTCATCGATATGGTAATTCTGTGCCATAATAATGTATACCGGCTGTCCCCCCATGGATTTCGCTCTTAATCGAATAAGCCATTTATATCGGGTCTCGGAGCGGGTCATGTATTTCTAATTGCTTCGGCAGGGTGCTCGGTGATAGAGTGAGGACACCAGGGGCAGGCAAAAGGAAGGGTTATCGCTCGTCGTGCCCGTCTGCCAGGTCCAGGCTCAACTCAGTAACGGTCGTGTCTGTCCTCCGTAATCAATGAGTACTAGTGGGGTGAACGGACCCGTCCATCAGGTGCTGGAACCAGCTAGCAGCGAGCGTTGAGAATCACGTTCAGGCCGGCTAAACTTACTGTGTGGTGTCGATACCAGCCACGTCGTTGATGGGACATTTTTGGGCCGTCCCGGTTACAAGCAAGATCGCACCGATGACGAGCGCAATGCCGCCGATAATCGCATCGATATCCACGTAGCCGGCGATTGCAGCGATCCCAGCGATGGCCAAGATGAGTCCGATGACGATACGTCCGTACTGGTCGATACCGCCGACGTTCTTGTTCATGGTTGCTACAACGAAACCTATGTGCTCACCCTCAATAACAGTCATGCTATCAGGGGAGTGAGTATACTGGTTAGCATATTGATACTGTAGGGCGATACTGGCGAATTTTAGTGGGACTTCACGCGCTAGTATGCAGGTGGGTACCGTGGGGACAACGGAGTTCCATCACATGGCCGTGAGCCCCTCCAATTGAGCTTCTCTTGAGGATCGAGAACAGTCTAGGCTGTTTATGAAGTTCAGTCGCGTAGTTATCAGTATGGCTTCCGAGGACACCCTCATCAAGACGATCCTGATCATCGTCGCTGCGATATTCGTCATCCCGATGCTCATGATGTTGATTATGGTCCCGTCGTTCGGGATGTGGGATGGCACGCATATGTGGAATGGCACGGGGACCGGCTGGATGTGGCCACTCATGTGGATCGTCGTGATCGGTGTCGTCCTCGCCATCGGATACGGTGTGTATCGAGGAAGCACCTCCTCTGGTGCGAAACGGACAGACCCGGCACTCGAGGAGCTACGAAGCGCCTATGCCCGGGGAGAACTCACGACCGAGGAGTTCGAAGAACGCAAAGAGCGGTTACAGGCTGATGACAACGCCGATTGAATCGGTGAATTAGGGCAGACTGATTGTACCATGTGGTTTAGGGTAGAATCGATACGAACCTACCGTAACTACGCTGAGGAAGCGTGGATGAACCTACTTTTCGGATGTCACGACGTGACCAATCGAAGTTCCAGGTTCGAACGAGGTGGGTCGATCGCTCGGTGTTTATCACTTCAATTTTTCAATGAAATCATTTATTTCCAGCTACCGGTCTTCTTAGAGTATGACAAAGCCGATTCGGGTGTTGCATGTCGAAGATGAACCCGAATTCGCCGATCTGACTGGATCCTTCCTTCGCCAGGAGATCGACCACATCGAGATAGACGGAGTCGAGTCCGCCCAGGAGGCTACAACCACACTCTCCACAGCGTCCTTCGATTGTATCGTCTCGGATTACGATATGCCCGGGATGAACGGGATCGAGTTGCTGAAGGAGATTCGAAGCGATCACGAGGACCTCCCGTTCATCCTCTTCACCGGCAAGGGCTCGGAGGAGATCGCCAGCGATGCCATCTCCGCCGGGGTGACCGACTACCTCCAGAAGGGTCCGGGGCGAGAGCGATTCGAGATCTTGGCCAACCAGATCGTGAACGCAGTCGAGAAGATGCGAGCCAGCCGCGAAGCACAGCGGATGAAAGCACGGTTCGAGAGCCTTTCCGGTGCGTTTCCAGACATCGCGTTCTACATCGATGAGGATGGAGAGTACCTCGACGTGCTCGCTGGGGAGGAAAGCAACCTCCTGTACGACGATGCCGACCAACTAATCGGTGCTCGCTTTCACGACGTCCTCGAGCAGGAGACGGCCGATCGGTTCCTCGATACAATCAGGACGGCGATCGAAACCGGCCAGGTCCAGAGTATCGAATACAAATTGGAGGTACTCGCTGGAACCAGATGGTTCGAGGGACGGATCGCCCCGATTGACGATGTGCTCACCGAGGATTCGGCTGTCATCTGGGTGGCCAGAGACGTGACCGAGCGCAAGTCGAGGGAGGAGGAGCTCGAAATCACGCGAAGGCGATACGAAGCGATACTCGAGCAATCATCTGATTTCGTGTTGATCGTGGACAGGCAAGGGATCGTCACCTACGCGTCGCCGGCGGTCGAGCGGGTCATGGGATACTCCCCCCAAGAGGTGATCGATGGAGACGCGTTCTCGTTCGTCCACGAAGACGATTACGAGATCGCGATCAATGCGTTCGAGTCCTTGTTGGAGGATCCCGAAGAGGAGGTCAGTGTCGAATTTCGTGCAATGGGAAGCACTGGTGAGACGATCTGGCTCGAGGTCAGAGGTCGGTTCCTCCACGACGAACCATCGATCGACGGGATGCTCATCAACGCTCGAGATATTTCCGATCAGCGTCGTCCAGAACTCGAGTTACAGGAGATGCAACAGCGGTTCGACCTGGCGCTCGAAGGAGCGGATGCAGGCGTGTGGGAGTGGAACGTCGAAACGGGGGATCTGGTATGGAGTGACGAACTGTTGGGCGTACTCGGCCTGACTCGTGAGGACTTTATTGGCGATATCGAGTTCTTCCAGTCACGAGTCCATCCCGATGATGAATTCCGGGGGCAGGAGGCCATCGATAGCGCGCTTGAGAACGGAGAACTGTATCGCACCGAGCAACGCCTCAGGCATGCCGACGGTCACTACGTCTGGTTCGAGGTCCGTGGCCGGGTCGTCGAGGAGAGAGACGACGATACCGTGGTCGGGATCGGGATCGACATCAGCGATAGGAAACGCAAAGAACGGGAGCTTGAACGGTATCGAAACCTCGTTGAAACGGCCGGCGATGGCATCTACGAACTCGATACGGACGGTTGCTTCACGTTCGTCAATGACGCATTAGTCGAGTTAAGTGGATACGACCGGGACGACTTGATCGGAGCCCACGGAACCATCCTGATGTCCGAGGAGGATTTCGAACGGGGTACCGAGTTGATTCAGTCGTTGTTGTCAGAGCCACACGATCGGGATACCTTCGAGATGGATATCATCACCGCCGATGGCGAGACGATCCCGTGTAGCAACCACATCACGATTATCGTCAATGATGGTGAATTCAGAGGGACGGCAGGCGTCGTCCGTGACATCACCGAACGAAAAGAACGAGAAGAGATGTTGAGTCGACAGAACGAACGTCTCGAGGAGTTCGCCAGGGTGGTGTCTCACGATCTTCGCAATCCGTTGAACGTGGCCATCGGCCGACTCGAGCTCGCACAAGAGGAGAACCCCCCGGAACATCTCGAGCCCCTCGGTGATAGCCTCGAGCGGATGGAAGATCTGATCGATGACCTGATGGCGCTCGCCACGGCGGGGGAAGACATCAGCGACATGGAGCCTGTTGATATCGAAACGGTAGCGACCTCTAGTTGGAGGACCGTTGAAACGAAGGAAGCGTCGCTCGTCGTCGATACCGAGGCCACCATCGTAGCAGACCGATCCCGATTGCACCAGCTGTTCGAAAACCTCATGCGCAACGCCGTCGAACATGGTGGACCGAGGGTGACCGTCACGATCGGTGGTATCGAGGGTGGGTTCTATGTCGAGGACGATGGCCCGGGGATCCCGGAAGCAGATCGTGAGCACGTCTTAGAGGCCGGATTTTCCACCTCGACCGATGGGACCGGATCAGGGCTTCACATCGTGAAGCAGATCGCCGACGGCCACGACTGGGAGCTCGAATTGTCTGACTCTGCTACCGGTGGTGCAAGGTTCGAGGTTTCTGCGGTCGACATCGTGGCGTAACCGAACGCAACAGCTACCCCGTTGTTGGCTGATACGTGAGCGCAGTTGCCCCCCAGGTGTAACCGGTCCCGGCCGCGGTGAAGCTGACCAGGTCTCCCGGTCGTACCAGGTCTCGATCGATCGCCTCCTCGAGCGCGAGTATCTGATCTGCACTCTGGACATGGCCGTAGGTATCGAGGTAGAACGCGTCGGTAGCCGGATCGAGGTTCAATGCCTCGAGGACATCGTCGTGGAATGAGCGCTTCATATGCGTTATCGCGACGAAATCGAGATCGCTCGCAGTGAACCCACTCCGCTCGAGTGCCGTCTCTGTTACCGCGAGGAAGTTCGGGAGCGACACGGGACCCAGGCGCTGTTTCATGTCGTCGGGATCCACGACATCAAGCGTGTGGAGGTCGTGATCGACGGTGTGGTGGGTTGGGGGATTTCGTGACCCGCCTGCGGGCATGATCACGTCCTGCGCAAACGATCCGTCGGTGATGGCCGCACTCGCATGGACGTCTAACATGGTGCGAGTCCCAGGATCGCGTTCGAGTACGTAGGCAGCCGCTCCCGAGCCGAAGTTGAACATGAACGAGCTATCCTGGTTCGTGTAATCGATGAGATCCTCTTCCCGACTTGCAGTAACATGAAGTGCCGTCTCGATATCCCCGGTCTCGAGCATCGCCTTCGTCGACCTGATAGCGATCGGTGTGCTCGCACAGAGGGCATAGCGCTCGGTCGCATAGGCGTTCGTCGCGCCGAGCTCCTCGGCAATGGCGGCAGCGGCAGACCAGACGACGCAATCCTTGTACTCGCTACCATGGTACAAGACGAGGTCGATCTCCTGCGGATCGAGCTCGGCCATCTCAAGGGCATCACGCGCCGCAGCGAGGCACATATCGGTGGCATGGTCCTCATCTGGAGGACACACATGCTTGCTCGTGACGCCCATCTTCTCGATGACCACCTCTTCGGGAATCCCCGAGATCTCGGCGATTTCCTCTCCAGTGATCGTCTCCGCAGGCGTATATGTCCCAAATCCAGTGAGACCTACGGTGGTCATAGTAGCTCCTCAAGCGATTCCCTGTCGAGCTTGCCCGGACCACTGAGAGGCAACGCATCGACGATCGTTATGGAGGTGGGAACCGCATAGCCCGGGAGGTGCTCGCGGGCGAAGTCCCCGAGATCATCGGGGGTTGGCTCACCCCCCTCGGTTGGCTGTATCACGGCTGCAGGTACCTGTCCCCATCGTTCGTGCTCGGTGGGGATAACCCCAGCGCGGGCGACGCCTTCGAATTGTTCGAGGACACCCTCTATCTCCTCAGGGTAGACGTTCTCCCCACCGCTGACGAACATGTTGTCCACCCGACCCTCGATGGTGATGTCGCCGACCTCGTCCATGCGTGCGAGGTCACCCGTCGAGACCCACTCTCCCTCGAAGGTACCATCCTCGGTTTCGAGGTATGCATCGGCTGCGACCGGACCGGATACCTCGAGCTCACCGATGGTGTTGGGATCGACCTTGTCACCGTCGTTGTCAACGATACGAGCCTCACAGTCCGGGAACGGGCGCCCGACGCTCTCGTTTGACTTGTCGATATTCGGCCGGTCGGGATCGAAGTACAGGTTATTGGGACCTCCCTCGGTTAGCCCATATCCCTGCGTAAAGGGGACCCCACGGTCTCGAAAGCGCTCCATCACCGCAGTCGGTGTCGGACCCCCGCCACTCATGCACCAATCGAGCGATGACAGATCGGTCTCGTCGAACCGGTCATGATCGGCCAACGCCTGGAAGATCGCCGCGACACCGAATAGCCGGGTGGCCTGCTGGGATTCGATGAGTTCAAGCGTCTCCCCTGGATCGAACTCCCGCTGGATGACGATACGGCCCCCGACATACAGCGTCGGCAGAGTCAGCAGGTTCCACCCACCAGTGTGAAACAGCGGGAGTAACACTGGACAGACCTCCCCCTTCCCGAGCCCCCAGGCGGCGACCTCGGTGACGGCGTTCCACTCGAGTTGGTGTTCAGAGATTTCGACGACCTTCGGCAATCCCGTCGTACCGCCAGTATGGAGGTACATCGCCGGGACATCGTGATGTGACTGCTTGGTAGATGAGCCGACGTCAGCGTTGCGTTGATCGATAACCTCGATTGAGTCAACTGGAGCCTCGATGTCGGTGGTCAGCTCTTCAAACTGAGATTCAACGAGGACGACCTGTGGGTCGATACGGTCAGTGAGGGTACCAATGGTCCCGGATGTGAGCCTGAATGAGATGGGAGCCAGCGTGGCGTCGATTCGACGCGTACCCCACAGTAACGAGAAGTACTCGATGCGGTTTCGGGCGATTGCACAGACGGAATCGCCTGAAGTGACTCCCATCGAAACCAGCTGGGAAGCAGCCGCGTCGGCTCGCTGGTCCAACTCGCCATAGGAGAGATGCACATCATCGGTGTAATCGATGATAGCGGTCCGATCCGGGAAGTGTCGAGCGCGGTGTTCGATGGCGAGAGTCATCCATCAATCCACTCTGTTTCGGTGGTTTGAGTAGTCATTTGCGGCGTAAACCGGAGAGGTAACCGTCGAGGTGAGCTGGCAGGTACTCGGCTGCCTTGCCCCCGATACGATCGCGAATGGTCCCGAGGATACCATTGGGTACGTACAACACGAAGAGGACGAAGACGATACCGAGGTACAACTGTGGTCGGCCATCCATCGCGTTGTTGACGAACGTTTCCATGCTGAGCCCATAGAGATCGGCTGTGTAGAGGGACTCAGGGATGGTATCTCGGAGGAACGTCACGATGCCCCCGTCGGCGGCCGTCGACAGGAGATCTTCGAGCCACTGGAAGAATCCCATCCCATAGAGCGGACCTGCGAGCGTCCCCAGGCCCCCGATGATGGCCGTGATCAACGCTTCTGCCGTGACGAGGAAGAAGAACGTGTCCTCGGGAGACATCGCCCGGTAGTAGCCCGCCGCGAGGGCCCCGGCGATACCTCCGAAAAACCCGCTGAATGCGAACGCCCACAGCTTGTACCAGTACACGTTGTAACCGACAGCTCTCGCGCGTTCCTCGTTCTCACGGATAGCGATCATCACGCGGCCGAACGGTGAGTGGATGATACGTTGCATCATGAGATAGGCGATGAACGCGATGAGACCCATCGCCAGATAGGAGGTAACTCGCGGTCCGATGTCGAAACCAAGTCCGAAGATATTCTCGAAGGAACTCCCCCAGATCACACCGAGATCGATGCTCAACTCGTCGACATACGGTATCCCGATGCTGTAGGCCTCAGAGAGTTGGGTCCCTGGACCATCGGACGGGTTCGAACCGATCCAGTCCCAGTTTCGCACCAGCTCGTACATGATCTGGGCGAACCCGAGCGTGAGCATCGCGAAGTAGACGCCGGTGAGTCGAAAGGAGACCAGGCCGATGAGGACGGCGACTACCAAGGCGAGGAGGCCTCCGAGAATCATGGTGAGCACGAACGGGGTATCCACCGGTAGGAGCGGGATCTTGTCCCCATGGGTGACGAGAATGACGAAGTACGCTCCGAGGCCGAAGAACGCCGCATGGCCGAAGGAGAGATACCCGGTGTACCCGCTGATGAAGTCGAAGCTCATCGCGAACAATCCGAGGTAGATTACGACGATCATGAACCGCGTCGCGGGAAGGAAGTTGCCGATTGCGTCCCCGATGGCCGGCAAACTGGTGAGGGCGCTGTAGATGAACGGATAGATGAAAAACGCCAGGGCAGCGACGAGATGAACCCGGTTCTCATGGAGGTAGCGCTTGATCTTGAGACCCGATTCGATCGGACTCCCGACGTCGAACGGTTGGGGGTGTTGCGACTCGGACGCGGAATCTCGACTAATGGCCCCCCACCTCCTCGACACCGAAGAGTCCCTGTGGTCGAAGAATCAGCATCACGACGAGGATACCGAAGATGGTCAGCTCCGGAAGGCCTGAGTGCTCGATGACGCCCGTGTTGAACAGCCAGGACGCGGTCGAATCGGCCATGCCGACCAGGAAGGCCGCGACGACCGTCCCCTTGAAGCTGCCGAGCCCGCCGATGATGACGACGACGAACGCATACAGCAGCACGTCGATGTTGAGGGCGGCCGTCGGGCCCCAAAGTGGATCCCACATGAGCAACACACCACCGATGGCCGCCAGTCCCATCCCGAGACCGAAGACCACACTGAACGCCTGTCTGACATCGATACCCAACGCTTGGACCATCTCCGAGTCCTCGCTGCCAGCCCGAACGTACAGGCCATATAACGTCCGATTCAGGAACAGATACACCAAGACGATGAGGACGAGACCGAACACGATCTCAAAGAAGAACAGCCCCCGAATGTTCACTCCTAGAATATCATAGCGAGCATCGAGGAACGACGGCAACGTGTTCATCGCAGCTCGCCACTGCACGTCCGGATGTTGGCCTGCCCAGAGTGTGATGATACGCACGAGCTCCTCGAGTATCAGCGCGACACCGAAGGTCAGGATAATCTGATACATCGGTGTTCGATCGTAGATCGGCCGCATCAACTTGATCTCCATCGCCGCCCCGGCCGCTGTGAGCACTGCGAAGGTAACGGCGAGCGCGGCGAAGAAGACGATCACGGCGGTGAACTGGCCCATCCCGCCAGAGATGGCAAATACCATCACGAGACCGCCGATGTAAGCGCCAAGCATCCCCCAGGCCCCGTGGGCGAAATTGAGCACCCCCATCAATCCGAAGATGAGCGTCAGCCCGACGGCGATGGTGAAGAACACTGCCCCTTTCCCGAGGCCCTCTAGGACAATACGAACGAGGGCCTCACCGATCCCTGCAGGATCGTCAAGCAGGAGAAATACGGTGAGATCTTCCATCATGCTGAGAGGTACCTCCGAATCTGTTCGTCATCCGAGCTGACACCATCGGTGGTATCTGACGCGACGATCTGTCCCTGGTCGATGAGATAGAAGCGATCGGCGAGGTCCATCGCGAGGGCAAAGTTCTGTTCGACGAGAACCATCGTCGTATCCGCAGACGCCTCATGGAGGGCGCTCACGACATCCTCGACGATCATCGGTGCCAGCCCCTCACTCGGCTCGTCGACGAGCAAGAGATCGTTGTCCCCTATCATCCCCCTCGCAAGGGCGAGCATTTGTTGCTGGCCACCGCTCAGATCTCCCGCATCCTTGTCACGGAACCGATCGAGATCCTCGAACAGGTCGAACGCATAGTCCATTCGATCGATGGGATTTTCGGCATCATGGACGGCAATCCGGAGATTCTCCTCGACAGTAAGGTACGAGAACATTCGACGCTCTTCTGGGACCCAGCCCATACCCATCGCAGCGACCTCGTGCGTGGATCGGCCGGTCACGTCCTCGCCTTTGAAATGGACACGACCGCTTCTGGGAGGGGTTAACTGGAGAATCGTCCGTAGTGTGGTCGTCTTCCCGACCCCGTTGCGACCGATGAGAGCGACAATTTCCCCCTCGTCGACCGAGAGATCGATCCCCTGGAGTATGTGGCTCTGACCGTAGTAGGTATGGACGTCATCCAGACGTAGCAGCGTCATGTCGACGCTGCCTCCGATGAGGTGTCTTCGCCGAGATAGGCTCGTTTGACCGCCTCGCTGTCCTTGATGTCATCTGGTGGGCCATCGGCGATGATCGAGCCCTGGTGTAACACGATGACCCGATCGCTGATGTCCATCACGACATCCATGTTATGTTCGATGAGTAAGATGGTGTGATCACGGGCGATATCCTCCAACAGGCTCACCACCTGCGACACATCCTCACTCGACACACCTGAGGTCGGTTCATCGAGTAGCAGCAATTCTGGTGAGCCTGCCAATGCGATGGCCACCTCGAGTTGGCGTTTCTCACCGTGACTGAGTGTCTCCGCAGGTCGCTCTGCTTGGTCGTACAGATCGACCCGATCAAGGAGCTCGTAGGCCTCTTCGTAATGACCGCTGAAGGTGCGGACGTTTCGCCAGAACTGCCACGAATCGGACCCATAGTTGGCTTGCACGGCGATCCTGACGTTCTCAAGGACGCTCGATAACGGGAATATGTTCGTAATCTGGTATGAACGATGGAGTCCGAGGCGAGCCGTTTCATCGGGTGACGTATCGGTGATATCGAGCAATTCCCCGTCGTGGCGATACATCACCTGTCCCTCAGAGGGTGATACGGTCCCCGTTAGCAGGTTGAAAAACGTGGTCTTCCCGGCACCATTCGGCCCGATGACTGAGCAAAGTTCGTCAGCCTCTATCGAGAAATCCACCTGGTCGACAGCGACGATACCGCCGAATCGCTTGGTTAACCCCTCGGTCTCAAGTAGCGCCATTTACTCCACTCAATCGAGACTACAACTAGCGTCCTCGGCTGGGGTCATCGCATCCTCTGCAGGGATGGTTTCGACCGGCTCGCCGGGCATGACTGGGGCATCCCAATTATCGGCCCATTCGTCGGTGGTCGAGGTGAGCCAGGCCACCGACATCGAAGAGGACGCCTGATTGTTGAACTCCTGGAAGGTGTAGGCGTCTTCGCCTTTAGGCGTATCCTGGACAGTCATCCCTCGCATCGAATCAGCGATGTCGGCCCCGTCAGTACTCCCGGAGTCCTCGATGGCCTCGACGAGCGCGGTTGCACCCACGAAGGTCCCCGAGCTGAAGAGGTCTGGTACGATACCGTAGGCATCCGTGTGCATCTCGATGAACTCATCGTTGATCGAGTTTTCGTACTGATTCCAGTGGTATCGTGTGGTGAACGGTCCGAGACCGGCTTCTTGGGCATCCTCAGCAGTGAAGTCATCTCCGAGAACCTCGGTGACGGCTGGACCGATTGCCTGTGCGGTAACCAATGCTGCGAGGCCACCGAACAACTGGACATCATAGGCCATGCCGGTGGTCAGGAACGCTGGTAGCGTCAGGAAGGTGAATCCGCCAACGACCCCATCCGCGCCCTCATTCTCCGCCGCCTCGAACAGGCCATCGAACTCGGTGTGGCCCTGCTCGACGTATCGTGATTCAAGTACCTCGATTCCTGCCTCCTCAAGCACGCTCCGGTAATTTGATTCAACGGAATATCCGAACTCATAATCAGCAGCCATGATCTTGACGCGCTCCATTCCAAGCTCTTCAGCGGCGTAGACCGCCCCAGCCCGGGCGTCCATGGCGGTGTTCTCACTGGCTCGGAATACCAACTGGTGGCAATTCTCGCTGTCGTTCGTGATGTTGGCGTCGGCTGCTGGCCCGATGATGAATGGAGTATCCGTCGGGTCGACGACCTCATCGACGATCCGCCGCGCAGCCCCGGAGTTGCTCGTTCCGAACAGGAGATCGACCTCCTCATCGACTACGAGATCGCTCGCCTCTGACTGTGCAGTTGAGACATCGTTCGTCGTGTCGGCAAGGATGATCTCATACGTCGGACCATCCTCTGGATCGACCTCGACCGAACCTGCTTCGAAATGGTCCACCGGATCGACATCGTCGTACTTGTAGGCCAGTCCGCTGTAAAATCCCATCAGACTGATCTGGCCGTAGTACTGGAGACCGCCAGATACGGGCTGGACAGCACCGATCGTGATCGTTTCATCGGTTGGCACCCCGTCATCGTCACCGAGACATCCCGCCAATCCACCCATGGTGACAGCCGCCCCAGTGGCTCCAAGCCCTTTCAGGAAGTTGCGCCGCTTTGTCGGTTTGGACATGCTCGCGTACACCCATGCGTGCCAGTAGGAAAGTCCTCCGGGTTTGTATCCGAACCTACGGGCTACTCATACGTGTGCACCATGCCACCGTCGTGGAGCATATCGCCACCGTTGAGATGGGAGGCCAACTCGGAAAATCCGATGATGAAGAGGTTGGCTACATCGATCGGGTCCATCATCTCGTCGACCCGTGATTGACCGAGCATCACGTCGGACACCACCTCGTCAACCTCGAGGTTCCGTTGCTCCGCCGTATCGGCGAGTTGATCGATCACCAATGGGGTAGCAACGTATCCAGTGCTGATCGAGAAGGAGCGTACCACACCGTCGCCTTCGGCCGCGATGGATTGTGTGAGCCCTCGGATGGCGAACTTTGCGATATTGTACGCTGCTTTGTCCCGCGTGACGTAATGGCCATGGACCGACGCCATGTTGCCGATACATCCACCTCCGGCCGAACGGATCAACGGGAGCGTCTCGCGAGCGAGATACATCGGTGCCCGTATCATGACATCCTGCATCTGATCGTAGACCTCCATTGGAAATGCCTCCAACGGCGCGACGTGTTGCAAGCCGGCGATATTCGCGAGGAAACGCACCTCGCCGAGTTCTGCAGCCGTATCGACGATCAGATCCATCGCCGCATCGTCCGTCAGGTCGGCTTCCACGGGGTGAATCTTCCCAGCTACATCCAGGGCGTCGCTTCGTTCAACCGTCTCTTCGAGCCCAGAGGGATCCACATCCGTGGCAACGACCGTCAATTCGTTCCCGGCAGCGGCGAGTGCAGTCGCTCGACCAATTCCCGAGGCTGCCCCGGTCACGATGCAGACTGAGTCGGAGGTGTACCTGGGATCGTCGACCCGGTGAATCTCCCCGGCTGTGACCGTTGGCGGGTCAATCTGCCCGTTCATAGATTAGTACTCGGCTCGGACGAAGGCGAAAGGACGGGTTGGTATCCGAACCAATCGCAACTAGAGAGCAGGTGGACACCTTGTGATCACTGGTCAAGTGGTTGTTCGTCGACGCCGATAATACTTGGAAGCACCTTCCGTTCGGCGCGGCGAATGTTCTTGGAAAGTGCCGTATCAGAGATGCCGAACTCAGTGGCGAGCGAACCGAGTGTTACCTCCCGTGGATCCTCGAAGTAGCCCAGTCCATACGCCACTTCCAACGTCTCTTGTTCCACCTCGGAAAGGTCATCAACCGCGGCGAGGATTGAGGCGGCCGATTCGAGGTTACGAAGCACGGCAAAGAGGTCGTCGACATCGACCGACTGACGACGTTCAATCGTGAATTCATTATCCCGATCGAGCTCCGCGAGTGCCTCCCGAGACCGCGCTTCATCGTCGAATCCCACGTGCCAGAGTTCGCTCCCCTCCTCGATGTGGAAGGGCCCGGTGATGTACCCGTCATTGGACCGAATCGCTGCCATCGCCTCGGTCTCGCCGATGATCGTTCGGATGACGGCTCGATCGGGTTTACGGGTCAGCAACTCGAGACT
>CAZXER010000007.1:0-34131 GCA_964639975.1 uncultured Halobacteriales archaeon | reverse complement strand
CGATGATCGTTCGGATGACGGCTCGATCGGGTTTACGGGTCAGCAACTCGAGACTATGGAAATTCGGATGCCCCCGGAGTGCGTCCAGACCGTGGTCTAATGCCCCCGGATCATCCCCCTCCATGACGATGCGAGTCTCCAGTTCACGGCGTCGCTCGTCGAATGACCACTGTAACGCTGAAAAACTCACCTCGTGGTCATCCGTCGCATCGATGAAGGGGCAGTCGTACTGCTCCACATCCATGGTAAGTTCCAACATAGCAAACAAGGAACACCCGAGGGTATCAAAAGTTAGCGGTTTTCCGTGACGAACCGATCGTTGAGGGCCTGTCGGTCGATTTTGTCGGGACCGCTGGTCGGCATCTCATCAACGTGCTCCAGTCGGCGAGGATGTTTGTACCGAGCAAGGCGCTCGTTCAGGAACGACCGCAGTCCCTCGAGGTCGATCGACCGATCACCCTGGAGGACGGCGAGACCGACCTCGCCCCAGTCTTCATCCGGGACACCGAGGACGACCGCTTCGTCGATATCGGGATGTTCGACGATGGCTGATTCCACCTCACCTGGAAAGACGTTCTCTCCACCACTGACGAACATGTGCTTCTTTCGGCCTTCGATGTAGACGAATCCATCCTGATCGACGCGGGCAAGATCCCCGGTCGAGACCCACCCATCACCGAAGGTTGCTTCGGTCTCACGGTCGTTCCGGAAGTATCGATCTGCCGCATGCGGTGAGGCGAGTTCGAGTTCACCGATCTCACCAGGGGCGACTGGCTCGCCCGCATCGATGATTCGAAAGTCGACGTGAGGCATGGCGACCCCGACACTATCGGATCGGTCGATCCCATCTGGCATCCCGAAGTTGTTCGGCCCACACTCGGTCAGGCCATACCCTTGGGAAATTTCGATATCTCGATCTCGCCAGGCGTTGATGACATCCTCTCTACAGGGCCCACCCCCGCTTTTGACCAGGCGAAGTGAGGACAGATCGACCCCCTCGAAGCGGTCATGATCGACGATGGAACGCAGGACTGTCGGGACGGCCACGAGTATCGTCGCATCGTATTCCTCGATGCTTGCGAGGATCGACCCTGGATCGACGGCTCGATCGATGAGGACGTGGCCACCGTGATGGAAGAACGGGATCGTCAGTACGTTCCAGCCACCGGTATGGAAGAACGGAAAGACCATCGGCGTGACATCATCGGGTCTGAGCCCCCAGCCCGTGATGGTGTTTATCGAGTTCCACAGCATCGAGCCATAGGTGACGGCGACCTCCTTAGGCGTCCCAGTGGTGCCACCGGTGTGAAGGAGCAAGATCGTGTCGCTCAGTGCCCGTTCTGTTGGCTCAACAGGTGTGGCGTCATCTGGGAGTACCGCGTCATAGCGCGTGAGGTCAGAAGGAACCTCAGCATCCCCAGCCAATCGGTAAATGGGGGCATCAACCGATCCCTGATTGACCGCGTCGATGAAGCGGTCCTCGACAACGAGAAGGTCGGGATCGACCAGATCGAGTAAGTCCGATATCGTCGGTGGGGCAAGTCTGTGTGACAATGGGGCGAGGACGGCACCACATTTGGAGGCTCCGAAGAAGAGATCGACGACCTCGATGCGGTTCCGGGAGATGACGGCCACGCGGTCATCCTCGCCGATACCGACATCCCGCAACAACCGAGCTGTTCGATTAGCACGGTTCTCGAGCTCAGCATACGTCCACGAGTCCTCCCGATATAGATCGGTTATGGCCGGCTTATCCGGCGTCAATGTAGCCCGTCGTTGGCTCAATGAGGTCACCCAACGGTACGGTCGATCCCCGTGTGCATGGACGGGTTCGAACGCCATGCGTGGACGTGTCGGCCTGGGGCCTTTTAGCTGTGCGAGGTAAGCGACGTGTAGTGTCGCCGGGAGCTTTTTGGGCTAGCCAGCGTAGCGAGAGCCGATAGCTGATGTCAGAGGGTAGATCTCCCCGCGAGCGGTTCAAACTCGCACAAGAGCGATTGCTTGAACGGGCAGACCGTGAAATCACCTCGGACTTCGCAGATATTGGCGAACCCGTCGAGACGATCCATTACCTCCACGCTGAGGGATCGGGCCGGCCGGTGGTCATGCTCCACGGGGTGGCGAGTCCGGCCGCGTTGTTCGTTCCACTGATGGAGGATCTCGACGATGTTGGACCCCTCTATGCCATCGATAGACCCGGTCGGGGGTTGTCCGATCCATATATCCATTCGACGGGTGATGTCCGACCGTTCACCATCGAAACGCTCGATCGCTTCCTCGATGCCATCGAGGTGGATTCGGTCGATCTCATCGCGAGTTCATTCGGCGGATTTCAGGCATTCGCCTACGCGCTCGATCGGGGACCAAACGTTGAGCGAATCTCGTTCGTCGGCTCATCCGCCGGGCTCACTAGGTCGCTTGCCATCCCGTTTCGATTGATGGGTGTCAAGCTGGTGAATCGGCTGATGTTCAGACTCTCTGCTGCAGAGGACATCGACGACGTCAGAGAGACGATGGAATCGATGAACGTGGAGGATCCGAATGCGCTGTCAGACGAGTTGCTCGAAGTGATCCTTGCGAACGGACAGATTCCGGAACACGCCAGAAGTGTGAAATCGTTGTTCGAGACAACTGCGGGCCTCAGGGGTGTCTCCAAGCACATGCTGGTTCGAGATGAAGTGGGCCACCTAGATCTTCCGATGCAGTTCCTCTGGGGAACCGAGGACTACTTCTACGAACCAACGGTGGGTCGCGACGTGCTCGGCCATCGCGACAACGTCGAGTTCGAGGTGTTGGACGGACTCGGTCATACCCCCTGGCTTGAACCTGAAAACGACGTAGCTGATCGGATCGATCAATTCCTTGGATAAGGACGGGACAGATCGGGATCAATAGACTCTCGTGCTGTCTATCGGTAGGGTGGCCTCCCGTGGTAGACACAGCCGAGTGACGCATCGTATGCGTGTGTGATAATCACTTACTAAAGCGGTGATCTGACCCTTGAGAACCCTCTTTTACGCCCACCGGCAACGGATACTATGGTCCCGATGGAGCTACTCAATGAGCCTGGACTGGAGGTGTTCATCCCCATCGGGTTGTTCCTCCTGCTGGGGCATCTCCTCGCGACTGGTTGGGCGTACAACGATGCCAAACGAAACGCCAGCCACTCACCGAAGCTCTGGGGGGCTATTGCGGCCCTTCTCCCAGGCGTTGGTGTCGCGTGTTACGTCTTGCTCAGTCGAGATGACCAACTGATAGCCGCCCATTCAGCGCAGTCTGAGAGCTCCTGAAGAGGTACCTCAGAAGTACCCAGTGACTGTGCTTGCTTGATGTGGAGCTGACAGAACTGCGGTGGTCCACAGTCGGGTGAATAGAATCGGATTAGACACCGCTGACTTGCTCATCGGGGACCGTCCCACTGTCCGTCCAGCCACGGACCGAATAATATTCGCTCAACGCGGCGTCGAAGCCCTCGAGCTGGTCGACGTATGGCACGGTGTCATCCGATCGATCGAAGCCCCGTTGGTTGTTGAAGTGGCGTTCGAGGTCGATTACCCGAGCACCGACGGATTCCAACGACGCGAGCTCCGTCTCGAAGAGTGCCTCAAGGCGCTCGGGTTGCTGGGCGATCATATCGCGTGAGAATCGACAGATCACGCCAGAGTCCTCGAGAGCACGAAGGTTCTCCTGCTTGGCGATCTTCGGTGGTTTTCCCTCCAACCCGCTTCGCTCGAATGACTCGTCACTGGACACCAGCGGGTACTCCCAGGCGTAGAACGTCGAGTACATGTGATCGGCCCCGCGATTGGCCACCGCGTACGCGAGTCCCTGGCCGTGCAGTGTCCGTCCCTCGTGGGCGGCGAAATCGAGCCCCTTGACCGTCCAGTTCTCCACACCGAGCTCGTCGTGACACCGGTCGATTCCCTCTGCCAACGTATCGCCAATGCCCTCTCGATAGGCGATCTGCTCGATCGTCTCATGGATCAAGTCGACATCGCCGAAGGCATCTTCACTGGCGAGGTAGGCGGCGACGGTGTTCCCCGCAGAGATCGTATCGACCCCGTAGATATCGCACAGATCGTTCGACTGCATCACATCGACGATATCGTCGACCGCACAGTTCGACCCGAGTGCCATGACCGTCTCGAACTCGGGGCCTTCCGTCTCGACACCGCGTTCCTCGTCCTTCGTCGGCAACTTGCAACCGAAGGCACAGACAGAACATGACCCGCGTTTGTACTTCTTCGCGGCGACTGCCTCGCCGTTGATTCCCTCGACGCCTTCGAAGGACTGCTCGGAGAAGTACCGGGTAGGGAGACCGTTGACGTGATTGGCGAAGTCGGTCACCGAGGTGGTCCCCTGCTCTTTCATGACGCTATCGCTCTGTGCGGCATCGCGGGTGACATCCCGCTGTATATCTGGAACCTCGACGGTCGGTGCAGACGCGCCATCGACGGTAATCGCCTTGACGTTCTTCGACCCCATGACCGCCCCGAGACCGCCGCGGCCGAAGGCTCGGCTTTCGAAGGTCATGATCGAGGCGAAGCGGACGAGGTTCTCACCAGCTGGACCGATCGCGGCGATATTCTCAGCCCCCAGATCACGCGATGCACTCACGTGTCCGGTGACCTCTGGAACCGTTGCCTGTTCGAGGTCTGGCACGGGTTCGATCTCGACACCGTCATCGGTCACGTGCACGATGACGAGCTCGTCGCTCTCGCCGGCGAGTTCGATCGCGCTGTAGCCGGTCTCGGTGAACGGACGCGACATGTACCCACCCGCGTTCGAGGAGGCCAACCCATCCGTCAGCGGCGAAACGGCCGTGGCATTCATCCGACCCGTGAAGCTCATCTGCGATTGTTGCAACGGGCCGGTTGAGAAGTAGAGTCGGTTCTCCGGCCCGAACGGGTCCGCATCGAACGGTATTCGCTCGTGGGCGAGGCGTACCGCGAGCCCACGACCACCGATGAACCGTTCGCGTATCTGCTCGATATCGACCGTCTCGGTCGCCCCCGAGGTGAGATCGACCGAGAGGAGGGGCCCCTTGGCATGCAACATTGTCTAGACGGTCGACCCGAGGGATGTTCAATACTGCGCAACCGCAAGGATCCCCCTGCGACCGAAGAGCGTAACAGCGGACGAAACTCGATCCGATCACCGCCTCAAGCCAGAATCGCACCGATCGACTGCGGGTACCCACAGTTGACTCAGCTCCGGCATGCATTTAGTGGTATCCGCCCCATGGCAGACGTACAGTGGTCGAGTACGACATCGCGATCATCGGTGCGGGCTGTGTGGGACTGGCGACTGCCAAGGGCGTACTCGAGCGTGAGGATCTCGATGTCGCGATACTCGAGAAGGAAAACGAACTGGCTCGCCATCAAAGCGGTCGTAACTCCGGTGTGTTGCATCCCGGATTCAACTACCCACCTGACAGTCTGAAGGCCGACTTTGCGGTCGACGGGACGCGTCGACTCAAAGCATTCGCAGCCGAACACGACGTCGACTGTGACGAGCTGGGCGTCCTCGTGACGGCTACCTCAGATGCCGACGAGGACAACCTCGAACTACTGTTCGAGCGTGCTGCAGCGAACGGCGTCGAGGCCGAGCGGATCCATAGCCACGATGGGATCGCCGAGAAGGAACCCCACGCAGCTGGGCAGGCGGGGCTGTGGTGTCCCGAAGCGGCCTCGATCGATAACACTGGCTACGTCCACGCGCTGGCCAACGTGGTGCAGGATGGCGGTGCTGACCTCGAACTCGATACCCCCGTCAATGAGATCCGTACTGATTCCTCAAGAGCCACCCTTGCGACGGAAGATGGCGTCATTACGGCGACCCACGTCGTCAACGCTGCTGGCGCGTATGCCGACCGCTTCGCCCATCAGGTCGGGGTCGGGCACGAGTACCGGATCGTGCCGTTCAGAGGTGAATACTACAACCTGCGTGACGACCGCCGTCACCTCACCCGGACGATGATCTATCCGACCCCGGATCCGGAGATTCCGTTTCTCGGCGTGCACTTCACGCGTCGAAGCGATGGCTCGGTTATCGTGGGCCCGAATGCGGTGCTCGCCCCCGGTCGCGAGGCATACGGCCGCCGGGAGGTGAACCTGAGAGAGCTCCTCTCCATGGCGGGAGACCGTGGTGTCTGGCGCCTCCTTGCCGACGCAAAACGACGCCGGATCGCGATGGAACACCTCCATACCTCTATCCGCAAGCAGGCGTTCGTTGATGCAGCGAAAACCCTCGTTCCCGAGGTGACAGCGGACGATCTGGTCACCGGACACGCTGGGATCAGAGCCCAGCTGGTCCACGATGACGGATCGCTGATGATGAACCCACTCGTCGAACCAGGTCCACGCTCCACACACGTCCTCAATGCGGTCTCACCCGGGCTGACGACCTCGCTCCCCTTCGGTGAGTACGTCGCCGAACAGGTCCTCGACCGACTAGACGTGGACTGAGCTACTCGATATCGACGATCTCGATGTCGAAGGTGATCGTGTCTCCTGCGAGATAGTGGTTGAAGTCGACGCGAACGATCTCGTCGTCGGCATACAGGACCTCCTGCCTCGTCCCCGCCGTAGTCTCCAGGTACGAGCCCTCCTCGATCGGTTTGTTACCGGTCAGCCGATCCACTTTATCGCGGTCGAACTCGCGAATCTTCTCCTCCTCCCACTCCCCGTAGGCATCCTCGGGTTCGAGAGTGACCGAGGTCGTGTCGTTAACCTCGAGACCCTCGATTGCCGATTCGAAGCCCTCCAGGAGCTGTTCCTCCCCGACCTCGACGGTGAGCGGTTCAAACTGATGCGATGCTCCCTCTTGAAGAATGCCTGCCTCCTTGGCGACCTCCTTGCGGGTGGTATCGAACACCGTCCCGTCTTCTCGTCTCCCTGTGTACTCGAGATGGACCGTATCGCCTGCTTCGATTCCCATATCAGAAGGTCACCCCAGTCACGGATAAGTCCATTCACACAACGTCGGGTTCCGTGATGGATACTCAATCGAACAGCAAATTTATACCAGACATCCCCTTGCGAGTGTCTACGCATGTCGATCTTCCCCGAGACCCTCGAAAGCGACAGGCTTCGATACGAGGCCGCATCACCCGATGCCGTCGATCCGTACGAGCTGTACGAGTACGTCAACGCGGACGCCCCGAACGTCGACGAGATCACCAGATACGTCACCTGGGACCCGTATGACCACCCGAAGGTCGCCCTTGAGTGGCTCGAACACTGTGCCGAGCAGTTCGATGAGGGCGAGAGTGCGAACTACATCATCCGCCCGACCGAGAGGGAGCGAGCCGGTGAACTGGCGGGTATGGCCGGAGTGCATCCGAAATGGGATCGTCAACTTGCCCTGATGGGCACCTGGCTCCGGAAACCGTTCTGGGGACAGGGCTATTCAGGCGAACGGGCAGCGACGTTGCTGGAGCTGGCTTTCGAGACGCTCGACCTCGAGATCGTGGCCGTCGAGCATGACCCGGAGAACGAGCAATCGAAACGGGCTATCGAGAAGTACGTCGATCGGTTTGGCGGACAGCGCGAGGGTCGGTTGCGAAATGCCGTCGTGATGAACGGTGAACCGCGTGACACGATCCGCTACACCATCGCGAAGGAAGAGTGGCAAGAACATCGATGACCGACCGCGTTCGGGAAAGCGACCGATTGATTGCGCGTGACGGGTATCGTCAGATATGAAGGACCGACGGGTACTGGTAACTGGTGGCGCTGGATTTATCGGATCGAACATCGCGAATACTCTGGCTGAGCGCAACGACGTGGTCGTCGTCGATGACGAGTCCCTGGGGACGCGAGACAACCTCAGTAACGAGGTCGAATTCGTTCGTCAATCGGTCGTTGACGATGAGCTCCCGGTAGAGGGAATCGATCTGCTCATCCACTTCGCAGCACGTTCCTCATACGATATCGTCGAGGACAACCCACCGGATGGCTTTCGGGTCAACGTTGAGGGGTTCGTCAACACCGTCCACCAAGCTCGAGAAGCCGGGTGTGACCAGGTTGTCTACGCCTCCTCGTCCTCCTTGTATGCGGACCACACGGAACCGGTCTCCGTGGATGATCCGATCCATCCGAACACCGGATACGAGGCGACGAAGCTCTCGAGAGAGGCGGCCGCCACCTATCTGCAATCGCACTACGACCTCACCCTCGCTGGATTACGCCTCTTCTCCGTCTATCAGGGCTATGGCGGCAACGAGTCACACAAAGGTGGCTTCGCGAACGTGATCGCACAATTCGCTGACGAACTGGCCGCCGGGAACGCACCGGTCCTCTACGGCGATGGGACCCAGACGAGGGACTTCGTCCACGTCGACGATGTCGTCAGTGCGGTCGAGGCTGCGGCCGATCACGAGCTATCGGGCGTCTTCAACGTCGGTACGGGTCGGGCGACGACCTTCAACGAGGTGGTTGATCTGCTCAATCGATCGCTGGGCACCGACATCGATCCGGAGTACATCGACCCCCCGATGCCCGAGGACGTGTACGTGGAGTACACCTGTGCGGATTCGAGCTCCTTTGCGGACGCCACGGGCTGGGAACCCACCGTCGATATCGAGACAGGGATCGAACGAGTCTGCCAGCAGTACACCGAGTGAGCGTGGCGCTACTCGGCGTCAGCAGGCGTATCGAAGTCGTGGAAGTGGTCGCCGTGTTCCTTGCTCAGGATGTTCAACGCAGCGGCCGCCCCATCCCCGGCTGAGATGATGGCCTGCCACTCCTCGACGCGGACCAGTGCACCGGTCGCATACGCATCGGGAATGCTGGTCTCCATCGTCACATCCACATCGACGACACCCTCGTCGGTCAACTCACAGCCGAGTTTATTCGCGAGGCTCCAATTCGTCCCTGCTGCCAATACGAGATATGAGGCGGTGTAAGTCTCATCGGCAACGACTTCGAACCCATCGGACGCCACTGCCAAATCGGTGACCTCTGCATCGGTGTCGATGGTCGCGCCAAAGCCACGGACCTGCTCTCGAGCCGTCTCCAGGAACGCCGATCCATCCTTGGACTCGATACCAAGATAGTTGAAGAGGTGTGCCTTGTGCAGCCACGTCTCGTCAGTATCCAGCACGAGCGTCTCAAGGTCGTTCTTTGCGGTAAACAACGCTGCACTCAATCCTGCGGGCCCACCACCGACGATGATGACATCTGTCATGGGTTACCGTCGGTGCTCTATCCGGATAAATGCGGTCAACCGCTCAGGCGTCTCCCTCGGACTGCCCCGGCTCGCCGATCGCCTCGATCGGCGCACTCGAAAGCAGGTCTGTCTCCAGCTCATCGACCGTCTCGAATCGCTCATGTTCGATGCGGTCGATCGCCACGGCAAGTGATTCCTGGCCATCGGCATACAGGACCGTAACTCCCGACATCGCTTCTACCGCCTCGTCTTGAGTGATCGGAAACGTCAGTTCCTCAAGGATGGATCGGACATCGCTGAGGTGAATCTCTTCAGTCATACTGGTTACTACGTGCGGCTGAGGTAAAACTCTGCTACACGTTTCCCGAAAGCATCATTGTTGCAGCGTGCGCCGTCACATGCATGGTCGAGACCGACAGTGCGACGATACTCGCGCTCGCGTCGACCGCTCTCATCGCCTACTTCCTCATCGCACTGGTCCCAAAGGTGGATGAGATGACCCAGAGCTACCGTAAATTCGTTGCCCTGACATCGTTGGGACTGTCCTATCTCGTCCTTGGTGGGCTGTTCATGTCGATTCTCGTCGAGTTGAACGGCGAGATGGTCGTCGGGGTGGTCCTCGCAATAGGCGTCGCCGGCTTCCTGCTGTTCGGGCTCTCATTGCTCTATGATGTGGCAGACGATTGGCTCCGCCTCTTCGCAGATCCCGAGTACAATACCTGGGTCGAGGCATCGCTTGCCCTCGCCGTCGTGATCGTGCTCATGATCAGCTTCCTGGCCATCGAGGCGTAATCCACCGGCATAAATCGCGTATGTTTAAGGTGCCTGCTGTCTCACGATTGAGACACGAATGAGCGCGAGAGAGAGCGTTGAAGAGATCGACAGTCCCTTCCTGCGACGTAGTGCGATAATTTCGTTCCTCTGGCTCGGTCTCTTCACCGTTGCGGCGCTCGTCTTGCTCCTGCTCCAAGATCCAATCAGGGACCTCTTCTTCGGCTAGGTCGGGAGCCGACGCCACAGCCTATTGCAGCGATTCATACCGACTTGGGTCATCCTCGGGTCCAAGACGTTTGAGCTGGACGAGATGGATGTCCTTGATCGTGCGCGTGCCACTGATCGATGGCCCAATCAACCGCGGCAATCCCTCCGGGGTCGCATCCACACGTTCGGTGGCCACGATTGCATCGAGGATCGAGGTAACCGGGAGACAGACCCGATAGCCGTCGACCGCCACGAACACGAGGTGGGTGACGTCATCCTCAGCAGTTTCCTCGAACAGGCTTGCGATCGGGAACCCGCGCCACGTACCGTCGTAGTGCTCTCCCGACGAACAGGTGAACTCGACTGAACGCTCCTCGATGACAGAGGGCACCGGAGGAATCTCAGTCAGGACCTGCCCATGTTCATCGATAACCGTGAACCCATGAGCTGCGGAGCGTGTGCTCATTGTCGAATCAAACGGTGTCGATGTTTAATTGATTAGCGGGGTGAGATCTCTGAGGCCCGCAATCCCTAGAACGGATGACTCCGCCTTTAGGACAATACCACGGAGTTCCGTTCCGGGACAAACATACACGATTCTGACATCGATCGTCTGCTTCAGCACTCAGAATATCCACCGCATCGTCGACTTCTCCACGGCGCTGTTCCAAGCCATGTGCTAGCTTAAGCAATCCGATTGCACGATATTGCAGCTCGAAAACCAGCTCACGAATTTTGCCAACAGACCATGGGCGATACTGAATGCACCCTCATGATCGTCACAGTATCTCGTGATGAGATGTATGTGATGGATGCCACACACGATGAATCGTACGCACTCAGCAAAAAGAACGTGACCAAATCTAGAGGGATGAGAGCAGGTAACGCCGTGGATGTTTACCTATCAAAAATAAGTTACTAGCGAACAAATATGTCCTGAGGACCCGGTATACAGCCGTTACGGTCACGCTCAAGGTAAAATTATATCAACTAATTTATGTATGATAATGTTAAAGCGTTTTCTCTCTGTATGCTAGCTTGCGTGTAGAAATGTCCGAGGGGTTAAACCTCGGTTACGAAGTGCCTATAACAGAACTGGGACGGAATTATGAGTAGAAGACCTACCGAACGTACACTTGACGCACAGATCCTCGGACGCAGAGTCCGATTTGACTATTCAGAGACATGGGTGGCCTGGTCGGTCCTGTGGCTACGGATACTCATGGCCTGGACGCTGCTCCAGGCTGGGATCGGGAAGGCGACCCAAGGTGGGATCGGGGAGTTCCTGAGCAATCCGATATACGGTGGTTGGGACGGTGCCGAAGCGTACCTCCGGTTCGGGACAACGGATAGTCCGGCGTACTTTCTGTTTGAAACGATGGCCGATTTTACCTGGCTCATCGACCCGTTGGTGATGTGGGGACAGATTCTGGTAGGCCTCGGCCTGCTGTTCGGCGTCCTCTTCCGGTTCTCCGCGTTGATGGGTAGCCTCATGATGATCCTGTTCTGGCTCGGTGGGATCCAAGGCGGATTCTTGGAGGGACTTCCGGTCGATCACGGGTTTGTCGTCAACAGCGAGCTCGTGTACGTCTTCATCCTCTTTGGACTCGGAGCGGTCGGTGCTGGGCGCATCCTCGGGCTCGATGCGCAAATCGAGGAGTGGCCGGTCGTCGAGCAAAACCCCTGGTTGAAATACTTCCTCGGGTGAGGGATTCCCCCGAGGTCGAGGGATAACGGTCACCTTTTTGCCCACTGGGGAGGTAGCCGCCGTCAACCATGAGCGAGCTGTACATTGCCGGTACCATCCTCGGCGTCATACTCATGCTGGGGGTTGCGTACTGGATCAACACCAAGCAGCGCCGGCATTCCTCGCAGATCCGAGCTGAGACACCACAGATGTCAGAGGCAGAGTCGACATTCGCCTCGCTGGTACAGCGACCGATCGTCTGGGCGGGTGCCTTCTTCGCCGTCCTGGCTGCGGTCGCCTTTGGGGTCATCTCGGTCTTGAATGACCCGTCGAGCATCGGTATGTCCGCTACTGATGCTATCGTGGCACTCTTTGGAGTCCTCTTCGTCGGGTTCATCACCTACAACGTGTACGCGGTCGCTCGAAATCGCGGCCACTCGAGTGCGATGAGTATCGCCGAGGGGATTGCGGTCTTCGTCCTCTTCGCGTTCGCCACCGTTGGCATCACGCTCATCTTCGGCTGAGCGGAGATTGACGACAGGTTTTTCTTGCCCCTTGGCTTCCCATCTCGTATGGTCGCCAACACCGGTGACTGCGTTCCGCGTTTCGTGTAGCGACTGTTCCGTAGCTGGAGTGATGGCCGAATGACGACAACCGACCAAGTAGCCTCGGCTGGCTTCGACGCTATTGCGGTCAAACCGTCGAAGCAGTCGCTAGAATCGCTCGATACAACCACGATCGATACCATCGTCATCGATTACGAAGGCAACACGGCTCTGCCACAACCGGAGCACGTAACCGCCCTTGCTCGGGAAGCCGAGGTCATCATGACCACCCCGATACGGGCTGATGGATTCGATCCGCTCGGGGACGATCGACTGTTCGATCGGTATGGGGCCGATCGATTCGTGCTCGTGGCCGGGAATCCAACCTACCTCAGCCAGGAAGAGCGAGAGCGTGCCATCGCCCCGCGAATCGGTGAAGCACGTCAGCGATTCCCCAGCGCCTGGGTCGGGACCGAAGGGATCGAACGCCTCGCGTTGGCGACGGGAGCCACCCAGTTCGAGCTCCTCTCGAGGCGAACACCGACGACGATGTCAGCGCTCCGGGCAGCGGGATTCGACGGCGAATTAGCGCTGTACGCGCCGACCGTCATCACCGAGGATCGAGCGATTGCGCTCGAGGCGCTCGAGGGATACCTCAGCCGCCGGAAGCCGGTCAAGCGAGCGCTGGCCAACGGGAACGGTACCGAAAGCAAACGGAGTCACGTACTGTTGCAGGCGATGGACGACTACGCGCTCGTCGGTGATGTCGACGCGGTCAGTCGTCGAATCGAGTCGCTCCGAACGGCCGGCGTAAACACCGTCGTGGGCTATCCGGCTCCTCGAAAATAGCACCCGGTTCAGTGATCGATGACGGTGATCTCGTCGATGGGCCACTGACTGAGGATCTCAACGCCGTCGTCGCGAACGACGACCATCTCCTCGACGCGGACGCCCTGTCGATCTGCCGGGCGCTGGGTCTCGACGGCCATGGTCATCCCCGCCTCGATCTCGATCGGATAGTCCGGAGAGAGACCCCGCCAGATGAGCGGAACCTCATACAGCTGCAGCCCGAGACCGTGCGCCCAGTGGTTGGTCGTCATCTGCCAGAACGCATCGGCGCCATATTCGTCCATATGTTCGCCCTCGGCATCGGGGAAGCCCTCGACGATCTCGTCGGTGGTGGCTCCCGGTTCGATCCGCTCGAGCACGTCGTACAGATCCGAGACCGCGAGGTCGTGGGCCTCCCGCTGGGCCTCGGTCGGCTCGCCCATGGAGAACGTCCGATAGTAACACGAGCGATAGCCGAGGAAGCCGATGTTATAGAAGTCGGCATAGACCAGATCACCCGGGCGGACGATCCGATCGGTGGTGTTGGCCTGGTGCTTCGGCCAGGTGTTCGGTCCGCTCGTGAGATACCCGCCTTGCACCATGGCACCGTGGCGCCAGAGCTCCCTGACGGCTTCACCCCAGAGTTCGGCCTCGGTCTTGCCGGGGGCGGCCTCATCTGCGATGCGCTGGAAACCGGCCTCGCAGATGGCCGCGACCTGCCGGAGGCACTCGATTTCTTCGTGGGTCTTGACGCGTCGAGCCGCCTCCATCGCCGAGGTACAGGCATCGACATCGACGGTGACGCCGGCGTCTTCGAGCGCGGTGACGAGGCGCTGGTTGCCGATGTCGAGGCCGAGGGCTCCACCATCATATCCGTACTCCTCAAGCGCGTCGACGACCGTCCGTGCCATCGTCTCGATGAGAAAGCGTCTGGCACCATCGTGACCAGAGGCCCGGGGGACGTTTCCGAGCCCTGGACACGCGTACCGGATGTCATCAAGCCATGGACAGTTGAACTGCTGGTTGGTCGCGTGATCGGCCGTGTCCCAGTGGACGATCTGGCCGTCTTCGAACAGGAGCGTGTAGTGATCCGCCCCGCTCCCGCCGGTCATCGCCAGTCCGGTCACGTAGCGGATGTTCGGGTCGCTGACGAACAGCGCAGCCTCCAGCCCTTCCTCTCGGAGCTGCTCGAGCGCCCGGGACTTGCGTTCTTCTCGAAGGCGGGTGACGTCGATGCGTTCCTCCCAATCGACCGCCATCGTTCCTCGCGTCCCTTCCATATAGCTGCGTTCGTACATTCCTATCCCCCAGTTTCACCCACCGCCGCCATTAACGTTCCCAGACGGTCGACACGTTTTATGCCCTGACCGGCAAACAGCCCTCGACATGTCGATCCGGGATGCGAGGGTAACTGATGCGCCACAGGTCAGGAGTGTCGCAGACGCATCCTGGCATGCCGCCCATGGGCCCATCATCGGGACTGCGGCCGTGGACACCGTCCTCGACCAGTGGTACGATGTCGATGATATCGAGGCCTCGATCGATGCGGAAAATGCACCCATGTTCGTCGGGGTTGAAGACGGCGATGTCATCGGGTTTGCCCAGGGGAGGGCCTCGGACGAACCGTTCGCCGATGCTGTGCTCAGTCGTATTTACGTCCATCCTGCGTACTGGGGCGAAGGAGTTGGATCTCGTCTGTTCGAGCGGTTGATGAGGAGACTCGACGCAGAGGGGCATACCGATGTCTGGCTGTCGGTTCTCGCCGAGAACGACATCGGTCGACGATTCTACGAGAAACACGGCTTCGAAGCGTACGAACGGCGCCATACGGAGTTAGCCGACCAGCGCGTAGAGGAGCTCATCCTGCGCAGGAGCCTGTAATCGACCAACGAGAAGTAACAGCCGAGACGGTTCAGGGAGGTTTATGCGCCACGGAGGTGAGTCTCTCGACCATGTACAAGCACGTCGCCCTCCTCGTCAGAAAGGACTCGATGAGCCATGAGGAGTTCGTCGACTACTGGCAGTCAAACCATACGCCGATCGCCCGGGATATCGAGGGGGTCGTCCGCTATCAGACCGTCCGTCCGGTCGACCCGGCGGTAGCCGAATTCGACGGCATTGCCGAGCTGTATTTCGAGACGCTCGAGGACCTGCACGCCGCCCTCGGTAGCGAGGGTGAGCGCGATTACGATCCGACCCTCGAGGTCGCAGCGAGGGCCCGGACGGACGTCGACAATTTCCTCGACATCGGGGCACGTCCGCGACTCATCGGCAAGGAGACGGTCCATCGAGACGACACCGATGGCGACACGACCGGGCTGTACAAGCACTCGGCGTTCCTCGTGCGCCGACCCGGGATGACCCACGAGGAGTTCCTCGACTACTGGCAGTCCAACCATACACCGATCGCACGTCAGATCGAGGGGGTCGTCCGGTACGCAACCGTCGTCCCGACCGAACCAGCCGTCGCCGAGTTCGACGGGGTAGCGGAGCTGTATTTCGAATCGCTCGAGGACCTGCACGCCGCCCTCGGGAGCGAGGGCGAGCGCGACTACGACCCCGAACTCGAGGTGGCTGCGAAGGCTCGCGAGGATGTCGACAACTTCCTCGCCGTCGAGGAACGCCCGCGGCTGATCGGCCAGGAGGCGCTGCAGGTAGACAGGCGGGATGCCCCATGATCGAGGACGCCCGCGAGGCATTACCCGAGGTCGAGTCGATCGAGCACGAAGAGCTTCGCCAGCAGGTCCTCGAGGCGTGGTCACTCGGCCTCGATCGCGGCGGCTGGAACTCGATCGAGGACATCCCCTACGCGTGGAACATCCACGAGGTAACGACCGTCGAACACGTTCGGGGGGTCACGAAGCTGGCGGAGGCCGGCGCCGAGATCGCTCGATCAGTCCATGGAGCCGACCCCGACGACGACGTGGTCATCGCCGGCGCCTTGTTGCATGACGTCGGCAAGTGCTATGAGTACGTCGCGTACGTCGACGATGCACTGGTCGACCCTGATCCCGACTACGGCGATGCAACCATCCCACACTCGCTCTCGAGCTACGCGCTCGCCCACGAGGTCGGCTGTCCGATCGCCGTCCAGCAGGCGATCCCACACGTCATCGGCGAGATCCCGACCCGCACGCTCGAGGCCGAGATCATCAAGCATGCCAACGTCATCTCCTCGAACGCCATCACCCAGCGGACCATGAGCATCTCACTGGCCGAGTGGATCGACGAGTACTCCACGGCGACGAAGTAACCGGGTCAGTCTGTCGTCTCGACGACGATCTCGACGTGCTCACCCGCGGCCGCCTCCTCGGGGCTCACCCCTTCGACCCCCTCGAGGACGTGCTGGGTCGGGTCGACCGGTTCGCCATCGACCGTGATCGAGACGGTGGTTCCTGCCTCGCTATCGTCGTAGACCACGCCGTCGTACTCGAGGACTGACCCGCCCTCCTCGACCTCGATCCCGATCGTTGCCAGTGCATACTCGAGTGAGACGTCCTCACCGTGGACGTGCCAGACGTTGTTGCCGCCATGGAAGTGGAACCATGAATCCGCCGAGATGAGGGCTGGATCGTTCGCGAAATCGAGCGACTCACCCTCGATCGTCACGTCGAACAGGCCGTGCTCGTGGATGGCGTTGTAATTGGTCGGGGTAATCGCCGTGTCCTCGACCGCCAGTGCCGGCCCGCCCACGCCGTTGTTACCGAGTATGACGATGGCACCAAGCAACGCCAGCATCACCACTGCAGCGATTCCGACCGCTGCGAGGCTCTTGACGGGGAGTCCACCCGCGCCGTCCTCGGTACTCCCAGCGATTCGCCGGCGATCGATGCGGCTCAGCTCACCTGCTTCGTGATCGCTCGCCATGTGAGACAGCAGCGCCTCCTCGTCCTCGAAGGTCTCATCGCAATAGCGGCACTCGGCCATGTGCTCGCAGTTAGCGAGGCCCTCCTATGAAACTCACGACCGCCTAGGCATCCAGCGGATCGAGGCCCGCCTCCTCGCGAAGAACGGCGATGTACTCTCGGAAGCCAGCCTCGAGGTCGTACTGCGGCGTGTACCCGAGCTCATCGTGCGCGGCCGTCATATCCAGGCGCTGGGTCCAGGGGAGCTCCCCTTCATCGCTCACCTCGATATCGGCCTCCGGCATGATCTCCTTGACCGTCTCGGCAGCCTCTCTGACGGTGGCCAGCGAGCCCCGGACATTGTACACCGAGCGGGTGCGCTCTGTCGCTGGGGTCTCCATCGCCAGCCGGAACGAGGTGGCGATGTCCTTGACGTACTGCCAGTCGATGACCTGATCGCCGTACTCGACGCTGAATGACTCACCGATTGCTGGTTTCTCGATGATGTTCGCCAGGAACGCCGAGCCCCCGGTCTCCCGATACGGTCCATACGCGACGGTCGGGCGCAGTCCCACGAGGTCGAGATCGTAATCCTCTGCATACACGTTGGCCTGGATCTCGTTGTAGACCTTCGAGGCGCCATAGAGGGTGTCGGGATAGACGAGGTCGTCCTCGGTCACCCACCCGTGATCGTAGTTGGCTGGCGGGGCGAACACGGCTGCGCTGGAGGCCCAGGCGACCCGCTCGATCTGATCGTCCAACGCTCGTGCGGCCTCGAAGATGTTCGTCGTGCCCTCGATGTTGACCGAGACCGCCGCTTGGGGGTTCGCACGAGCGGTGGTTGTCAACAGGGCGGCCAGATGGACGATATAGGTCGCATCCGTCTGGCGAAGTGCGCGGATCACCTGATTCGGGTCGGTGACGTCGCCACGGCGGACGTCAACGTCGGACGCGACCCCGAGCTTCTCGAGGGTACTGGTATCCTCAGAGGGGTCGAAGCACACGACATCGTACCCGGCGTCGACCAGGTCCGCAGCCGTGTAGGATCCGATAAAGCCCGTTCCGCCTGTCACCAAGACTGTTTCATCGGTCATGCACAGAGGGTATCGGCCATCAGTCAAATAAGCCAGCGATTCGCCGGCGCAATCACTCGTGGAGTCCACCGACGGACCGATAGAATGAGGACTGGAGGTGCTCACCGGCGTCGACGTCGGGATCGATATCGACGACCACGGCGGTGGGGCGATCGCCGTCGAGGGCCTGGGCATACGCAGACGCGAGCGCGTCCGGATCGCTCACGCGTTGCGCGTCAGCACCGAGAGAGCGCGCCACATCGGCCAGATCGGTCCTCGGGAAGTCGACTCCGGGGATGGCCGGGTCGATCTCCCGGACCATCCCGAGCCCCGCATCATCGAGCACGACGAAGGTCGGAGCGACGCCGTACTCTAGCGCCGTCTCGATGGCCGTCATCGTCATCGTGAAGCCCCCATCACCGGCGACGGAGATCGCATCGTGACCCGCGAGTTCGATCGAGACGGCAGCGGGTGGCGACCAGCCCATGCCGGCGACGCCACCGCTACCGTAGTAGGTCCCCACCGCCCGGGTCTGGTAGTGTTGCATGAGCCAGAACCGGTTGTTGCCGGAGTCCGCGAGCACGACGGCATCGCTGGGGGCGGCCGCCTCGAGCTCGGCGATGGCCCGCTCGGGGCGGATCGGCGAGGTGTCGTCGCCTCGATGTGGATCGTCGAACGCGTCGGTTCGAGCGGCCGAGGCGGCCTTCGTCGACCAGGTGTCATCGACGTCGTCCGGAGCAGCCCCAGCCAACGCCGCCAGCCCAAGGGCGGCATCGCCGACCAGCGAGACCGCGGCGGGGTACGTCCAGCCGGCATTGCGGGCATCGATGTCGAGATGACAGATCACCTGCCGGTCCGGATCGATGAAGCCCGGCGCCTGCCAGTTGGCATCCATCGGGTTGAGCCGGGTACCCACCAACAGTAGACAGTCCGCATCGGCGACGAGCTGGTTGGCCGCCTCGTGGCCGTATGAACCGATCACACCCCCGGCCAGGGGATGATCCTCAGCGATGGTCGATTTGCCGAGATAGGAGGTGACGACCGCCGCACCATAGGCCTCGGCCGCCCGGGTGAGCTCGTCATACCCGGATGCCTGATGGACGCCGTTGCCCGCAATGATGACGGGCCGATCGGCAGTCGTGAGTTGCTCGCTGGCCTCGTCGATCGCCCCCGGACGGGGGGTGGCATGGTCGACCGCACTCCGAGCCGCGGGCGCCCATCGGGGCGGATGAGCATCGGCTGGCACCTCGGCAGAGACCGCCTCGCCGTCGAGGATGACCGCGGTCGGTCCAGGTCGGCCCGCAACCGCGTGCTTGAGCGCCAACTCGAGCGCGGTGATCGTCTCCAACGGCCGTCGAGGTTCCCACGTCTCCTTCGTCATGCCGTCGAGGACCTGCGGGATATCGATCCCCCCATAATCGCCACGAGCCGCCTGATAGGGAGCCAGTGGGGCGAACTCGCCGCGTTCGCTCGCCTCGGTGATCGCGACAAGCGGCGAGGACCCGAGTCGGGCCTCCATCAGCCCCATCGCCCCGAGGCTGCCGACCCAGGGTCCCTGACCCATGAGGATACCGGGTTCGCCAGTGAGGCGGCCATGAGCCTCGGCCATGACGGCCGCCTGGCGCTCGTCTCGTGGCCTGACGACCTCGATGTCGCTGTCCGCAAGGACCTCGAACACCTCGATCACGCGACCGCCTGGGTAACCGAACACTCGCTCGATACCGGCCGCCTCGAGGACCTCCACGATGGCCTCGGCCGTCGTCGTCATCGCCACTCCCTCCACGTCACACCGACACAGGTGCGGGTGGTGTGCCCCTGGGTAGAGCTCGTACTGCGCATTCACGGGAGAGTCTCGGGGTTCAGCCTTGGGTCTACCGGTCTACACGAAAGTCACTACCCGCCTCGGCCTGCAACTGGGGGTATGGCCACCGCCTACATCACCTGTCCGCGAGAGCGCGCCGATGCGCTCGCACGCACCCTCGTCGAGGAGCGACTCGCCGCCTGTGTGAACGCACTTGCCTGTGACTCCACCTACCGGTGGGAGGACGAGGTCGTGACCGACCAGGAGACGGTGTTGTTGTGTAAGACAACGGACGCGGGCTACGAGGCACTCGCCAGCCGGGTGCGGGAGCTCCACCCGTACGACGTTCCGTGCATCGAGTGCTTCGACGAAACTGCGGTCGATGCGCCATTTGGCGCCTGGATCGAGGAGTCCGTCGAGGCACCCTAACGCGCCAGTACGTGGCTGTTGCAGTGTCCATACCGCGAGGTCTCCCGCTGTGGATGACGACGACAGTTGCAAACCTTTAAACAGACTACAGCGCCCCCTACGTGTATGGGAGAGACGATTGAGTTATTGGTCGCAGGCGGCCAAGCCACGCCCGGTCCACCGCTGGGTCCCGAGCTCGGACCCACGCCCGTGGACGTGCAGGCCGTCGTCAACGAGATCAACGAACAGACCGCCGCGTTCGATGGCACGGAGGTGCCGGTGAGCGTCGAGTACGAGGAGGATGGCTCCTTCGAAATCGATGTCGGGGTACCCCCGACTGCGGCATTGATCAAGGACAAGGCAGGCTTCGAGACGGGGTCCGGAACGCCCCAGGACGAGTTCGTGGCCGACCTCTCCATGGAGGAGGTGCGAGAGGTCGCCGAGCAGAAGCATTCAGACCTGCTGTCGTACGATATCAAAGCCGCGGCGAAGGAGGTCATCGGTACCTGTGTGACCCTCGGGGTCACCATCGAGGGGACCGATGCCCGAGATGTCTTCGAGGCGATCGACGACGGCGAGTACGACGACGTGCTCGTCGACGCGGCTGAGGCATAGATCCCGAGCTGTCGGCCGCTATTGTCGCAGTCATGAACGTCGACTATCACACCCACTCGAACTACTCCGACGGGAGCTTCCTCGAGTGGATGGTCCGCGCAGCTGCTGACGTGGGCCTCGAGGCCGTGGGCATCGCGGACCACTGCATCCTCTCTGATCGACCGAACGCGAGCGCCCACCGGGTCGTCGCAGGGTACAACCTCGATCTGACCTACGAGCGCCGACGCGAGGCCATCGAGTTGGTCGAGGAGGATGTTGGAATCACGGTGTACGACGCCGTCGAGATGGACTTCTTCCCCGGTGAGGAGCCCGCCATCGAAGCGTTCCTCGACTCGGCCGACTTCGACTACGTGATCGGGAGCGTCCACGAGGTGGATGGAGTCAACGTTCACTTCTCGGATCACTTCAGCGGACTCCCCACCGAGGAACGCAAGGAACTGGTGGCCGACTACTTCGACGACCTCGAGGCGTTGATCCGATCAGAGCTGTTCGATATCGCCGCCCATCCAGACATCGTCGAACGCAACGAGGCACTGCGCGGACTGGCCACCGAGGCTCAGTATCGCCAGATCGCCGAGGCGTTCGCCGCGTCGAAGACGGTCCCCGAACTCAACGCCGGGCGCATCACCGCAGAGTACGGCCGCTTTCACCCGAACGAGGCCTTCCTCGACGTCCTCCAGGAGTACGACCTCGCGTTCACCCTCGGCAGCGACGCACACGATCCGGCTGCCTTCGAGCGGCGGATCCCACGCCTCAAGCAGGCCTTCGAGGAACGCGGACTCACCCCGACCACGCCGTTCGAGGACTGATTCGTTGCTTCGACGGGTTTAAGTTGGTCTTGGGCCTTTTCCCGGGCGAGACAGGTGTTCGCCTGTTTCGTCCGTAGCAGCGGATTGTCCGCGTACTACGGGGGGATACCATGGCAGATAATGACATCGCAGAAGCGGTCGCACGCGCGCTAGAGGAGGCGCCTGATCGGAACTTCGCTGAGTCCGTCGACCTTGCTATCAACCTCCGAGATCTCGATCTCGATGACCCGGCACAACGGGTTGACGAGAGCATCGTGCTCCCAGAGGGGACCGGCAAGGAGACGGTCATCGTCGTCTTTGCCGATGGCGAGACGGCGTCCCAGGCGGAAGACGTCGCCGATGACGTACTGGACGGCGACGACCTGGCCGACCTGGGAGACGACACCGATGCCGCCAAGCGCCTCGCCAACGAGACCGATTTCTTCGTCGCCGAAGAGGCGATGATGCAGGATATCGGTCGTCACCTGGGGCGTGTCCTTGGACCGCGTGGGAAGATGCCGACGCCGTTGTCGCCAGATGATGACGTGGTCGCAGTCGTTGAGCGCATGAAGAACACGGTCCAGCTGCGAAGCCGCGATCGTCGCACGTTCCACGCGATGGTCGGTGCCCGCGATATGGACGCCGACGATATCGCCACGAACGTCGACACCGTGCTTCGCCGGCTGCACGCCTCGCTCGAGAAAGGGCCGAGGAACATCGACACGGTCTACGTCAAGACCACGATGGGACCCTCGGTGGAGGTGGCCTGAGATGACCGCCGAGACCGAGACCATCCCGGAGTGGAAGCGCGCGGAGGTCGGCGAACTGACCGCGTTACTCGAGGACGCCGAGACGGTCGGTGTCGTCTCGATCACGGGGATCCCGAGTCGACAGCTCCAGACGATGCGAAGCGACCTCTACGAGACCGCTCGTATGCGCGTGAGCCGCAACACGCTGTTGCGCCGCGCGCTCGAGGAGGTCGACGAGGGGCTTGAGGATCTCGTCGAGTACATCTCCGGACAGGTCGGTATCGTGCTGTCCGATGCCAACCCGTTCGCGCTGTATCAGCAACTCGAGGCCTCGAAGACCCCGGCGCCGATCAGCGCGGGCGAGATCGCTCCGAACGACATCGTCATCGAAGCTGGTGACACCGGGATCGATCCCGGTCCGTTCGTCGGTGACCTCCAGAACGTGGGCGTCCCGGCCCGGATCGAGCAGGGATCGATCGAGGTGGTGGAGACCACGACGGTCCTCGAGGCGGGCGAAGAGGTCTCTCCCCAGCTCGAGGGCGTGCTCAACGAGCTCGAGCTCGAACCGAAGGAGGTCGGCCTCGATCTGCGAGCCCTGCTCGCCGATGGGGTCATCTTCTACGCGGAGGATCTCGAGCTCGATGTCGACGCCTACCGTGGCGATGTCGCCAGTGCCTCGTCCAACGCACGGGCACTGGCCGTCGAGGTCGCGTACCCGGCAGCCGGCGTGGTTGGGGGCTTGCTATCGAAGGCCGACGCCACCGCGACCCAACTCGCCGTGGCAGCTGGTGTCGTCGAGCCGGAGACGGCCGCTGCAGTGCTCTCGGCCGCTGTCGGTGATGGCCGGGCGCTTGCCAGCAACATCGACGACGAGGACGCGGTCCCATCGGCGGCCATCCCGGCCGGACCGACCCCCGACGCGGAACCGACCACAGACCAAGCGGACACGACTGACGAGGAGCCAACCGAGGAAGCCGACGCGGACGACGACGAGCCGGAGGATGACGACGAAGACGACGCCTCCGCCGAGGGCCTCGGGGACCTCTTCGGGTGATCACCAATGGAATACGTATACGCAGCACTCATACTGAACGAAGCCGAGGAAGAGATCAACGAAGAGAACCTGACCGACGTCCTCGAGGCCGCCGGTGTCGACGTGGAGGAGTCCCGCGTCAAAGCACTGGTCGCGGCGCTTGAGGATGTCGACATCGACGATGCGATCGCCGAGGCGGCACCGGTTGCCACCGGCGGCGGTGGCGCTGCTCCGGCCGCCGAGGCCGAGGAGGACGCACCTGAGGAAGGTGCCGACGAGGACGCAGCAGCTGACGACGAGGACGAGGACGACGAAGAGGACGAGGCCAGCGGTGAGGGCCTCGGCGAGCTCTTCGGCTAAGCGGTCGGAAGTCCTTTTTCCCTCTGTCGACTACGCCTGATGGATGAGCGATAGTACCGAGACGACGACACTGGCTGGCGGGTGCTTCTGGTGTGTCGAGGCCGCCCTCGAGCGCCTGCAGGGCGTGGTCGCCACCACCTCCGGGTACGCCGGTGGTACCGTGGACGATCCCACCTACGAGGAGGTATGCTCCGGTGAAACCGGCCATGCCGAGGTCGTTCGCGTCGAGTTCGATCCAGCAGCGATCGAGTACGAGGAGCTACTCGCCGCCTTCTTCACCATCCACAACCCGACGACGAAGGATCGCGAGGGACCGGATATCGGGACCCAGTATCGCTCGGCAATCTTCTACGAGAGCGACTCACAGCGAGACACAGCCAACGCCCTCATCGATGAGCTCGAGGCCGAGGGCGTCTACGACGATCCCATCGTCACCGAGGTCGAGCCACTGGAGACGTTCTGGGAGGCCGAGGAGTACCACCAGGATTTCTACGAGAAGAACCCACAGCAGGCCTACTGTTCGGCGTTCATCCCGCCGAAAATCGAGAAGCTCAAAGCGCGCTTCGCTGACAAGCTCGTCGACTAGGGTGCAAGGGGCGCTGTTTGTGGCGCACCGGTCGGGTGGCGTTATAGGCGAATGGGCGCCCAACGACGGTGATGGAGCCGATCCCGGTCGACGTGGTACTCGGCCTCCGGACGACCGCACTGGTCCTGCTATTCACCGTCTCCGGTGCCGCCTTGGGGATCCTCAGTGGGCTCATCCCGGGGCTGCATGCAAACAACTTCGCGATGTTACTGGTGGGGATCGCCCCCTCGGTGCCGGCACCCCCGTTGTACGTCGGGGTGGCCATGCTGGCCGCCGGCGTGGTCCACAGCTTCGTCGATGCGGTACCGGCGCTGGCCATCGGCGTCCCCGATGCGGACATGGCGGTGTTCGCCTTACCCGGCCACCGCCTCGTTCTGGAGGGTCGTGGACGTGAGGCCCTTCGACTCTCTGCCCTCGGGAGCGTGCTGGCCGTCGCGTTTGCCGTCCCGCTGGCGATACCGTTGACCCTCGCCGTGATGCTCGTCTACGAGGGATTGATGGCGCACGTCAGTCTCCTCCTCGCGCTCGTTGTCATCGGCCTGGTCGTCACCGAACCGTCCCCACGGGCCGCAGTCGGTGGCCTGCTCAGTTTCGCGTTGGCGGCGACGCTGGGGTTGTTCACCCTCGATTTGAACCCGCAAGCGCCACTCGATGTCGGGGGGATGTTGAGTCCGATCTTCGCCGGGTTGTTCGGCGCCCCGGTGTTGATCGATGCCGTCAATGGCTCCGGCGTTCCGCCCCAGGAGTCACCGGGACTGCGCACCTCCTATGGCGCGATCCTTCTGACCGCCGGTGCCGGCGCACTCTCGGGAGCGATCGTCGGGTTCCTGCCTGGGATCTCCGCCGCGATCGCCGCCGTTGGCGTGTTGGCACTGGTCCCTGGCTCGGGTGGCGACCGTGGCTACATCGTGGCGACGAGCGGGGTCGATACGAGTAACACGATCTTCGCGCTGTTCGCCCTGGCTGCACTGGGTGCGCCACGGAGTGGAATCGTGGTGGCCTATGAGGAACTCGGCGCGCCGGTCGAGCTGATCGTCCTCGTTCTGTCGACGGTTATCGCGGGGTGTATCGGCTATCTCGTGGTGGTGAACATCGGAGATCGCTACCTCGACATCATCGGGTCGACGGACTACACGAGGCTCTCGATCGTCCTGCTCGCTGGACTCGCCGTCCTCTCGTTCCTGTTCGCGGGGGTGTTGGGCGTCCTCGTGTACGGCCTGAGCACCGCGATCGGGTTGGTACCGGTGCGCATCGGCGGCCGGCGGGTGCACCTGATGGGTGTGTTGATCGGTCCGATGCTCGTTGGATGAGAAATACTGGGGGAAGAACCGACAGTGCCGATTGGTACCCATCGAACCCCACAACCCATCAAGAGGAGAGTCGATTGAACGTCCACCGTGGACCCATCTACTGTGCTCACGGACCTCATGTAGGCGAATAGACCGCCGCAAGATATCCCCCGTTTGTCCCAAACGGCAACCGTTTTACCCGGCGACAGGCAACGTCTCGTCATGAGTGAATCCGAGGCCGCAAGCGAACACCGCTGTGTGACCTGCGGCATCAACGTCACCGCCACGAACGCAGCCTCCTTTGGCTGTCCATCCTGTGGCCATGCGTTGCATCGCTGTGCCAAATGTCGAAAGCAAAGCAACCAGTACAACTGCCCAGAATGCGGCTTTCGGGGGCCATAACCATGGGAGACGTAGCGACCCAGGTCAAGGTCATGCCAGTCTCTCCCGAGATCGACCTCGACGACCTCGAAGCCCAACTCGTCGATGCGTTACCTGCCGGCGCCGAGTTGAACGACACCGGCCGAGAGGATGTCGCCTTCGGGCTCACGGCACTCATCGCGATGGTCGTCGTCCCCGATGATGCCGGTGGAACGGAGGCCGTCGAGGAAGCCTTCCTCGCCCTCGACGACGTCGAGAGCGTCTCGATCGAGAACGTCACCCGACTCTAGGCGATCCGTTCGTTTTCCAGGACTGGTGGGTACTGGGTAGCAGATATTCGCGAGACGATACGTAGCTCCGAGTCCGTCACCTCGTATGTACGAATGCGAGTCGAACCGGCCAGCTACCGTGCCAGCTCGAAGGCCCGATCTAAATCCTGAATCAGATCGTCGACGTGTTCGATACCGACGCTCACCCGGATCAACCCATCGCTCAGGCCGCTCGCACGGCGCTCTTCAGCCGGGACGCCCGCATGGGTCATGGCCGCTGGCTGTTCGATGAGACTCTCGACCCCGCCGAGGCTCTCTGCGAGGGTGAACACCTCGAGGTCGCTCACGAGTTCACTGGCCGTCTCGAGGTCGGTATCGAGCTCGAAGCTCACCATCCCGCCGTAATCGGCCATCTGTCGGCTGGCCAGCTCGTGGTTCGGGTGTGACTCGAGACCGGGGTAGTACACCCGAGTGACGAGCGGGTCGTCAGCGAGCCAGTGAGCGAGCGCCTGGGCGTTCGAACAGTGGCGCTCCATGCGAAGTGGCAACGTCTTCGTGCCACGGAGGACGAGGAAGCAGGCGAAGGGATCGATCGTCGAGCCCACCGCGTTCTGGTGAAAGCCAAAGCGCTCGTCGAGGTCCTCGTCGTTCGTGAGTAAGGCACCACCGACCACATCGGAATGCCCGCCGAGATACTTCGTCAGCGAATGAGCGACGATATCGGCACCGAGCTCGAGGGGCCGTTGGAGGTACGGCGTGGCGAAGGTGTTGTCAACCGCCGAGAGCGCGTTGTAGTCGTCGGCGATGTCGACGATCGCCTCGATATCGAGCACCTTCAACAGCGGGTTGGTCGGCGTCTCGAGCCAGAGTAGCTCGGTGTCGGAACCACACGCCGCCTCGACCGCCTCGAGATCGCTCATATCGACGAAGGTGAACGTCAGATCGTAGTCCTCGTAGACCTTGGTGAAGAGCCGATGAGTGCCGCCGTAGAGGTCGCGGCCGGCGACGACGTGATCGCCAGCCTCCAGCAGGTTCATCACGGTATTGATCGCCGCCATGCCACTCGCGTAGGCCCGGCCGTAGACGGCACCCTCCAGGGCGGCCAGATTCGCCTCGAGGGTCGATCGCGTCGGGTTGCCCGTCCGGGCATACTCGTACCCGCGGTCCTCGCCGGGTGCATCCTGTTCGAACGTCGATGATGCGTAAATCGGCGGCATCACCGCGCCAGTCGCCTCGTCGGGTTCCTGTCCCCCGTGGATAGCCGTCGTCTCGAACGCGAACTCGTCGGTCATGCCCAGACCCACGGAGCCAGAGACACTAGGCCTTGTGGTTCAATACAGCGGGAGGTCTCCGGTCACCGCATCGATATCCTCGTCGGAGGCCGGGCCGATGCCCAGGGTCGTGACCGTCCCCGGTTCGAGTTCGGTTCGACCGGCATCGGTGATCAATGCAGTCGGCAGGTTGTTGCGAACCGCCTCCTGTTCGAGCTCGCCGAGGTGTGCCTCGTTAGGCACCCGCAACACGACCTTGCGTTGGCCTGCGGCTAGCCAGGCGTCGCGGGCGGCGGGATCGGCCGCATCAGCCGCACTCACCGCCGCATGGGCGACCTGGGCGGCCAGTTTGCCCGCCCCGAGGTCAAGGTCCCCACGGACGACGATGACCTGTTTCATTGGGACAACAGCCACCCGCTGGGCCCAAAGCGTTGGCTATCCGCGATGAAGCGAAGCGGGAAGTATTTTGGGCCGGCAAGGGACAGACGTCACATGATACTCTCGGACCGGGACATCAGCAAGCGCCTCGAGGATGGCTCGCTCGTGATCGAGCCCCTCGATGACCCGGCTTTGCAGATCCAGCCCGCCAGCGTCGATCTCAGACTCGGACGGGAATTCCTCGAATTTCGACAGAGCACGATCCCCTACATCAATCCCGAGAGTCCCCAACAGGTCGATCAGTACACGCATCGAACGGTCATCGAAGAGCAGGCCGAGACCGAGCAGGCGACCCTCGAGTCGACCGACCTCGACGGTGGCTACGACGACGGGAAGTTCATCCTCCATCCCGGCGACTTCGTCCTTGGAACGACCAAGGAGACGGTCGAGATACCCGATGACCTCATCGCCCACGTCGAGGGCCGCTCTTCGCTCGGGCGCCTAGCGGTCGTGGTGCATGCCTCGCTCCCATATGATGAGCAGGTCTTCCTGTGGACGCCTGAACGGGGCTTCGGATTCTATAGCATCGGCGCGATCGTCGAGGAGGAACGACAGGCGCGTGCGGTCGCGTTCGACCCACACAGCCTCACCGTGAGGACGTATCCGGTCACAGACCACATCACCAATCCGAAAAAGCGGATCTACACGGTCACACTCCAGTCAGGGCGAGAGGTGCAGGTCACGAGGGATCACAACCTGTTCACCATCGACGAACACGGTGGCGTGATGCGACTCCCCAGTGAGGAGGCGGAGGGCGAGCTGGTCATGGTTCCCGGTACCTTGCCGTCACCCCGCGGTGAAGAGCGCTCCCTCGACCTCGTTCATCTCTTTAGCGGTGATGACGAGATCATCGCCTACGCGAGCGATGGCCTCGGTACGGTCCGCTGGCATGACGATATTGCACCGGTGTCGAGACGGCATTACGATTCACGGGATGCGGCACCACTGTCGTGTCTCTCCGTGAATGACACGCCGGCGGAGACCCAGGTGGCGTTCAAGCAAAGCGATGCCAAGTTGCCACGGTATCTCGATGTGACACCAGGATTCGGTTGGGTCCTCGGTTTCTTCATCGCCGAGGGGTCCCTCAGACGGAAACAGCTGCAATTCTCGAACACCGATGGTGCGTTACTCGACCGGGTCGAACGGTGGTTCGATCAGTACGACACAAGCCTGTACCGGTATGATTCGGGACGAATCGAACGTCTCACGGTCTGCTCTGCCCTCTGGTCCAAACTATTCGATGCGCTCGCCGGCGCGGGGTCGGACAAAAACATCCCCTGGCGAGCATGGAACTGGAATGATGACGTGTTACGGGAACTCCTTGACGGGCTCATGGATGGCGATGGAACCCGACGTAGGTCTCGGGACACCCTGTATACAGCGAACGAGGCCCTCGCCGACCGAGCACAATACCTCGCCACCAGATTGGGCTTGATCAGCTCGATATACAGTCGTGAGCGGGAGAACTACATCGAACCTAGCGACTCGTACAACACCGGAACCGAATGGGCGGTCGACGTCCAAGCGGATGCCCACAAACGCGGTCAGTACCTCCCGGTCCCGTCGGAGTTACTGCGAACATTGCGCACCCGAGCGGGATTGACCATGAGCGAGGCAGCAAAGAAGATGGGATACGCCTCTAAATCAAGCATCTCGAACGTAGAAAACCGCGAGTACGACTCCGTGAAGCGGTCGACACTCGAACGATTCAGGGACGCATATCGTGATGAAGGGGTCACCACCACTCGCTTAGATCAACTCCTTGATGGAGGCGTTAGATTCGATCGGGTGGTATCCGTCGAGGAGACCGACCGGGTTGAGACGACCTACGATTTGGAGGTGCAACCGAGGGGCAAGGTCGTCGAGAACTTCATCGGTGGCCGCGGGGGTGTGTTCCTCTCGAACACCGCCGGCCTGTGCGATCCGGGGTACCGCGGCCAGATCACCCTCGAGTTGTCCAATCTCGGTACCGCACCGGTGGCGTTGCGACCAGGGATGCGCGTCAGCCAGCTGACCTTCACCGAGCTCTCATCGCCGTCCGAACGGCCCTACGGGAGCGAACGCGGGTCGAAGTATCAAGACCAGGAGGGTCCTCAGGCCTCGCGCCTCGACAGGGACCACGAGTTCGGCGGCGATCAGCTCGAATGACCCCGCTGCAGACCGCGTAGGCTTATCGGGGTCCATTGCTAACCACAGGGATAAGGGATGAAGTTCATCGAGGAGGTCGTCGTCGAGACGTTCCTTCCGACATACCGGTCGATGCTGGCTGCGGAACTGCTCGAGCAGGGGCTCAACCAGAGCGAGGTCGGAGCGTACCTCGGCATCAGCCAGAGCGCCGTCTCGAAGTACGCCCATGGTGAGATCGAGCGCCATGACGATGTCGCCGCGAACGACCGCGTCCAGGCGCTCGTTGATCGAACGGCCACTGGCCTCGCAGACGGTAGCATGTCGCCCGTCCAGGCCCTCATCGAGGCGGAGGTGCTCATCCGCGAGCTCGAACATGGTGACCTCCTCGCCGACCTCCACCGCGAGGCCGTCCCCGAGCTGGCCGACGAAGCCAGCGCCGGGACCATCCACGACCCAGGCGGGCGACTCCGAGAGCGAGCGCAGATCCTCGATGCACTCCGGAGCGCGCTTCGTCGCCTGGAACGCCTCGGTGGGTTCGCCGGCGTCATTCCCCAGGTCGGGTCGAACCTCGTCTATGCCAGACCCGACGCCGAACGGATCGACGATGTCGCAGGCGTACCGGGGCGTATCGTCGAGATCAAGGGCCGGGCGACCGTCCCTGCAGCACCCGAATTCGGCGTCAGCGAACACGTGGCATCAGTGGTCCTCGCCGCGAGACGTGGCGGGAGCGAGGTCAGGTCCGCGCTCAACATCGCCTTCGACTCCGACCTGATGTACCGCATCGAAGCTGGAGGCTATCGGACCGCCTCGGTTGCGCCGACTGATGAGCTGTCCGAGGCCGTCGAATCGACCATCCGGAGAGCAGCCGACACCCAGGTCATCTACCACGAGGATGGACCGGGCATCGAGGCCAACGTGTACGTGCTCGGGGCAGATCCGGAGGCGGTGGTCGACCTCGTGGCCGACTGTCTCGAGTGATCGATGTCCGACCCATCGAGTGCACCATCCATCGCCGATTTTTACGAGCGCTGGAGCGACCTCTACACCTCGCTGTCGCGCCACGCACCCGGCGTGCGTCGGCTGCGACGGCGCACCATCGACGAGCTCGAACTCGAGGCGACCGCTACGGTCGTTGACATGGGCTGTGGCCCCGGTGGCAACCTCGGATACATCCGTGAGGAGGTGGGGTCATCCGGGACCGTTATCGGGATCGACGTGGCCCCAGCCATGCTCGAGCGAGCCGCTCGGGTCGATCCACGTGCTGCCCTGATCCTGGGCGATGGAAGCCGTCCACCGCTTCGTGGTCCGGTCGATGCACTCCTCGCCACCTTCGCCGTGACGTTGTTCGACGACCCCGAGGTCGTCATCGATGAGTGGTGGTCCCTGCTAGGCGATGGCGGTCGCCTCGGCCTGCTCGATCTCGGGGTGATGCGAGGTCCCGCCGGCCGATTGGCCAATCCGGTCCTTCGAGCCGGCCTTGCCGTCTCGACGCCCGGGAAGACCCGCTTCGACGATGACCTCCTCACCGTCCTCGAGGACCGGGTGACTGACGCCCACGACGCACTGGCCGATCGAGCAGCCACGATCAGCTACTACGACAGTGCCGATGGACTCTTTCGCGTGGCCGTGGGGGCGAAGGCGCCTGCAGATTAGCCATACCGTCGCGCGTGTTCCTCACAAAAGGCGGGCTCCTCGAGTTGCGCCCGGATGAGATCCGTCTGATAGTGGGCGTTGAAGAGGCGACAGTGCTCGACATCACAGAACGCCTCGCCGGTCGACAGGTAGTGATACGCCTGCAGGACGTACCCCTTGAGAGCGTCGGTCGTTCGGGGATCGTCATCGACGAGGAAATCGCCGTCGACGGCCTCCTCGAGCACCTCGCGTGGCGGTGAATCGCCGGCCATCATGGCGTGGCTCTGCTTCGCCTGGTAATACGCCTCGGGCTTGGCCGGGGCTTCGTAGAGACCTGGGACTGAGAGCAACGCCGGATGGCCGAGCACGTTGATGCGCTTGTGCCAGCGGCCATCGTGGTCCCCCCAGGTACCGATCGCGCGATCGAGGAGGATGATGTGGAGGTGGTCCAGCGTTCGCTGATCGGGGAGGTGCTGACGGAGCAGATCCTGGAGTGCTAGCCCGTCATAGAGGACACCGCCACCTCGATTCGGATCGGCGATGACGCGTGACTCGTACCTGATGATCCCGAGCATCGTGTTGCCGGTGGTCCGCTCGTACGGTGAGAGGACGCGAGCGCGAGCGAACCCCTCAGCGAGGTCACCATCCCGGTCAGCGGTTTCGAGAAAGCGATCGTCGACGGTCACGGTTGCCGAGATCCGGTTTGACAACCACGAAGCGAGTGTCTCTGCATCGGCGACGGTCGATGGTGCCCGATACAGGGTGACTCGCTCGACCATGGCAGCTCCTCGGCTGGTTGGCCAAAACGCGTTGCGGTCCCGAGCTATTTTTGGGCTACTCCATGATGGGGGTCGGTATGGCAAACGCGCGGTGTTCTCGAAAGTCTGACTCGGTTAATACAGAGGATGTCGGTATCGTTTGCTGATCCTCATCAAAGGAATCTGTCCTTCAGCAGGATTGACCGTTATACGAATCACTGATGGTGGTGTCATCTGGCGAGTATACGTGATTCAACGTGCGTGAAGTTGGTAACTTGACTCAGGAATTGCCCTGTTCCTCTGACAGACTAATGTTCTCGATTGGTCACAGTGGGCCAGTCGTCGAGATGGGAGGGCCATTGGAACGCGAGGGTGGACACGTGTGTTGATCGATGCTATCCGATACTAACAGTCTCCCCATGCCCAACCCCAACTCAGACCGAGGTTGTCCCCATATTGAACGATTGTGCCCTGCAATCTCGTACAATCGACCCCCGTCGGTGCGGACTCCGACGATGTCGCGCTCCACTCACCGTCGTCGATTCTAGCGGCAACTTCCCACTCACCCGAGGTCTCAGGCCAGAATTCACGTGGAATCCTCGTAGCGCTGTCTCGCTCGATCTCGTACACCGCCTCGTGTACGATTTCCGCGTCCCATTGAATTCGTACCTCGATGTCTACCCTCGTCTCGTCGATCGACGGTAATAGCAAGAGGAGGATTTCTGTGAGTTCCACTTCGTTCGATGGTTCACTACCGTCGTCTAACACTGATAGACATCCAGAGAGACCAATCGATGCCGGTACCATTGCAGAAAGAACTCTCCTGCGTTTCATGGTGGATGAGTTCCTTTCCAATACTAATAGTCTTTGGATAATTTTTGGTAAATCGGTTCATTCAGAATTGAGTCCGAGAATACGTCCCAACAACTCCACACGAGAAAAGCCGAGAGCGCCTCAGTCGTCTGCCGGTGTCACCCGGCTCGTGAGATCCACGGCTGGTGCATCGACCTCGAGCTCGTCAAGGGCCACCTGTGCCGCTCGCTTGCCCGAGAGCAACATCGCACCGAAGGTCGGCCCCATGCGAGGCAGCCCGTACGTCGTCGCGGTCGCCATGCCCGTCACGATCAGACCGTCGTGGGCCATCCCGGTGTGCTCGACGACGGCATCCTCGCTCTGTCCGACCCACATGGAATCGTGACCAGGCGAGTCGTGTCCGGGCGCCCCGTATTGGTCATCTCCGGTCTGATCCATACCGGTCGCCTGGGCGGACGCATCGCCGATTCCGGGGGCGTTCAACACGCCGCGTTCGTGGAGCTTCTTGATGGCCATCGCGTCGTGGCCAGTCGCATCCATGACGAGCTTCGATTCCACGGCGATCGGGTCGACACAGGTGATCTCACGCGGCAGCGCGTGAACGGGCGTCCAGTTCATGACGATGCCACCGACGCGGTGGTCCTCGCGGATGACGATGTCGGTGAACTCCGTCATGTTCTGCA